>PHAD01000034.1:0-31326 GCA_002841595.1 Firmicutes bacterium HGW-Firmicutes-12
GGAAAGGTACTCTATATACTTCCTATTTAGCCATAAAATGCACCTTGCGTCTAATAGCACAACCTAAAACAGGAGGATCCCAATAAGATACATGGTTAGCCACCAAAACAACAGCTGCTGATGATGGGATGTTCTCTTCACCTACAACCTTCAAGTTATTAAAAATCAACAAAAATGTCTTTACAATTTTACGGGCAATAACATATATCATTTTATTTTTCTCCCTTAACTCTTTGAGAGGATTTTCATTATTCGCACTACCACTTCTTCCAAAGATACCCCCGTAGTATCAACAATTATAGCATCCCAAGCAGGCCTTAAAGGATCTACAGTTCTAGTTTTATCCTGCTCGTCCCTTTTGAATATATCTTTCTTAATATCATCATAGCTCCCGGCAAACCCTTTCCCTAGAAGCTCATTGTATCTTCTTCGTGTTCTTTCGTCCGAATCCGCTGTCAGATATATCTTACATTCAGCCTCGGGCAAAACTACCGTTCCAATATCCCTGCCATCCATTACGACATCACGGTTATTTGCGAGCTCCTGCTGCTTTTTTACAAGCTCCTGGCGCACCTCTCGGTGTGATGAAATCATAGAAACCTTATGGCTAACGCGAGGGTCCCTAATCTCTTCAGTGATATCCTTGCCATCACAAATTACTATCTGCCTTCCTGCGCCCACCAGTACAAACTGGAAATCCATCTCTGCAGCAATTTTTGCCAATTCCATTCCTGCATCACTTGAGGTTCCCTTTTGTAGAGCTAGATAAGTCACCGCTCTATACATTGCCCCCGTATCAATATATATATATCCTAATTTATCTGCCAATATCTTTGCTATCGTGCTTTTACCCGCACCTGCAGGACCGTCTATTGCAATCTGAATAACTATTCAGTCCTTTCTAATGCTAGTGCTACTTGGCGATTAAATTGAGCCTAGTAGACACTGTACATCTATGGAGTAGATGAAAAATAAGCCTCGCCTATATCCAGAGACTTCCATCTCAGACGACTAGGTCGGGGCGCAAAGCTTTTGCTTCATTAAGATATACATGAGTTACCTTCTGCGCATCTTCTAGATAAGCATGGACTAATACTCTAATACAATAAGTGACACCGTGCGGTACATCTGCTTCCACAGCGCCAAGTAGCGCCGTATTCTTCCAACCCATCAACCGACATGCCTTAGCCGGAAACTCTGCCGTCAGATCTGGAGTAGTCGTAATGATAATACTAACAACATTTTCTTCACTCAGTTTATTTTTATCAATAATAGTTTGCAATAAGACAGTAGTATTTTGGATTATTTCATCCGAGTCATTATTACACACTGTTGTAGCTCCTCTGATTCCATACAATCGCATTTTCAATTACCCTCCGTAATGGGCGAAGCCCTATGTCCCAAACCAATGGCAACTTCATCCAGATGCAATAATCCTACACCAAGAAAAACGGCTACACTGATGTGGTCCTTTTGTCGAGCAATTCCGATCTTACCTCCGACATTAAGTCCCATTGCCTTAGGCATAATCATGGTTATGGCTTCACGTGTTGCTCCAGCAACAGCCCCTTCATCCCAATGATTATCTATTATGACATTTTCACGTTTTGCTGCTACTAGGGCTCTTTCCAACATTTTTTTAATGGTAGTATTAAACTCTCCACCCACATCAACCGCTGCGGTTTTAATACCCGCTTGTGCATATTCCTGTTTTAAGCGTACTTCCTCATCACGATTTTCTGATAAAGCCATCTTAATAGCAGCATAAGCAATCTTCTTTGATCCATAATTCATTAGTAACATCTCCATCATTAACGGTCTTTTTATTAAAGCTAGAATATATTATTTAATTATATATCATGCCACTATTCAATGACAACCGGTTTAAAGAATAATATTCCACTACCAGAAACACTTACCTCTTCAGTCGGTTCTAGAATATTTGGGGTTTTCTTATTAATTACTATAGTTACGGGTCGCTGTTGATTCATGTTTCTTACAGCTATAATGCTTCCTTGTTTGACATTGATCGTCACTTCATCATGAATAAAATTGCCTACTTCCTTTCCATCCAGCAATACTTCAACTTCAGGTAAACTAGCATAATTCAGAAGCTTAAGGTTGATAACCGCCCATGGTGAAGCTGATATGCTTCCTGCCAAAGCTATTAGTTCTTCAGAGTTTATCGGCTTCCCTTCAAGGCTCAGGGCAGTATTCATTTGGGTTCGAAACTCTGGTAGTATGAAAAATACCCCTTGAATTAGCAATAATACAAACAGTAATACAAATATACTTCTTAGTAACATGTATTCCATCAGCTTACCAAGGTCAATTTTAATATTACTTGTTCTTCTTTCTTTTCTCTTCTCCACTAATATACACCCGCTCTTATGGATTTACTGTTAGTTAGCTTTTCCATATTTGCGCAATGCTAAGCACTTCAATCATCCCGCTGATAACTACATGCTTCCTTTATATCCATTATTTCCTGCAGTTCTAAATAGCGGTAAGCCCCCACCGGCAAATCGCCCAACTTAAGCGGCCCAAACTTAACCCGTTTCAATGAAAGCACCGGATGTCCCACAGCTTCACACATCCTGCGTACTTGTCTATTTCTTCCTTCATGAATGGCAATTTCAATAGTAGTTATATTCCCCTGTTTCAATTTTCTTACCTGTGCTGGCATCGTCGGCCCATCTTCCAATATAATACCAATACGTAGTTTAGTAATAGCTGGTTCTCGCATATTTCCTTTAACATCAGCAATATATACTTTATCTACTTTATATTTAGGATGTGTAAGCCGGTATGCTAATTCCCCATCATTCGTTAGAAGCAAAAGCCCCTCCGTATTAAAGTCGAGACGTCCTACAGGATAGACCCTTTCGTTAATTCCTTTTAATAAATCGATTACCTTTTTTCTTTTCTGGGGATCATCGAGAGTCGTAACAACCTGGGTAGGTTTGTTTAATAGAATATAAATTTTATCGTCTCTTAATACTACCTCCTTGTTATCAAGCCTAACCTCATCTAGGCCAGGTTCAATTTGACTACCCATTTCCTTCACTACAATTCCATTAACCTTGACTCTTCCTTCTTTTATCATGTTTTCAGCCTGGCGTCTAGAAGCCATGCCGGCTCTCGCCAAGTACTTATGTAATCTTTCCATGCTTTTTCCACCTACTAATCAATCTTACAACATATATTGGCAAAAAAACTCCTCTGTGTCAAATTGAAAACATTCTATTAACGATATAAACCGAAGCAAAAAAAGTAGTCAAATCGGCTAGCAACCCTACCGCTAAAGAATAACGATATTTTCTTATACCTACGGAACCAAAATAAACTGTCAACACAAAAAATGTTGTATCAGTGCTACCCTGCATCGTAGAGGCCAAACGCCCTATTATAGAATCGGGTCCATAATTATTTATGAGCTCTGCCGCAATACCTAAAGCGCCTCCCCCGGAGAAAGGGCGCATTAAAGCTAAAGGTATAACTTCTACAGGTATACCGACTATTTTAAGTATAGGATTGCATATACTACCCAACAAATCCAGCATACCAGACTGTCGAAAGATGCTTACCGCTATCATCATAGCTACTAAATAGGGGATAATACGCACAGCTATATTAAACCCCTCTTCTGCGCCTTTTATAAAGGTCTCATATACTTTAACTCCCCGAAAAAAAGCATAGACAAGAATGAATAATAAGAATACGGGAATGGACCAGGCGGATATCTGTTGAAATAAAGCTAACATCTTATAACCTCCTGCCGTAAACTTTGCGGAGGATATTATCGGCCAAAATGGCCACACTCATCCCCACTGCTGTAGCAAATAATGTAGTACTCACAATTTCAGTAGGGTTAGCTGAACCTGCACTTAATCGAATAGCGATGATCATAGTTGGCATCAAAGTAATGCAAGCTGTGTTAAGCGCTAAAAATGTACACATAGCTGCACTTGCCGTCTCTTTATCACTGTTAATGCTTTGTAGCTCCTGCATAGCCTTGAGGCCAAAAGGTGTGGCCGCATTTCCTAATCCCAAAATGTTTGCACTTAGGTTCATAAGAATAGCACCCATGGCAGGGTGCTGTGCAGGGATGGACGGAAACAAGAACTTAGTCAGCGGTTTTAACCCTCTTGCCAGGGCTCTAACTAGACCAGCCTCTTCCGCAATTCTCATCATCCCCAACCAGAAGCTCATTATCCCCACCAATTCTAGGGAGTACTTAACAGCTGCTTGTGCTGACCCAAAAGCAGACTGTGTAATAATTTCCGGTTTGCCCTGTAGAGAAGCTAAAGCAATACCAGAAACTATCATCAGCAGCCAAACTATATTGATCATAATTCCCTCCCCTTAACTTATGTATCACTTTATTAAATACCTTATGAGAAAAGAAAAAGTATCATGCCTTAAAGCATGATACTTTTTTTCTTTTCTCATAATTAATATAGTAGTTTTAGTTCTTCACCGTAGTATTTAGTTTATTTGATTCAGCTAAAATTCTATCTAAGGAGTCAACAATCTTTACATGTACTTCCATTTCCACTTCCTTGCCCGCTTCAAGAAATTCTTTCGGCATCAAGGCTTTAAGGTTATTATCATCTAGCAAGATCGTCTCCATTTGCTCATTATTTATGAATATAACACTACTTTTCGTGAATCCCTTACCTATAACTTTCATTATTGCTTCCTTACTATCTACTTCAATATTATTAATCAGCAATTCACTATAACCCAGATAATAACTGTCTTTTTCTTTGAGCTGCTCTCCACCATATAAATACCTTTTCCCGAATAATAAATCATATTGAAGCAATTTATACTCATTAATACTATTCCCATCTATTTCTAATTCTTCATAGAAGCCTATATTAGGGATGATTTTCAAACCTCGTTCGTAAATTCCAAATAGATACTCCATAAAGGAACCCTTACTTATCCCTACCATGTTAAGTATGTATGCTGGCATAAAGTTTGTAGACATGCACAGGTCATTCTCCCTATTTTCCAAATAGTTATCCCAGATCACAAACGGAACTCCATATACCTTCAAATACTCCTCATAGGAGCTTTTTCCCTCTAAGAATTTAGCTTCGGTATATACCTGGCGATTTTCCCCGAGCATTGGGAGGTGGTCTCCAAAAAAGAGTATTACCGTAGGCTCTTGAGATCCTTCATAGTACTCTACTAGCTCTTTTAAGGCTTGGTCAGAATAATAGATATTTTGTGCATAATATTCTAGTATTTTTCTAGATTCTTCACTTAATTCACCCTTAACTACAATCCTATCTTCATTTCTTCCATTATCGGTATCGTTATTCTCTATGTCATAAGGTCCATGATTCTGCATAGTTACTGCAAAAACAAAATCCTTCTCTTTGGTCCTTTGGGTTTGGTTTATAATCTTTTTAGTCACTTCATGATCAGATATAAATTGACCTCTATACTCAGGATTATACATGAATTCCGAACTAATAAATCTATCAAAACCCATTAGTTTAAATACTGTATTTCTCTTGTAGAACCAATTATGGTAAGGGTGTATAGCCGTAGTAGAATAGCCCTCTTCAGATAAAATTCTAGCTATCGAATCTATGGGTCTATTGAGATATTGAGAATATACTATAGCGCCGCTGCGAATAAATTTTGTTGATAATCCCGTTAGAACTTCAAACTCTGTATTTACTGTTCCCCCGCCATATACAGGTGTAATAATCTTTCCCGAGGTATAATCTTTTTGCATTTCTCTAAAAAAGGGCAGACAATCCTTGCTAAACGAGAGGTTGTCCATTGCTGTTGGATCCCAAAAAGCCTCACTCATAATTATGATTATATTGGGCTTTACACTTACCGACTCAACTGTAGTACTGTTTACACTCGCTACTGCAGCTTTGTTAGAGATGCTTTCTATTCTTTTTTGCGTATAGCCAACAGGTTCTTCTATTGTGAACATTCTTAAATTTAAAAAGAATCCTAATAAAAACCCATTCTGAGAATAGTGTACTCCTTGGTCCCAAGTGATGGTGATTGTCCCTAGGGTTTGATGCAGCGGGAAAGGACGATTAGCATAAAGATTAAAAAGGAGCATAACAGAGATAATTGACACGAGAAAGCTTTTTGTCTTATTCTTACTTTTTACAGCACGCATAAAAATATAAGCCTCAACAATTATTATCAATACAAGTAAGACAATGATTAGACCCTTTATACTTATCGAGTCAAAATACTTAGCAATATTTAAGACCTCTTTTTGCAGTTGCAAATCCCAGGGTAAAATCGGTTCACTCCTTAATTTAATTTTCATTCGATTAGCATAAGATAACCCTAAAGCTAAAACAAAAATAACATTTATAATGTTCAAATAAATAGCCCTGGAGAAAAAAGCGAATACATTCAACAAGGCAAAAGCTAATAGCAAACTAATCAAGCATTCCCTTGGATATGCGGCTATCCATTTAATTAAAGGAAATACTCCACCGGCAGAAATAACCTCTATAGAAAAAACAAAAACAATCGGTAACAAAATATATATTGAATAATCTCGCAATTTGGGAATTCTCATTAAAACACACTCTCTTTGACAGTAATTACCATCTATAGCTGTTTTTAATAATAATTATTGTATTTTTGTGGTATTACCGTAATTCTCACCATTTGTTTCAGCTGTAGTCTTTTGACCACTACTGTTCTTTAAATCACCCAACATACTCTGAATCTTGTCTATTACCTGGGGTGCCATATCAACAAGCCTTTCCAGATAAGTATTATGACCATCAACGGGCATTAGTCTTACTTGCCCCTGCCCCACAACAAGAAATCCAACCGGTTGTACAGACATTCCTGCCCCGCTCCCACCCCCAAAAGGATGAGAAGTTTTATCCTGGTTTTCAGTAAGTCCACTGAACTCACTTCCTCCTGCAGCAAACCCGCAAGAAACGCGTGAAATAGGAATTATGACAGTGCCGTCCGGTGCTTCTACAGCATCACCTACAACAGTATTAACGTCCGTCATCTCTTTAATACTTTCCATTGCTGTTTTCATTAATCCTTCAATAGGGTGTTGTTGGTCATTCATTTTGTGATCCTCCTTACAATAGTATATATTTCTACTGCATTACGCAATACTTGATACATGATAATAATAATATGACCCAAACGAAACTCAAATATACAAGAATAATCGATTAACAAGATACCCTCTTTTTGATAATTAGGCCGTACTACTATATTCTTTTGTATTTTGCTCGTATTAAAGTTTGTGGCCAAATATCCATAGAAATAACCAAGCATCGTCCATATTATTCCCGTTGAAACAGCAGTCTGGGCCGCATCGTAAAGACCTATTTCCGTATACAGATTTAACTCCCGTAGCATAATACGGCCGCTAATTCTTCTAAATAAAGAATAAACCCTATCCCATAGCTTAAAAAATAAATTCTTTAATAATACTGTTCTTTTAAAAAGACGACCCCAGTTCACCTTACTTGCTTGCAGATCAGGCGGTGAACTCTTTTTCCAAGGGCTATTCCTAGAGAGATACCAAACAAACTTCGTTACAGGATTAATCAGGTTAAACTCAATAGGTATACACCAAAAGGTCAAACAGGAATTAAGTATAATCCTGTTTGGTTCCCTATAAATACGAAGATACATTTTCATAGGAAGGAAGATTATACCTATGCCCGCAAATAGAAGTAAAAAGCCCCAATTATGGCTTACTAATTCAATCATAGGCTTCCTCCTCATAATACATACTAGTTATTATTACCAAAAAAAAGAGGGCCTATTATAGGACCCTCTCTTAGACATCTTGAGCATCTTGGCTTTTTAGTTCCGGTAAATCATCCAGCGATTTTAGCCCCATATACATTAGAAAATCGGGAGTAGTTATAAATAAAATTGGCCGGCCTGGCGCTTCTTTCCGTCCAGCTTCCTCTATAAGCCCCCTATCTAGGATGGTATTAATGGCACTGTCACACTTGACTCCACGGATGGCCTCAATCTCACTTCTCGTAATTGGCTGCTGATAGGAGATAATTGCTAAAGTCTCTAAAGCTGCCTGCGAAAGTGTATTTAGTCGCGGCTTTACTATTCTTTCAATATACTCTACATGCTCTGACCGAGTAGTAAAAATGAACCCCCCAGCGATCTCCAACAAGCAAAAACCTCTTCGTTCCCTCTCACAATCAGCTTTAATCTCTTTAAGCAAGACGATAACGTCCTGCTCGTCCAAAGCTAACACTTCTGCCATCTCTTTGGCTGACAAGGGTTCACTTGATACAAACAAAAGAGCCTCAATAATGCTTTTGACTTCTTTAGGAAACAGAGTGGGCACTTTCTTGTCCCCTTTCAAAACAATTCCTCGCCTACTTAATTCCAATAAGGCCAAAAAGGTCATGATTATCTCACCCCGCTTTGTCATTCCTGAAAAGAGCTGATAAAAGGACAGTCCCGCTGGGTTCTCATGCAGATTATATAGTACACTATCTATTTTCTCTTGAATAGTAACCTCCTCACGGGTGATGGAGACTACTTCTCTTTTTTTCTCAATTTTCCGTAGTACATTTCCATAGGCCGCCATTAAGTCAGACAAGTCAATCGAACCTAAAGGGTTTGTCGGCGGAAATTGTTTGAGTAGACCGGCCTCATCGACCTCACGACAAAACAATTTGGATTGAGCTAATTCTCTTTCTTTAAAGCTCCCGGCCATTTCTTTAAAAAGCCGGTATTCTAGGATTTTCTCTACTAGTTCTGCACGAGGATCTACTTCACAATCCTCGTCTAGAGCTGGCTTCTGCTTGGGCAGTAGCATCTTGGCCTTAATTGATAATAGCGTACAGGCCATAATCAAGAATTCACTCGTCAGCTCTAAATCAATCTCTTCAGCTATAGATAGATACTCCAAATACTGCTTGGTAATGAGGGCAATCGGGATATCATAGATATCTACCTCATTTTTATCAAGCAAGTGTAATAGTAATTCCATCGGTCCTTCAAAAACTGGAAGTTTTACCTGATATGCCATCTCTTCACCACTAAAACCTATATTTTTAAAGATACATTCATTGCTGTCCTAACAAGCTCCAAAGTTTTGCCCGCTTCCTTACGAGCCTCTTTGGCACCCGTTTCAATTATATCATGGAGGAGATTTGGCCTTTCCTCATAATAACTCCTTCTTTCCCGAAGCGGGGCCAGCATTTCGTCAAGCACTGTAGCCAATCTTTTCTTACAGGCAACACAGCCGATATTACCGCTTTTGCAGTTCGTACGTATTTCCTCAACTTCACTGGCATTATATATATTTTGATAAGTATGAACTATACATATTTCCGGATTACCGGGATCAGTCTTTTTAATCCGCGCCGGATCTGTTACCATCATTTGTACCTTTTCAGAAATTTCTTTACTCGTGGCTGCGATAGGAATGTCATTATTGTAGCTCTTACTCATTTTCCTTCCGTCTACACCCGGTAAAAGTGCTACTTTGGCTAGCCTGGCCTGCGGTTCCGGGAACAAATCCGTCTTATATAAATAATTAAAACGGCGTGCTATTTCACGGCTCAGCTCAATATGAGCAAGCTGATCCTCTCCGACCGGAACAACGTTAGCCCGATAGATAAGTATATCTGCCGACATAAGCACCGGATAACCAAGGAAACCATATGTGGCAATGTCTTTTCCCTGCAGTCCCAATTGTAGAATCTGATCCTTATAACTTGGAACCCTTTCGAGCCATGAAACAGGCAGCATCATTGAAAACAAAAGATGAAGCTCACTATGTTCTTTGACCTGCGACTGGACAAAGATAGGACTTTTCAAAGGATCAAGACCTACACTTAGCCAGTCCAGCAGCATCATCCTAATGTTGTCCTGCATTTCTGAGGTGTTTTCAAAGTCCGTTGTCAGTGCGTGCCAATCAACTATCCCAAAATAACACTGGAATTCTTCTTGGAGCTTAACCCAGTTATCCAATACACTCAAATGCCCGATATGCAACCTACCAGTAGGACGCATACCGCTAAAAACCACACCTTTTTTCATGTTTTACCTCCTGTTATTACTGATTAACCCGCGATGAGCTGACCAACATAAAATAACCCTGTAATAATAGTACCTGCTACTGGTACCAAAATCTTGCTCGTTACATTAGTCAGGATAAGTAAAATAAGTATAATGGGACCATAGGCCTCCAATTGATAAATGTATTTGTGCAGATGGCGCGGAAGCAGTCCCACAAGAATTTTTGACCCGTCCAAGGGTGGTACGGGTATAAGATTAAAGATAGCCAGGTAAACATTAATGCTCACCAGCATAAAAAGAAAATAGCCAAAATACCCAGAAACAGCAAATAGATTGTACAATATTGCACCTAACAAGGCAAGAACGATATTCGACCCTGGTCCGGCCAAACTCACTAAAAGCATACCCCTTTGCTGATCTCCTTTAAAGTAGAACGGGTTTACCTGTACAGGCTTAGCCCAACCAAAATGCGCGACCAGCAACATCAAAGTCCCAATAGGATCCAAGTGTGATATTGGGTTCAATGTTAAACGACCCTGGCGCTGTGGGGTAGGATCCCCTAACAAATGAGCAGCCAGACCGTGAGAAAACTCATGAACAGTAATTGCGATTAATACCGCCGGTACACTAATAATAAGATTAGTTATATCAAACATCCCTATCCCCCTTAAAAAGTCCATCTTCCTAAACATTTTTTCTATTATAACATAAAATACCTCTTTACTAGTTCTATTAGCCATCAAAAATAGAAGCAGCAACACTGCTTCTACTCTCTGTTTCTCATTATTCAGCTTTTGCTACGTGGTTTTCACCTTACTATAAATATTTTATATCTCCTACCCTTTTAAACGAGCCGGAATTTCATCGTTTCTAAGTAAGTCATCATAGGTTTCTCTTTTAACGATGACATCTGCTTCTCCGTTTTGTACAAGTACAACTGCCGGTCTAGGTAAACGGTTATAATTGCTGGACATTGAATAATTGTAAGCTCCAGTACTTAAGACTGCTAAATAATCACCACTCGTTACTTTAGGTAGTATAATATCCCAGATAAGCATATCTCCAGATTCACAGCACTTACCTGAAATAGAAACCTTCTCTACAGGTTCTTCATTTACCTTGTTGGCTATTATAGCCTCATATTGGGCTTGATATAGCGCTGGTCTTGGATTATCACCCATACCACCATCTACAGCTACATAAGTCCTAACTCCAGGTATCTTCTTAATTGAACCCACAGTGTATAACGTGGTCCCAGCTGTTCCAGCTATGGAACGCCCCGGTTCAACTATTACTTTCGGTACATGCACCCCATATTGCTTGGCTTTTTCTTTTACTGTGGACATTGTTATATCAGCAAACTGACTTATCGGTGCAGGAGTATCCCCCTCTTTGTAGTAAATACCAAAACCACCGCCCAAATTCAGCTCCATCATATTAACACCGGTTTCATCCTTGATCGCCCTTATAAAAGACATCATTACTTCGGCGGCATGGCGGAAGGATTCGATCTCAAATATTTGAGATCCAATATGACAATGTAGGCCTTTCAACTGCAAGTTTTCATAGGTAAGAGCTTTTTTTACTGTTTCCATAGCTTGTCCGGTCGCAATGGCCACACCAAACTTTGAATCTATTTGTCCCGTCTTGATATATTCATGGGTATGCGCTTCGATACCCGGTTGAATCCTCAGCATTATTTTAACCCGTACACCCAGCTGTGTAGCTATTCGATTCAATATCTCAAGTTCAGAAGGATTATCTACTACAAATCGCGCTACTTTGTTTTTAATCGCTAACTCTATCTCTTCAGCAGATTTGTTGTTTCCGTGGAAGTAAATTTTCTCTGGCGGGAAACCAGCTTTAATTGCTGTAAAAAGCTCTCCTCCTGAAACGACATCTAAACCCAGCTTCTCCTCAGCTATTATACGCGCCATAGCTAGGGTAAGAAAGGCTTTGCTGGCGTAAATTACTTCCGTATTAGCATGTTTGTCAAATGAATTATAATAATCTCGACATATTTCACGAATATGAGCTTCATCCATAACATATAGGGGTGTACCGTACTTTTTGGCAAGTTCTACCGTATCGTATCCTCCTATAGTGAGATGCCCTTGAGCGTTTATATCCATCGTACCATTCATTTTCATTCTCTTATCTCTCCTATCCAGTTACAAAAACAACCTAATTATGTCTAATTTTTTACTCATTCTAGCATATAGTCCTTAGAGGGTCAAGCAATGCCCTTTTCTTCCGTAGCAAATCCGTAAATGCTTCAAGCCTGGTATTTACTCCTTCCTGACCCATCTGCTCATCCAAATAAATAGTCAATACTGGTATTCCGCACTCTTTTGTTACCTTGGGGAAAATGGTATGGGCAACAATCTCAGGCATACAGGTTAAGGGGGCTAATTGTACGATACCATCATACCCCTCTTTTGCAAAAGCAACACTCGCCCCGATAGACTCCTGTCCATGCCCCCCCACAAAATGATTTAAAAAGGGGTACGAATAGTCCTTAAACTGTCTGTTCATATTCTTCTTTCCTAAAAAACCATGAAAAAGATGTTCATTTATCCATTCACTCAGATATAAAGATCTGTTAACATGAGCTCCCAGATAACCCAACTTCTTTTCAATCTCTAAACTCGCAAAAGGCTCCAATAATGTATAAATCTCACCCACTAAACCAATTTTTAAGATGATCTGATTATCATCCGTAGGTACATGAAGCAGCTTTTGTTTAGCCAAACCAAAAGCTTCATTTAAATCATCATTATTTTTTGCCCTATCAATGGTACTTAAGGAAAAGGAGAAAATTCTATCTGCCGTACCCTTAACTACCTCCCGCGGACGCAGTTCCTGCAAAACCCGCTCCAACTCGTCAATCAGATAAGCCTTCCGATAAGCAATTCTAACACTCTGCCATACCCTCCACCAAGATACCGTTCCTATAATCTGCCTAACCTCTTTCAGAAACTTCAAAATGCCCATATCGGGAGGTTCTAGTACTAGTGATTCATAAGTATAACCAAGATCATAGAGTATCTCCTTCTCAAGTTGTGCATAAAGGCCAAATCGACAAGGACCGACTCCTCCAGCCATAATAAATGCATCTGCACCCAATTCTCGTGCTTCAATAAGATTCCCTAGATTTATTTTCAGGGGCAGACACGCAAATTCCGGGGCATGCTGTACACCTAAGCTCAAGGTTCTTTTACTGGAATAAGGTGGTACTACTACATCCAGCCCCAGATGCTCTAGCAGTGCCTTCATCACAACCCAGGTATGACCCATATGTGGAAACGTAATCTTCATCTTTGCTCTCCTTCCAGCGAAGCATATCTAGAAAAGCCTCAATACGCGTGTCTAGCCCTGCTGCACCTGAATGCTCATCTAAAATGATATTCAGATAGGGAACTCCCATCTTTTTCAAATACCGTACTACCATATTATCTATAAATGAATCGATACCACAGCCAAAAGAGGATAATATTATTATACCTTTTGCCCCAGGCTGACGCGCAATAAAACGCACGGAACCAAGCTGCATTTTACCAAAGCTCCAAAATAAAGGTTTTCTTAAACAGGATAATTCTGCATTCTGTACTTCCGGAGGAATTTCTTCAGGTAATATAACTCGGCATCCCATCTTTTTTAGTTTATCTACAATATTAAGATTTAGGAAACGGTCATGAATTAAATATGGATGAGCGGCTAGAAAAATCGTAGTTAAACCAGGACAATCTATTTGATTTTCTAAAAAGCTCCTCCTTTTACTCTCCATTTCCTTATTATACACTCCTTGCGCCAGATGCCACGCTTGTCTAGTTTTTTTCTTATCAAAGCTAAGACTCTTAGCAATATCCTGTAAGAAATCCTCAAGCCGACTCTCTGATTTAACCAAGTTCAAGGTAGGTTTGATTAGAGGGGGTAGACTGGATTTACCCGCCGATAACATATCAGGCAATCCCATCAGTTTTGGACAAATGAAGGCTTTCTTTTCTATGCTCACCAATCTCGGGATGAAAAGGAAATCCACTTCCTCTCTGGCCAATTGCATTGCATGTCCAAAATAAACCTTAACAGGCAGACAGGCCTCATCAACCACTCTAGTAGCACCCTCATCCAATATCTTTTTGTTTGTTTCTCCGGATACAATTACTTCCGTATCCATAGTATGAAAAAAGGATTTCCAAATTGTCCCAAATTGATAATACATAACAGCGCGAGGGATTCCTATTCTATACTTCAATATACCGTCTCCCTCTGTTTTTTCTCCCAATGATCCATAATTTCCTGCATAGCTTTAGTGGTTACCTCTGCACCTGTATAGGGATTATCATATCCTTCCATTTTCCCCAAATCACCAATACCTACAGTATATATTTCACCCGTTTGGGTAAGTTCATTAATAACATTTATAGTATCACCTGAGATCACTTTTTGATCGGAGATGAGGTTTCCTTCCTTATTAACCTGACCCTCTACAACCAGTTTATCTTTAGTTATTGCACAATCTACATGAGCTACTTCAGCATCACCAGAATTAGAGGCAACGGCCAGCACTCCCATCACTTCAAGGTCAGGATGGTTTGCTACATAACTCAGTGCCTCTTCACCCTTGCCTCGTTTAGTTGACCCATTATCGTCAAACATGACCACAACCGGTTCATTTGCAGCCTCTTTAATCAGGTCTATAATACGCGGTCCACTAATCGGCGTCGGATTACCGGCGGATGTAGAAATGCAACGTCCACCTATATTATGTGTAGCTATCTCTATAGTTTTTTGCGCCACTTGATCACCATCGGTTACCAAAATTACTTTTATTTTTTCATTTAATCCTTGCATATCATTACCCCCTTGGTCTAAAGAATATTGCTGTGAGAAGGCCAAACACGATTGCAGCTGATATCCCTACCGAAGTTGACTCCAGTCCTCCACCCATTGCTCCTAAGAGCCCCTTATTCTTAACTCCATCAATAGCTCCTTGGGCTAACAGATGACCAAACCCGGATAAAGGCACGGTTGCTCCAGCCCCACCCCAGTCAATAAGAGGCTGATATAAGCCTATAGCACTTAAAATTGCCCCAACTGTTACATAACCTACTAGTATATGCCCCGGTGTTATATTAAATGGTGTTAAATCCATTAGTAACTGGCCTATGGCACAGATAATTCCTCCCAGCAAAAAAGCCTTGAGAATTACTTCCATCCAGTTTCCCCCTTTCAGCAATATTCAAGTACAACACCGTGAGCTATACCAGGAATACTTTCTCCTTGAAATGCGCTAATTGGACTTAATAACGCTCCCGTTCCAATCAAGAATATACGTAAATATCTTCTTTCAACCATCTGCTTTAAAAGATAACTTAAGACTACCCCTGAACACCCACATCCACTTCCTCCGGAATGAGTATCCTGATCAGGTCTATAGATAAGTACTCCACAGTCAGAGACATTATCTGTTACATAACCCTCTGCTCGCATCAATTCCTTCAGGACACTCAGACCCAATATACCAAGGTCCCCGGTGATAATTAAATCATAATCACTTACCTTTCTTCCAAGATCCTGTAAATTGGCTTTGATAGTATCAAAGGCAGCCGGCGCCATCGCAGTTCCCATATTATTTGTGTCACTGATACCTAAGTCCTTTATCTTTCCTATAGTAGCATGTGTTATTCGAATTCCACTTCCCGAACTACCTAAGATATAAGAACCAGCTCCTGTCACTGTCCATTGCGCCGTCATTGGACGCTGAACACCTTGTTCTGTAGGGAACCTTAACTGCCGCTCTGCTGTATCATGGTGACTGCTAACTGATACCCCAACTTTATCGGCATACTCTCCACATATTAAGGTAGAACCCAACGCTAAGCCTTCAACCAGCGTGGAACAAGCTCCATACACACCCAAAAAAGGAACATCAAAGAAACGAGCCGTAAAATTAGCTACAATAATCTGATTAAGTAAATCCCCGGCAAGATAAAATTCCATATCTTTACTGCTCATCCCAGCATGCTCTAGCGCTAACTCCATACTGTGCTGCATCATTTTCTGCTCTGATTCTTCCCAGGATTTATCTCCCTCATATAGATTATTGTCCAATATCTTATCAAAATAGTCCCCCAAGGGGCCCTCGCCCTCCATCGGCCCTACCACAGTACCCCACGTAGAGATTATTGGAACACGAAGAAATGCTAGTGTTTGTTCTCCTGCTTTGTTTTTTGCCATTTGTTATTTCTATCCACCTACCTCATGAAGAAATATATTAACCCGATTAATATGGATACTACGGTACCATAAACAATAACAGGGCCGGCTACCATAAAAAGCCGGGCTCCTACTCCATAAATAAACCCTTCTCGTTTAGCTTCCAAAGCAGAAGCAGCAATAGAATTAGCGAACCCAGTAATCGGAACAATAGAGCCTGCCCCCGCATACTTTCCAAGTTCATCATAAACACCGAGTCCCGTAAAAAAAGACCCAGCAAAAATTAAAACCGCTGCTGTTGCTGTGCCTGCATCTTTATCCAAGAGACCATTTGCAATAAACAGATTGGTAATAAGCTGTCCGATGGTACAAATAAGACCACCGAAAAAAAAAGCCAAAATAACATTTCTTACCGTTGTAGGTTTTGGTGCAAGAGGACCTGCTTTCTTCTTATATTCTAATGAGTCAATCTTTTGAAAGGCTTTTTGCTGTTTATCTATACTAATCCTTAATTTCATCAAGAGCTTCTTCTTCTCGCCCTCAGCTTTAGCTTCCCATGCTATAACCGTTTGGTGATCCATTTGTATTTCTTTTTGTACAAGGTTTTTTGCGTTTTCATTCATCAGGACCCACTTCGCCAATAGCTTTTCTCTTGATGCATGCTTTTGTCGAAGTATCTCTTCTTTTTCCATATACTTTTCACCGCCACGAAGAATATAGACTCTTCGCTTTATTATTCTTCAGTGCCGTTAATTGTTATACATCCAGATAAGTAAAAAAGCCTGCCTTAGCAGACTTATTAGCTCCTCTGTATATTTAATTTTCCATGCGAATATTGTCCTCCTGCAATAATACCTTGAATCGCTTCAGTGCTTGTCTTTCAATACGAGAAACCTGTACTTGTGATAATCCTACAAGGTTTGCTACTTCTGTTTGGGTTTTATCCTGAAAAAATCGCATAAGAATGATTTCTTTTTCCTTTTCCGTAAGTTTATTTAGGACTTCCTTTAGAGCAATTCTTTCAAACCAGTTAGTTTCTTCTTTCTTATTACTTAACTGATCTATCACATAAATTGGATCACCATCATCTTGATACAACGTTTCATGTATAGATGTTGGCATCTGAACAGCTTCTAAGCTAGTTACAATTTCTTCTTGAGATATATCTAAGGCACTAGCAATTTCCTGCAAAGTCGGTTCACGTCCCCATTCTCTGGTTAATTGCTCACGCGCTTTATTAATTTTATAAGCATTCTCTTTTAATGAGCGACTTATCTTCACCGGATTGTCATCACGCAAGAAACGTCTTATTTCACCAATTATCATAGGCACAGCATAAGTTGAGAACTTAACGTTATAAGCCATGTCAAACTTATCTATTGCTTTAATCAACCCAATAGTTCCTATTTGAAAAAGATCTTCTATTTCGTAACCCCTATTACTAAATCTTTGAACCAGATTAAAAACCAAGCGCAAATTGCAATTGATCAGTCTCTCCCGAGCCGGTACATCACCAGCTTGAGCTCTATTCAAAAGATCCATCATTTCTTCATCGCCTAGTAATGGAAAACGTGGTAGATTCATTTCCGATAATCTAACATTCATACTCATCATACCTCATTTAAGAAACAGCTTTCTTTGCTGCCCCTGCACTACCAATATTTTTGTGCAGAATTACTTTTGTACCGCAATTAGTTTTGGATTCTACTTCTACTTTATCCATAAAAGACTGCATAAATACGAAACCTAGCCCCATACGTTCAGGATCAGACGTGAAGGCGGGCTGCATGGCCTGTTTAATATCGGCAATGCCTACACCTTCGTCGATAATTTCTAAGATCAGTTCATCTTCATACAATGTTCCAATCACCTTGACCATATACTCTGTTTTATTCTGATAGCCATGAATAATTGCATTTGAAACAGCCTCAGAAGTGGCTACCTTAATTTCCTCTAGGTCATTTAAAGTTATGTCGAGCTGTGATGCCAAAGCTGCAATTGCTATCCTTGCAAAAGAAACATTCTCTCCCTTACTTTGCATTTGCAATTCTATCCTATTTATTGGTATTCTATCCATTTTCTCCTCCTAAATAACATTTTTTTCAAATAATTCCCAAGCATCCGTTTCATCGGTGCAAACAGGAATAAAGGACAATATACCGGAAAGCTCTAAAATTCTTCTTACATTTGAATTTAATCCTACTAAAACAACTTGTCCTTCTTTAGCTGAGATTTTACGAAATCTTCCTAAGATTACACCTAAACCGGAACTATCAATGAAATTAACACTAGATAAGTCTATTATTAAGTTTTTGGCCATCATTTCTTCCATTGTATTATCAACCGTTTCACGAAATTCATTTGCTTTGACGAGATCCAATTCCCCTGTTAAGTATATAATTAAAGTCCGGTTTTTTCTTCGGAGAGTAAAAGTCATTTATTTTTTTTCCTCCTTATCTGCATTTAAATATATAATTCGCTAGCCTAATAATTTTTCCTGCTAATATTTGGTAATTTGTAAAAAAAAGAGGCTGGTTAAACCAACCTCAACCTGCAAGGGAAGCTTTTAATACCTTTTTGAACTCTCGCCACCAAGAACCCTTTTCTACACTCTCCTTAGTTACTAAATTCATTCGGTTTAACACTTCTTCCCCACGCATAATAGAGACGTGTCCTACAACCTGTCCTTTGTGGACGGGTGAATCTACTACCGGTTCTATCTCTACTTCCGCCCTTAAATCTTTATCTTCACCTTTTAGTACGGTTATACCTACTTTGTTCTCAGGTACCACCTCTACAGTATCTACAACCCCTTTACCCACTTCAACACTACCTATAACATCTGCAGCCTCATAAAACTTTTTGAATGTAAATTGTGAATAACCCCAGTCAAACAAAACCTTGGCATCTGCAAAATGGCCGCTTTTAATCGGAACACCAGTGACTACTGAAACAAATCTCAAACCATCTCTTTCACAAGTAGCCGTTAAACAGTATTTTGCATCCACTGTCCATCCAGTTTTAAAGCCATCCGCACCTTCATAAGTCCATAACAGCTTATTCTTGTTATCATACTGAAAGGGTCGACTAGTTTCTTCGCGGATACGATAGTGCTTAACAGTTGAAAGCTCTCTTATCAAAGGATATTTGAGTGCTAAAAGACCTAGCTGTGCAAAATCATACGCTGTGGAATAGTGTTCTGGGTCATGGAGTCCATTACAGTTTACAAAGTGTGTGTTCTTTAGCCCAAGCTCCGCAGCTTTTTCATTCATCATGTCAACAAAAGCTTCATGTGTTCCGGCAATATATTCCGCAACAGCAACACTGGCGTCATTTCCTGAGGCTAAAGCTATCCCTAGGAGCAGTTCCTTTAGGGTTAGCTTTTCACCTGCCGCCAAAAAAATCTGAGAACCACCATAAGAAGAAGCCTTTTCACTGGCTGTTACAACATCCGTGAGTTTAATCTTACCCTGTTCAATTGCTTCTGCCGCCAGTATAAGCGTCATTATCTTCGTCATACTAGCTGGATACGAAACTTTGTGGGCATCTTTTTCATAAAGAATTTTCCCCGACTGAGCATCAAGCAGTATGGCCGAGGAAGCTTTAAGCGGTAACTCCACGGCCAAAGCAGAATATGGCACCAAAAAAGATAGCAGTAGCACGATACAGAAGATATTAAAATATCTCTTTTTCTTCAAAAATAAAGCACCTCCTAAACAAGTTATGTTTATTTTTCCCCTACTCTGCATACAACTATGTAAGCTTTTACATAGTAAACTCTATGAGGGAAAAACTACATAAAAACAATCAGTTAATACATTTAAACAGATTACGCTTGGAGGTGATGCTACCTACTTATTAATAATTTCATATATTAGAGGATTGATATCAACAGGTTTGTTTCCCACAATAATTGCCTCTTTTAATATTTTCCTAACCTCAAACAGTTTCTCATCTTTATTATAGAAAATGGTCAGCAGTGGCTGTCCTTTTTTAATTCTATCACCAGTTCGGGCATGTAGCTTTAGTCCAACGGAAAGATCTATTACCATCTCCTTTGTCTGTCTACCTGCCCCCAGAAGCATCGCAGCATAGCCTAGTGCTTCCGCATTATTTATTAAAAGATATCCTTCCTGTTCTGCCTTCATTTCAAAACGGTTTGTAGCCTGCATAAGTTGTCCGGTATCCTTAAGCACAAGCGGATTGCCTCCCTGGCAGCGCACCATCTCCGCAAATTTATCAAGTGCTTTCCCTGATTGTATAAGTCCTAGCAATATAGCTTTAGCCTCCTCAGGTTCTTTAGCTTTACCGGCCAAAATAAGCATTTGTGCTCCCAATATTAAGCATAAATCAAGCAGTCGTCCTGTCGTTTCTCCTCGTAACACCGAAATGGCTTCTTCTACTTCCAGTGTATTGCCAATCGCCGTGCCCAACGGTTCATTCATATCTGAGACAACAGCAACTACCTTCCTGTCCGCTTTCTTCCCGATTGCCACCATCGCCTGAGCAAGCTTTTTAGCTTCATCTATATTTTTCATGAAGGCTCCACTTCCTGCTTTGACGTCTAGGATAATAGCATCAGCCCCAGCTGCTATCTTCTTACTCATAATACTGCTTGCTATCAAGGGTATGGATTCTACAGTCCCTGTAACATCCCGTAAGGCGTAGAGTTTCTTATCCGCAGGCACTATATTTCCGCTTTGTCCAGCCACAGCCAATTTTATCTTCTTGACCTGAGAGATAAACTCCCCTCTTGTTAAAGAGGTTTGAAAGCCTTCAATGCTCTCGAGTTTATCTATAGTACCACCAGTATGACCTAGCCCTCGTCCAGACATTTTAGCGACAGGAACCCCTGCAGCCGCTATAAGAGGCGCAAGAATAAGAGTTGTAGTATCAGCAACACCTCCGGTGCTATGCTTGTCAACTTTGATACCGGGAATATCCGAAAGATCTATTGTATCTCCAGAAAAAGCCATGCTTTTTGTAAGCGCCGTTGTTTCAGCAACTGTCATCCCACGAAAAAAGACAGCCATGCAAAAAGCTGACATTTGGTAATCCGGAATATCCCCGTTTACATAGCCCTGTACAAGATACTCTATCTCCTGACTTTCCAGGCTTATACCCTGCCGTTTTTTTATTATCAGCTCTACAGTTCTCATCGCTCAACTCTCCTTGTACAGCCTAGAAAGAAAGCTCTCTCCGCGAGATTCATAGGACAGTTCAAATATTTCACTTATCGTAGCGGCTATATCTGAGAAACTTCTTCGTATCCCCAAATCTGTACCCGCTATAATATCCTGAGCGTAAACCAATAACGGTACATATTCCCTATTATGGTCAGTACTTGGAGTAGTAGGGTCATTCCCATGATCTGCCGTTATAATCAGCAGATCTTCTTCTCCTAGCATATCTAAAAGCTCGGGCAAATACCGGTCAACATCCTCTAATGCATTGGCATAGCCGACCGGGTCATTGCGATGACCGAACGAAGAATCAAACTCAACCAGATTAACAAAAACAAGCCCGTTTTTTAAACTACTCCATGCTTGTTTAGTCTTTTCAAAGCCATCTAGATTACTACTAGTTGGCAGACTCTCTGTTAATCCTCGACCGGCAAAAATATCGCTGATCTTACCTACTCCGATAACCTCATAGCCCTTCTCCTTAAGCGCATCTAAAATAGTCGGCTGCGGCGGCATCAGGGAATAATCATGACGATTAGATGTTCTCTTAAAGCTACCCGGGCTTCCCTCAAAAGGTCGTGCTATGACCCGCCCTACTGCCCAAGGTCCTGTTAACATTTCTCTAGCAATTTTACAAAACTCATACAGCTCTGCTAATGGAATAACCTCTTCATGTGCGGCTATCTGAAAAACACTGTCGGCTGACGTATAGACTATCGGATAGCCAGTTTTAAGATGTTCTGCACCCAACTCTACAATTATTTCTGTTCCGGAACCGACAATGTTTCCTAAGACCTTCCGTTTAATACGTTTCTCAAACGCATTAATAAATACACTTGGAAACCCCTCCGGGAAGGTCGGCATTGGGTCCTCAGTTAATACTCCTGCTATTTCCCAATGTCCTGTAGTCGTATCTTTTCCTTTGGAGAGTTCCGCCATTTTCCCATATGCCCCTTGTATAACTTGGCTTTCAAGAGCTTTCAATGGGAGAATCTTTCCCAACCCCATCCTGCTAAGGTTAGGTAGTTTTATCCCCGGTACTGCTTCAACTATATGTCCGAGTGTGTTACTGCCTTTATCCCCGTATAGATGAGCATCGGGCAGTTCTCCAACTCCAACACTATCTAGCACTAATAAAAGTACTCTCTTCATCTTTTTTCCTCCTCCTGCCTGAACTTCTACTTGACATCTACTGTACATCTATTAATACAAATCTACTGTAGCCCTTTTTTAGCTAGCATGTTAAGCCCTAGGGTGAGTAGATTCGTATACTTGCTTCAACCTGGTTTTAGTCAAATGGGTATAAATCTGTGTTGTGGCTACATCAGCATGTCCCAACAATTCTTGCACCGAACGCAAATCTGCCCCATTAGCCAGAAGATGAGTTGCAAAAGAATGTCTTAAAGTATGGGGTGTTATGTCTTTATTTATTCCCTTGGCAAGGCCATGCTTTTTTATTATTTTCCAAAAGCCTTGGCGGGTTAAGCGCTTTCCGTGATTGTTTAAAAAGATAGCGTTAGTTGTCTTAACCTTAGATAGTTTAAGCCGAGCAAAATCGAGATAGGCTTTCACCCAACGAATAGCTAGAGAGCCAAGAGGGATTATTCGTTCCTTATCCCCTTTACCTATACATCTTACAAAACCAATTTCTAAATCAACCTGCATCAAATCTAAGTTCACCAATTCAGAAACTCGCATCCCTGTTGCATATAATAGCTCTAGCATGGCTTTATCTCTAACCGAAAAAGGGCTATTATCCTGTGGCTCTCGCAGTAGTATGTCCACTTCGTCTATACTAAGAACACGTGGTAGTTTCTGCGCTAGTTTTGGCGTCTCCATATTAATAGTAGGATCTAACTCTAGAATGTTTTCGAGGCACAAAAATCGGAAAAAACCCCTTAATGAAGCTATTCGCCGGGCAATAGTCGCCGGTGAATTCTGCTTTTTATGCAGGTTATATATATAAGTGGCAAGCTTATCACGAGTAACTTCTTTTATATCAATTGAACTAGTTAAGTTTATAGATACAATAAAGTCTTGCAAATCACTTCTATACGCTGCTAAAGTATTTGACGAATAGCCTTTCTCCACTTGCAGATATTCTAAGTAACAGCTTAATAGCTCGTCCAAGAAAATGCCCCTCCTTTGTGGAACAACTAAAAATAACTTCCACAAAAGAGTTTGTTTTCCTCTTTACGAGCTTTTTAACTGCTATTTGATTTTAATCTCACTAGTTTCTTCCACCGGATTATTCACTTCACCTGGCTCAGCCTGAACTTTTATCGGTTGACTCATCACATCTTTTTGTAAATCTTGTTCGGCAGGGGCACTCACACTGGCTTCCTGTGGATCCGATAATAGATTCAAGCCCCATCCGAGACATATAACAAACGCTACTACTACAAAAAGTGCCACCAGTTTTCTCTTCCATCTTGTAATTGTGATAATATGCATTCTTACTCCCCTCCTTTTTAATACTTTATATGTACTTAACAAAACCCTTAGAATATGTAGATAAGCCCACTTCAAAATAAAGTTTTTCTTTAGGATATATTTGTTAATATTTAGCCATTCTATGAGTATAAGTCGACATATAAGAAAAAAACCGAGGTGGAATATTATGCCCGAAACAACTTGGAAATCAACGACACAGGAAAATAATCGGGGTTATTGGACAGTTTTCCCTGATCTTTGTAAAGGTTGTGGACTCTGCATTGAAAAATGTCCTGTCAAAGTTATCTATTGGTCTGAACAACTGGGCTTTATGGGAACACCGGCCGTCAAGACACGTATGGAAGGTTGTATCGTCTGTGGTCTTTGTGAAACAGTGTGCCCCGAGCCAGCCATCGTGGTCGAGCGAAAAGATAAAAAGGCCCCTGCTACCAAAGTAGTATAGATTAAAGCCGGGAATATCCCGGCTTTAATCTTGTCCATAGTTTCCATTAATCGCTTCTACACTATAGAAACGCTCCTTAAGAAATGCTATTGTTTTCTCGTTTACAGCAAATTCTTGTGCTATTTCCATATTAGTTTTGTTGGTATTTAATGTATCAACAAATTGTTCATAATCAATACCCACTTCATCACATACAAATTTCATACTTGGTTCTACTCCCCAGGGCGGGCCTTTCGTCCCTTGTTTGAACTCGGTAGGTCCCTTCTCATATTTGTAGGTACTGCCCTCACCATCTGCCGAAACGAAATGTGCGGAACCCATTTCCGTGGGTATAAAAGTATCCCCCCGTGGAGCCTGTCCCTGCAAATCTTGTTTCTTTTTATCCATGCAAATTTCCCTCCCAAAGTTATATTCACTATTATTATTCTACGAAAGACCCAAATCTATTATTTCATCTAACTAACTTACAAAACTTTCCCACAGGCTAAAGCTTAAGAGTTGTATAAAAAGTGGTGAAAGATAGCCCTCAATAAGCGCGGCCCCGAGCATTAAAACAGCAAGCGTTATCATCAACAGCAAATAACTGAGAGCATAATTGGCAATTGGCGTAGTCTTTGTTCGTAGCAGATATAAAGAAAAGTTAATGGCTGCAGCAGCGGCTAGAATATACGCTGGTAAGGAAAGAAAATTGGGTGGAAATACAGCCAAAAGAGCAATTAATGCACCCCACAGAGCTTTTTCTTTAATTAGAAAAAACACCGTGAAGCCCAAAACAAAACCACGGGTAAATATTATTACTAAAATCAAGGGAAATCCTATCACAGTTAGACCCAATAAGAATATCTTACCAAGGTTAACTAAATTTTTTGATATTGCCTGCTGAGTAGTAGCCATAAAATTCAAATTGTATTCAAATTGTGAAAAACCCTCGTCCAAGAACTGCCGTAAAGAAGAAGTTTGCTGATCATCCATAATATTAACCCCTAATGCACCAAAAATTATACCAGCAGTAAAACAGATCCCCAAAAATATGTAAACCCACCAGCTCCCTTGCAGGTGTTGGATAACTCTATTTTGTAACCTCTTCATTTCTATCCTCCCCCTCTAAATGATTTTATGAGGTGAAAGATAAAAATATAACTACTAGTCCCTAAACATTATATTTATGAACTAGTAGTTAGAAAGATACAGTTGAGCAAGGTACTGTACAGCCAGTACGTCTTCTATAGCATTGCTACTTGCTGCCACTATGGTTAGTGGGGAATCGCCTGCCATATTTATAGCTCTTTCAATGCCTTTTTTTGCAGCTAAGCTTCCCTTCATCTGCATGGTGCGTGCTACTGTAACTGTCGTAATTTGTCCCCCCATCTGCCACACAGCATCATAAATAGTTCCACCGGCATCAGATACGATCACAGCAAGCTTATCCTGCCAATTCGTAAACTTTGCTGTCTCAGCCCCAAGATTAGGCCATATACCTGAAACCTTATGACCCTCGTCCTTGATACCTGCAAGCACCCCACCAGCTCGTTCCGCTCGTTCCTCAAGCTTTCCAACCCTTGGTTCAGCTATAACAAAAACTTGAGTATTTTTTTTTGTTGCTTCTTTTGCAGCAGCACGACCAATTAAGTAGGGATTAGTATACGGCTGCCCCTTACCCACTGGAGCTGCTCCCCATATCTTGAGAGCTCCTGCCTCGCGCAGCCCTTCCATTGTTGTAGACATATCAATTACATCCACCAAAACTATAAAGCGACCCAACTTTACAGCCTCAAGTGCACCTGAAAGGTTATATGCAATAGTTAATATACTCTTTTTATTCTGTACTGATTTCTCCATTACCTATCCTTTCAAGTGTCCACAACAACCCAATTATAGTTTTGGCATCCTTTATATCTCCGGTATTAAGTTGTTCGCGCAGCTTCTTAATAGGTATTTTTTCATATTCAATAATCTCACCCGGATCCGGATGTGCTTTCCGCTCCTCTAATCCTCGGGCTAAATACAAATGTATTATTTCATTAGCGAAGCCGGGACTTGTAAAAAAGGCCGTAAGCTTTTCCCAGTCTTTTGCCCAAAAACCTGTTTCTTCTTCAAGCTCTCGTTTCGCGCTTGCAAGCGGGTCTTCATCCTTTTCTAATTTTCCTGCTGGCAACTCAAAGGATACCTCTTTGATAGGATATCGATACTGTCTAACCATCAGCAATTCATTTTCTTCAGTAAGTGCCGCAATAGCAACAGCTCCCGGATGCAGTACCATTTCTCGGGAAGCCTTTTTTCCGTTGGATAAAATAACCTCATCCTGCCGGAATTTTATATATTTGCCCGATGCCTCTTGTAGCGTTTTAACATATTTTTCCTCCATCTTAATCCTCCTTAAACATATTTTTAGTCAATTGAGCATACACTTGGACTAAATATAGTTTTGTTTAAAACAGAAAGCGGTGAAGTATGATTAAAACCACCTCCAACAGTCTCTGGATAACCGGTAAACCTCAGGAAATATTATATCATTTAGATTGCCTTAAAAAGGATTATCTTTATGTGCGTGATCTCCTTGCAAAGGAGTTCCACTAGAACTATATATACCCCCTTCTATTTTATAAAAAAAATCGCTTTTGCTGCTGCTTTTCCGGCTGCAGAAGAGGCTAAGAAAAATTGTGGATCTTCGTGAAAGCTACGACCCATATGACTCAATTGAAGATTCATTTCTTTGGCAAGCTCTATCCCTTCGTCCCCACGTTCCCAGACCAACTGATGCTTCTTGAATTCCTCTCCTTGTAGTTGGTTGAGGACGATTTTTTTTTGTCCTTCATCTAGCTCCGGCAGTACTAGATTGGTAGAAGCCAGGGCGACCCTGCCTAAAGAAGTAAGTGTATGGTGGCTAATTCCTCTATGACGCTCTCTTAATTCCGCAAAACTTATCCGTGGAATTGAATAGGACCTTCCACCTAAAGAGCAAATACAGTTTACTATTCCCCCCAATTCCAGTCCTGTATGTCCCCATCTTGTACCCGTACCTACTATACCGGGCCCCATCATTACAACTATAATCTGAGCCTTTAATACCTTATCCGCTGCCAGGATTCCAGAATAGACATTTACGGCCTCACAGTCTCCTCCATAAGCATGTCCGGTTGTTACAGTCCCGCAGATTAGACCTTTTTCTTTTAAAGCCTTAACTGCTCGACTAAACCCGATTGGAAGGGCACCACCATCAGTCATGACATAAGCAATTCGTAGATCTGCCTCTTGAGCCTTTATACCACACACACAAGGAATAAGCATACTATGGAGCGAACCGACAACTACAGGAATACCCGATAACCCCTCGGCTTGTGCCATTTCAGTATGCCAATGGCTTTCCTCTTCTTCAATACTCAGCAGCTTAACCTGGAAAGGTGTATAGCGAAGTTTAATTATATGTCCTGCTTTACTTTTTATTTTGTTTTCTGCAACATCCTCCACTCGCAACGAGTTCAGTACAGCCATTATAAAATGATACCCTCCACTCCCTAATCCTAAATCTACCGCAGTTGTATTTAATAATACCTTATCACCTACCCTGACCTCGCCGGTCATTAGTGGATATGCGTAAGCTTTGGCTTGCAACCCTTCGACTGTTACTACTACTTCAAGCAAATCCTCATCTATTGGTATTATTTCTTTGACTATTCCGATTTTCCTGTTAATCAAATTATCCCGCCTATTCAACTAGTAAGATTAACCTTGAAGCTAACAGCCGCTAATCATCTATAGTATTCCTATTGTATATTTATCTCTGGCCCCACTGATCAATTCTTCTCAATAATGTATATCTTTCAATAATCACACTAAATGAATATTTTTCTGCCAGCACATGAAATATGCTTAGAAAAATAACTAACAGAACTTTTATCAAATATGGTGCCTGTAGCAGAACTAGACCTGTTATCATGCCTAAAGCATTTGAACCAGTATCTCCAAGCATTACCAAACCATGCAAATCATAGCGGGCATAAGCAATAAGAATACCGGACGTTATACATATTAGCCAATAATTTTGTAATGAAAAAAATAGTGCTAGCACTAATAATAGGCCTGTACCCTTAATAGCACGACCCGGTCGCAAATCTAAAAGGTTAATTGTATTCACCGCGAGAGTCAAAAGCAACCACTCCAAGACTCCGAGCTTTAAGTAAAATACAATTCCTAACGCAACCATACCGGTTCCTATCGCCTTTATGATCCCGGTTGTTAGTCGCCTCTGTTGCCAAGAATAAGTAAAATGTCCTTTTAGACCTTTAGGACCTGTATCTCCTAAAAAATCATCGAGTAAGCCTAACAACGAGATAAGCAATATAGCCAAAAGAAACACATATTCGCTTGGCTCCAATAATCCCAATATAAGTATAGGCATGCTAACCATACCAATAATCAAAGGGAAAGCTAATCCGGCCATCCCCGGTATAAAAACGCCCTGCCAATTCTTTTTCAATGCTCCAAACTCGCTTAGAATTAAGAAGAAACTTGGTAAAAAAAGTCGTGCCGCCAAATAACCTCCGCTAAACAATATTAGGTATTTACTATTCTCCGAGATCATCTAGCACCCCCCCAAGCGCGTTTTCCCAATGCTAGACAAATATCCCAAAACTGTGCTCCCCTGTGTAGAAAGCCCTGCCAATCACGACCTGGCGGACAATGCTTTAACCCAGTTTCAATTTCATAAATCCTGTATCCTTTTCTAAGAGCATCTACAGTCATTCCTACCTCTAAGCCAAACCTCGGTGCCAAAGGCATTAGGGTAGCCAAGACTTCCTTTCTCATGCAACGTTGTCCGGAAAGAGGTGCTACAATATCTTCACCAGTAATTAATTTAATGCCCATTACTGCAGTATTTTTAGCTAGTCCAAAGCCTTGCCCGCTTCTTTCCTTAGAAAACCGGGCCACTGTCATATCAGCTTTGCTCGCTCGGATGGGCTCCAACAAAATTAAGGCTTCCGAGGCACTTCCCTGTAAGTCTGCATCAAGTAAGAGGACAATATCACCGGTTAAATAGGAAAATGCAGCCATAATTGCCTCCCCTTTGCCTTTATTTACAAGTAATTGAAATACCTTGGCTCCACTTTCAGCTGCTATCTTCGCCGTATCATCCTTTGATCCATCATCAACAACTATTATTTGGCCTTGGAAACCTGCTGATTTTAAAGATTTAACAGTTTGGCCAATACGTTTGCCTTCATTATATGCCGGGATAAGCACACTAACCTGTGTCATCGAGCTGGCTCCCTTCTGCTAAAATCCTGCTACTTTCTCAGCGGGCCTACTATAACTGCCACCTGATATGGCAAGGATCAAGGCAACCTGTTCAGGTATACTATCGCCTTCTGTTATGAAGTAAACTTCCTCTTTGTTTGAAGCTAATTCTTTTTCGTAGTCTACTCCAACAATTAGATTATAGACATCAATTCCCTCATCCCTTAGACTTTGCGTTATAGTAGTCGGTATTTTCTGTGCGAAGGCTTTTTGTTCCGAGAGATTTGAACTAACCTGTATTATGGCAGCCAAATCCTTAATAAACTCATCCTTATTCACTAAAGAGATATACGTTGCATAATCGCCATCTTCCAGACCTGCATCATTCAAGAGTTTATTGGCATGAATTACTTCGACACCACTTATTTTTAAATTACCTAGAAAATCTTCAGGAGTTTGCACATCTTTACTTTCTAACAGCACAATTTTCTTCCCATCAAGACAACCTGAGATTAATTGAGGGAGTGTATAATCTGCATACTGCTTGTAGTACTCATTTTTATATTTGAGTACTTCTATTTCGTCCTTTTGTAGCTTAGCTTCACTTTTTAAGTTAAGAAATTCAACTTCAAGCCTCTGGACTAGAACCTCCTGTTCGTCGAGCACACTGGTAACAAAGCTCTCTCCCACGAGCAGACTACCAATTCCGATCCCTATCCCTAGTGCCATAAATACCGAAACCAGAGTAGTAACATGATATTTAAAATCAACAATCATACTTAACCTCCTTAGCAAATGGCTAAATGTTTAAATTCCCAGGGATAACTTGAATTTCAGCAGTAGTAACCTCGCTAATTGTGAAACGATTGTAGAAACATAAAGCACCATCAAAAACGGAAATATTGCTGCTAGTACAACGTTTATAACAGGCCTCATTTTTACCTGGCCACCATATAAGAGGCTAACCCCTTTAGCATCGACCAAAATACTCCCTACCTTAATCCGTGTAAGAAGTGTACTGGCCATACCGCTTCTTCCCTTTTCCAAGAAATCAATTACATTAGAGTGCGTACCAACAGCAACGATTAATTCTACCCCACTATGAAAAGTTAAAAGCATTGCCCCATCTTCACTAGTCCCTGGCACTGCAAAAAGCTCTGCATCAAGATTCATTTCTCTTACACGCTCATATCCTGGTGCCTGCCCATCCGCATAAGCATGAACTATAATCTCAGCTCCACAGGAGAGAACTTCATTACTCACACTGTCCATGTCGCCAAAAATTAAATCGGGTTTATATCCGTTCTCATAAAGAGCATCAGCACCGCCATCAACACCAATAAGTACAGGTTTAATTTCACGTATATATGATTTTACAGCTATCAAATCTTCACAATATTTTTTTCCTCTCACAACTATTAATGCTTGTCTGCCGTATAGTTGTGTTTTTAGTGGAGGGATTTTCGGTTCACCGAGAATTAAGGAACGTTCCCTTTCAGCGTGGAAAAGTGTGTTATCAACAAATCTTTCAAGGCTTTCTTGCATATTATCCTTACTCAATTCCATTTTCTCATAGACCGATTCCAAGCTCTGCCTAAAACCCTGCGTATAAAGTTTATCTTCAATATATAATTGGTTATCTTTAATCTCGACAAGCTGTCCATCATTTAACATCAGAACATCAGGGCCCACCCCATCAAGAAGTGGAATGCTGTTCTTTAACAGAATCAAGGGTCCTGGATTGGGATACTTGCCAGTAAT
>PHAD01000034.1:31431-36747 GCA_002841595.1 Firmicutes bacterium HGW-Firmicutes-12
TTGAATGCTTAGCGTTAACTACGGCCTTGACCTTAGCCTTAACTAGCGAAAGGGCTGCCACTTCATCGAGATTTTCATGATCAATTACCGCTATTTCATGGGGTTTGATACGCTTGATCAGGTTCTTCGTTCTGCGATCAACTCTAATACGTCCTGTCATTAACATAAAAACGTCCCCATTCTGACATGTTTACTCCTTAGTATTTGTCTTTATCACTTTATTTCTCCCCTTTTCATTCTGGTAATATTTAGCAGATGATCTTTTTTATTCTGTACCTACAAACATATCGGCGGGACAAAATATTCTGTTTACGTATTTTAGGTATTCTTCAACCTGGTAGCTGATACTGAGGCCCGTTTTACACCAAACAGCAAAATGTTCACAATTATTAGAGATAAGGTTGTATTGAGCTTCTCCTAATCTGCTTTCCGCTCGTCTAACTGTTTCTTCTGGAGAGAATACTTTTCTTTTTGCTTTATTTCTGTAAATAATTGGAGCTGACTTAAGTGGTTTTTTAAATTCACAATCCAGAATAAAGAATGTGGTGGAACCGCCTAAAAAATGTTTGATATGTGTTTTTCTAATTTCTAGTTTCAACCTATTTTCAGCCATAGTATATTCAATAACCTTATCATCACCGACATATACCCCATAATGCTCATATATCATTCGGGGTACTCCAATAACATCCCCCCGTCTAACTTTCCTATCTATGCTGTTATTTTCCAGATATTTGTTATATAAACTTCTTATTATATACAAAAGCACGATTATACCTCCTTACACTTAATACCTTTTTTATAGATATAATATGAGTTAAGGTATAAAAAACGCGACCGGAAAATATTCCGTATCGCGCTTTTTTGTTAAAAATTAATATTAAACTATCTTGCTACTCTAACATCTTATCCTTGAACAACTACTGCAGTTCCCGATGCAGTGACCATAAGCATATTTCCACCTTGCCCCAAAACCTCATAATCAATATCTACACCAATCACGGCATTTCCACCTACATCTACTGCTCTTTTTTCTAATTCTCTTAATGCATTTTCTCGAGCTTGAATAAGTTCCCCCTCATAAGACCCAGATCTTCCACCAAAGAAATTTGTTAAGCCCGCTGCAAAATCTTTAATAAAATTAACTCTTGTTACATTTATTTTATGCAATATTTTTCACTCCCACTCCTTCCAAACCTCAGGTTGGTAACCCACTGTGGCTTGTTTTCCATTACGCACAACTGGAGACCTATAGAGCCTCGGATTCGTGAACAGTATTTCCTCTCTGACACTGCTACCATTAATATGCTGGAGGTTAAGTCCCTTATATTCTTTCGCCTTCAGATTGAACAGATTATTCAAGCCAACTGCTGCTTTCACACTAGCGAATTCACCCTTACTTAAGCCATACTTTATTAAGTCTATATACTGGTATTTAATATTCCTCTCTTTGAAATACCGCTCTGCTTTTTTTGTATCGTAACACTTTGCTGCGCCATATATTTGTATATTCATCGCTATTTCTCCTTAAAATAGTCTCCAGCCACATTATTCCATATATTTATTAGGGTGCCAATACTAAAAAATGAAATCACAAAAATAGAAATTTATCATACGATACAACAAAGAAATAAATGAGGTGGACATTATGGCTAATAATAAATCTAGACAAACCGAAGAGGATATTGATGGCAGTATTACAATTAATACACCTGCTGAAATGATCTTATCAAACGATGCTGATACAAATTGCTTTGACAATAAACACCCCTGTAAAGAGGAATGCTCATTCAAGGCTCATCAGCTATTAAGTGTAGGTGGTCATGTTTCTACAAATATAAGACCTCACTGTGTAGCAAAGGTTAAATGTTTAGATGGCGGTATCGGGGAACCCTTCTTATCAGGAACGCCAGGTCCCTTTACTTTTAAGTTTTTTCAAAATCTATGCGTGGAAGTGGACGTATCAATTTGTACAGATACTAACTGCAAAATTGACCATATAAAGAACTTAGGGATAGGCACTGGTCCCTGTCCTAAATGTTAAAGGTCTTATAAGGCCTTTTGACATTTTATATTCTCTTTTTTATACCTCTAATTTTAAAGCTTCCTCAAGTTTATATTCCAATAAAATATGATATTTTATTATTTCTTTAAGTGTTTCATGAACAGAATTATTTGTATTTACGATACTATCTATATCCTCCGATAGAGAAAGGACCTTTCTTATTTTATCAGCTTCTGTACTTAATAAGTGGGCTATGCCTGCCTCTTCTTTGGCAATTGATTCTAAAAGTTGAGTTCTTATTTCATTATTATTGTTAGGTGAAGTTATGTTAATTCTTTTAATACAACTAGATGAATCTATGATTTCTTGATCATTTTCTATTTCAATTGTATTCTCAATCATGCTAATACCAAGGGGTGCCGAGACTATCCTCAAAATTATATCTTGGATTATAGTGGAGCCTAATTTGATTTCTAAATCTGGGAAAACAAACAAACCTGGATTATCAGATGTGATTATGTCTCCTACTTTTGTACCGTAGCTAGCTCTACCACTACTCACAACCATAAGTTCCACACCATAGGTTGGTTTAATTCTCTGAATCAAGCTATACACCTTGTCTGTGTGAGTGCCTTTATTAACTACCTTAAAAGAAAAAAGGAGAGTGGAATCTAGATCAACCTCTGTATTAGAATATTCGTTTTCAATAATAAAACGAGGATTATCATCGAACTCCGGTGTCTGCGAATAATTCAATTCTGTTGGCGGTTTTGGCTTATCAGAAAAAGTAGCTCTACAGGCTTCTAGAGGGCTCCAGGGAAGCGCAGTTTCTTTGTGGCAATCAGTTAGTATTAACCTGTTTTTTCCTTGTATGTTAAGTTCATCCGAGTTTATACTTAATCCTCCTACTAAAGAATACTCTATTGTATCGACTTCGGTCAGCATCTCCAGGGACCGGTGATTAGTAGTATAGGGAATTATTGTAACAGGTTTTACATTATTCATAGAAGAACCCTGTCTTTTGGCCGTTAAAGTCTGACTCCCGTCAGGTATTTCTAATTGAATTGCTGTATGAGTAGTACCCTTTTTAAAATCTAATTCTACAACAATTCCGTACCATTCAATATTTAACTCTTTCTCCTTTTGAGGAATTTGAATAGCAAATTCCATCGTAATAAGTGTATTACTATCAATTGTTAAATTTGGTATTTTATTAATTGTTTTTAAACCTATTGCTAACATTGGATCATCTCACATTCAAATAACTTTGTTTAATTACACATAATGTTTTTAAGAACAGCCGAACATAAGGTTCGGCTGTTCTTAAAAATTATTTATTCACTTTTCCTTTTCTTATGATGCGGAGGATGACAACCGTGGTCATCATCACAGAGATCAGGTAGTTTATCAAGAACATTTTCTAGTTTGAATTGTAGTAACATCTGTAATTTAATGATATTAACCAAAGATTTGCTTACACTATCGTTAATCTTTATCATTTCAAATGGTGTAGCACAATTTTCTGGGTCGGCAATTTTTTGTACCTTTTCTGCTTCGGCATTGATTAAATGTGCCAGTGCTAATTCTTCAAGTGCAACGGATTCAATTACAAGACCTAAGCTTTCACATATATCTATGTCTGGTACTTCTGGGAAATTTGGCATTGTCATGGTTTATTAAACCTCCATATTCTATATTTCCAATACATAATATGATGGTAGTTCTTATTCTGCTATATATTATTATAAAAAGTAGCATTATTTTTCTGATATCATAGAATATTTTAGGAGAATAAAAAGGGGGCACGGGACAATTCCGCTTAGAATGGAGAAAAAAAAATATTCCAGACACATTAAGCACTCAATTATTGAAAAGTTTATAAAATTGCCATTACACAAAACATCTATAGATTATCTTATCTCTTTAGGTAATGATCTGAAGAACTATCATTATTACGATCTATTAAAACTAAATTCGATGGATGTTATCCAGAATCTTTCAGAGTATAACCAAAAGAGATTACTAGAGGATATCATAGAAAACCGACGGAAAATCGGCCTGTTTAATAAAATTAATTTAATGGAAGCCTGCTTTAGGCAGAACTCTTTTGATTCTTCTGCAGAGCTATGGTATGAGAGTATTCTTAAAACAACAAAGGAAATTGACCATCTATATACATTAACTGAACAGGTGATGAAAGGATTAAATAAGGATCAAAAAAGAGAGCTGAAAACAGCTCTTCTATTACATAGTATAAATAATCTAAATTCTATTATCTATATCAAGAAAAATTGCATTAATTGTAAAAATTAATCTGGTTTCTGTGCAGCAATGTCATTAGGACCTATCCCTGGATAAAGATATCTCCCGTCTTTATTACTATATTTATCTTTTATTAAAATCGCTTGCTCTGGACATGAATTAAAACAGGAATAGCAATAATAACACGGAGTATCCTTTTGCCACTCCGGTTTCATATCGACTATTTGAACTTTACCTGATGGACATACCATCTTACAAGTTCCGCATCCTGTACAAGTTGAATCGGAATAAAATGGAATGTTTTGTTTCCCGGTTGATTTCTTAGCCGGTGCCATAAGAATGTCTACTAAATATTTAAATAAAGTCTTAAATATTGACCTCTCATCCCTATACTTCTCTTGGCATTTAACCTTCTCGTTGATAATGTTAAGCCTCTCTTGAACAAAATACTCTAACTGCATTACTTTTTCCTGTGAAATCTCCTTTGTCCAATTATTAACCATCTTTTTAAATCCAGGAAAATTCTTTGGAACCAAGCCACACGGAGAATTATTGGCCATATCCAGAATAAAAAATGCATCGAGGGTTTTCCTTTTCTTATTAAGTATCCTCTCAATATGAATGTCCGCTATATAGAAGGTGCCTTTTCTGGTAGCTACTGCAAAAATATACTTGGCTGAACTGACATCCAATTTTTCTAACAAGCTTCTGACCGGAATTGGCATAGTTGTCAGATATATTGGAAATACAAAACCCACTGTATCTGCTTTTGTCTTAATATCAGTTCTTTGTAAGAGACTAACCATAGGTATTAGCTTAGCCTGAGGAATTCTCTTCTGCAGTTCTTGGGCAACATGTAATGAATTCCCAGTTCCCGAAAAATAATATATTTCTGTACTCATGAGCTTTAGCCTCCCTATAATGAAAATGTTTCCTGATTTTTATTCAAAGACCAATAAACATAAGAGAACCTTCGACTAGTCCACATTGCGCCCCATACTTACCCGCACCGTGCATTCCAACAGCAGCATCCAACAACTGTGGACACT
>PHAD01000035.1 GCA_002841595.1 Firmicutes bacterium HGW-Firmicutes-12
ATGCGTATGACAAACACCATACACATCATTTCTTTTACAATATACCTTGCAATGCATAGGCGTTTCAACCGAGGGTTTTCTATGGCCCTCTACTATTTTGCCCTCTATATCTACTATCACAATATCTTCAGTAGATAATTGATCATAATCCATCCCACTTGGCGTAATACAAATATAACCTGTTTCTTTATCCCGTAGACTAAAGTTACCGAATGTGAGTGGAATAAGTCCAATTTCTTTGGACTTTTTCGCTATCGCTATAACTATATCTCGGTTTTCTTTGAGTATCATCTTCTACCCCACCATCATATATGTTTATTAATTCAATTATATAAGAAAATGTAATGCGATGATAGTTTAAGCCTTTTGTTTACCATATATAATATTGTTTTCGGGACATACCTGCTCACATTTGCCACAATATAGGCACTCCTGCGCATCAATATTCAGCGTATCACCAACCGTAAGACAAGCCGCCTTACAATTTTTCTCACATAGACCACATCTGCTACAAGTCTGAGATAAGAAATCATAACGATACTTAGAAAAACGTGCCAGAAAACCAAATATTGTACCAAAGGGACAGATACGATGCCAGAAGGCCTCCCCGAAAAGGAATACAACAATGAATGCTAGTGGAATTAACAAAATAAAGACTGGAACAAAAAACTGTGTCTTATTTATTGCCACAAACCCAGCAATGAATATTAATAATGCCAAGTATTTAACCCATTTACTATTTAACCCGATCTTGTTCTTGTTCCTCTTCTTATCAAGCAAAAGACTTGCCAGGTTAAGAGAAGTTGCTACCGGACATATAAAGCCGCAATATAACCTCCCCCACAAAGGAGTAACCGCGATAGCTAATATCATAATAATCATCCAGACCTTAATAAGGCCAGTAAGCCACAATACGATAAGCAACAATAGAAAGAATATGCCTAGCAATGTCCTTTTCTTATTTTCATTTTTTTTCACGGTAACAACTCCTCATTTTTTTTCTTTACTTTACTTTTCCATCAATCGTAATAGTTACCTCTCGATAAGGTACTATCGTCCTTGTTTTGAGCATGGCTTCTTTGACAGCTACCACAATCCCATTGCAGCAAGGGACCTCCATCCTTACAACCGTAATACTCTTAATATTATTCTTACTTAAAATATCAGCTAGTTTTTCTTGATAATACCCCAGGTCGTCCAACTTAGGACAACCTATCACCGTAACATGATCCTTGATGAAATCATTATGAAAATCCGCATAAGCATAGGCGGTACAATCAGCCGCAACTAAAAGATTTGCATCTTGAAAGTAATCAGCGCTTGAATTAACCAGTTTCAACTGAACAGGCCATTGTCTCAATTCAGAAACCCTTGTTGCTTGCGTTGTTCCCACTTTATTTGAAATTTCTTCGACCTTCTCCAAACTCCCCTTAATACTTCTTGACATAGTCCCAGGGCAACCGCAGGGTAAGCTTGGTTCTATGCTATCATCACTAGAAGTCTTACTGTTAGTCCTTTCTTTTACCGCGACCTCGTCGAACTCATCTGCTTCTCTTTCAATCATATTAATTGCACCAGTAGGACAGGTCGGTAAACAATCACCCAATCCATCACAATACTTGTCGCTAACGAGCTGAGCTTTTCCATCGATCATTTCAATGGCTCCTTCATGACAAGCCTTTACACAAATACCACAACCATTGCATTTTTCTGCATCTATACTAATTATCTTCCTTTTCATATTCTCATCTCCCTCGTTTTTTCAACTACTTGCACCTTAATTATAAAAAGAATTAGAATGTAAGTATGTAACATAAGTTACACATGAATTTATCTTTACGAAACAGGAGGTAAAATGGACCAAAAAATTATTACCGCTCTAACTAACACTCTCATATTTAAAAACATAAACGAGGATAAACTACGCGATATTTTTAATAACGTAAACTACTCCATTAAGGAATATTCAAACGACAGTCCCGTTGCTGCCGAAGGTGAAGAATGCTTGTCTCTTGGTATTATTTTAGATGGTAGTGTGGAAATTCAAAAGACTTACTCCTCCGGAAAAGTTGTCACTCTAGCCCGTCTTACTACAGGGAATATCTTCGGGGAGGCCATCATATTTTCTCATTTGAATATCTATCCAGCCACCATTACTACCCTTAATTCTACTACAGTAATGTTCATTAAAGCGGCAGATATCATTCTTCTATGCAGTCAATTCCCCTTGGTTATGCATTCTTTTTTAGAGCTATTATCCGATAAAATACTTCTCCTCAACAAAAAAATTAAAGAACTATCCTTTAGCACAATACGACAAAAAATCTCAAGTTTTTTACTTGAGGAATATAGATACCAAGGCAACCTGACCTTGAAAATCGCAGTATCCAGGCAGGAGCTATCAGAACATATGGGTATTCAACGTCCATCACTTTCCCGAGAGCTTATTAATATGCGTGAAGATGGACTAATCAAGTTTTCAGGTAATACCATCACGATAATAGATTTATATTCTATTGAAGAACTTACAAACTAAGAATGCTAAGATTGATTTAAACTAATTATAAGATACTTGCACCAAATAAAGGTTACCGACAAATTCGGCAACCTTTATTGATTTACTTTTTCTATTCATACCGTTTTATATTCTAGTTATTATACTTCAAACCTTTGGACCATCTCACTTAACTGCTGGGCGAGATCATGTTGCTTTTGGGCAAGTATAGCAGCTTCTTCAAGGGCCTTCGATGTCTCGGTCACATTGCTGGATATTGCCTGTGAACCTCCTGCAGCTTCCTCTGCACTCTTTGTAACCGATTCTATCGCTCTAATAACATCTTCAATAGAAGCATAGATTTCCTGTGAACTAGCTGCAAAATCCTCTACAAGCGAGGTAACTAAAACTGAATCCTGTAGATATTTATCTCCTGTATCAACCATAGACTCATAGTCAGGTGTTACTTTCTCTTGCATAAATTGCAAGATACTCTCCGCATTGGATGAAAGGTTATAGAAGGCCTTCTGTACCAGTTTAATGACAGTTTGAATTTCTGTTACGGTCTCTGCTGATTGCTCCGCTAATTTACGTACTTCATCAGCAACAACAGCAAAACCTCTACCCTGTTCACCTGCGCGAGCAGCTTCAATCGCAGCATTTAATGCCAACAAATTGGTTTGACTTGCAATATCCGAAATCCTACTGGCCATTTCTCCAATTTTTTCTACTACCTTACCTTCCTCTATAGCTTTTTTGATGTTACCTTCTTGCTGTGTACCTAAAGATTGAGCCTCATCCCTTGAACTTTCCGCGTTTTCTTTCAATTCTCGAGCTCGTTTTTCAATATCCCTCGCGGTATGGTTGCCCTCTTCAGCTTTTTTTGTTAACTGTCGAGCAGAACTACCAATTTCCTGTCCCGAAGCATTCATCTCTTCACTAGCAGCACTCGTTATCTCCATTCCAGTAGCTATTTCCTCAGTATTTGCCGTGATGCTTTGGACCTGAGAGGATATCTCTTCTACAGTCGCTGAAAGTTCTTGACTGTTAAAATTCAAGTCCCCAGAAGCACTTATTATGCTATTTAGCATCTCACGAACGTTCAAAACTGCTTTATTCAAAGCTACAGCCAATTGCCCAATTTCATCTTCACTTTCAAAATCAAGAGTTTCATTTAGCCTTCCTTCTGCTACGGCTTCAGCAAAAGCTACGCCCTTCTTTAATGCACTTGTAATGAAACGACTTAATACAATCCCCAAAACTGCTGCGAGGACTAAACATCCAATAGTGATAATAATCATTGAACTAGCAGATCTTGCAAAAGCTGCATCACTATCACTGATGTCTGTCTGGGCTTCTTGTACATTTATTGCCATCAGGCTTGCTAAGGTCTGTTCAATTTTCGATCTTGATTTACTACTTTGATTATTCTCAAAACGAGCCATTGTATAGTTACGCTGTACTGCTAGGTCAATGGACTGTTCTCGAGAAATATTATACTCCATATTCGCTTTTTCATAGGCTTCCACAATTTCAATTTCTTCACTAGTCAATTCGCCTGTCTTAAATTGTTCCAGTAGAGCTATATTTTCTTCCACCCTTTTGTCTACTTTGTCTCTTATTATTAAAATTTCAACGTCATTATCCGTATACATAATGGTTTCCATATCTCTACTATTGCTCAAAGTGTTCGCTTCCATCTGAGCTAGCAGTGTTATGGGTATTAAACCATCATTGTACATCCGCGTTTTTCCCTGGTTAACCTCATACATATTGCTTACGCCTATATATCCTATTAATCCCACAAATAGAGCAATACAGACAAAGCTGAACGTAAGTTTCTTACCTATTTTCAAATTAATTAGCCAGTTTATTTTAAATTTTGATTTCATTTTGGGTCTTCTTATCTTCGTTGTTTTTATATCCAAGATTTGTTTCTTTACTTTGTTTCTTTTTCTATTAAAAAGTGGTATTTTTTTATTAGTCAACCACGCCATAAATATATCTCTCCCTTACTAATTTAATAATAACTTTGTACAATTTTGTACAATAAATTGTATATTCTAAATCCTAGTCCAAAAATCCTGCATTTTTTGACATTATTAACCTGTTTTTTTCTACAGCAATAAGTTAGCCTTGACAGGTAGGTACTGGATATATTAGTTTATATAGTATAAGCACTTAATAAATATTCAATAGATGACCATGATGGAAGAAAGTAGTGTTTTATGGTTACAATAATAGAGAGCAGACTAAACTGGTGCAAAGTCTGCAGTACATAATACACGAATTACAATCCGGAGTTACAGCTACTGCTGCGGAAATCGCACCGTTATTGCGATTTATGAGGTATCATGCTTATTCCCATTAGAATTTAACATGATACGAATTAAGGTGGTACCACGGGTCTTCTCGTCCTTATCTGGATGAAAAGACCCTTTTTTAAGTATTTTAATATGGATGGAGTGTATTATATGTCAACTAATAATGTGTACGATATCCTGGCAGAAAGAGGCTATATTGAACAGGCCACTCATGAAGAAGAAATCCGAGAAGTACTAGGTCGTGAACCTGTCGCCTTTTATATCGGCTTTGACCCAACTGCGGACAGTCTCCATGTTGGTCATTTTATTCAGGTAATGGTTATGATGCATATGCAAAAGTGTGGTCACAAACCCATCGCCATCATTGGCGGTGGTACTGCTATGGTTGGTGACCCCTCCGGCAGAACCGATATGAGAAAAATGCTTACTCTAGAGCAAATTGATTTAAACGCAGCCTCATTTAAAGAGCAATTCTCAAGGTTTATTGATTTTGGCGAAGGAAAAGCCCTCATGGTAAATAATGCTGAGTGGTTGCTTGAGTTAAACTATGTTGAGTTTTTACGGGATATCGGCAAACACTTTTCTGTTAATCGGATGCTAACCCATGATTGTTTTAAAAACAGACTAGAAAAGGGACTTTCTTTTTTAGAATTCAATTACATGCTGATGCAAGCCTATGACTTCCTAGCCCTCTACAAAAGATACAATTGCAAATTACAGCTTGGCGGCAGTGACCAATGGTCTAATATTATTGCAGGGGTTGATCTTATCAGGCGTGTAGAAGCAGGTTCGGCTTATGGACTTACCTTCAAGCTTCTTACTACGAGCGAAGGTAAGAAAATGGGGAAAACCGAAGCCGGTGCAATCTGGCTAGATGCAAAAAAAACAACTCCCTATGATTTTTACCAGTACTGGCGCAATGTCGAAGATCCTGATGTCAAAAAATGTTTGGCTCTTTTAACCTTTTTACCAATGGAAGAGGTAAATCGTCTTGGTAATCTCCCTGGAGAAGAAATCAATAAAGCCAAGGAAGTTCTAGCCTATGAGGTTACTAAGCTTGTACATAGTGAAAAGGACGCTCTCCAAGCCCAAGAAGCAGCAAAATCACTTTTTGGGAGTTCCTCCAGAAATTCGGACTCTATCCCTTCTACTAATATGCCAACAATAGATTTTCAAAACGGTATGGACATCATGACCCTACTGGTTGAAACAGGTCTCACTGCTTCAAAAAGTGAAGCTAGAAGGATGATTCAACAAGGCGGCATTTATATTGAAGAGAATAGAGTAGATGACTTCAACAAAATGGTCGAACTAACTGATTTTATAGATAATAGGCTAATGCTGAGAAAAGGAAAGAAAATATACCATTTGATTAAATTAACTTAGACAAAGAAAACTACCTGTGACGTGAAAGATCCTATCAGAACGCTTAAGAGCATTCTGATAGGATCTTCTTTATATCTTATTCTTTTATATCCTATTCGATAAAACTTACTACATCTTCTAGTGGCTTGCGCCCCCTCGATACAGGGATTATTTTAGGCTTACCAATGGGAATTAGTGCTGCAAGCGAGCGAGGTTGAGTAATCCCTAAAAAGACCTCAAGCTCATGTCGCGCTATGCACGGCCCTGTCATCCAGCAGGTTCCATATCCTTTTTCCCAAGCAGCTAATAATAAGTTTTGGATGGCCGCACCTACACTCTGCAAATCAGGCCTGGCACGGAGACTGTCTATATCCTTCTCATTCAAACCGCTTTCTTTTAGCATCGCATCAATTTTAGAGCGATATTGCTTAGTTGACACTACTATCACGGCTGGGGCTTCAACAAAAAAAGTAGCAGCCTTAATTATCTGTTTGTACTGTTCCGAGTTCATTTTTAATTCAAAAATCAATCTTTCCAATTTCTTAGTTACAATATCAACCATTTTTTCTTTAGCTTCTTCATTTATGACAACTTGAAAGGACCACATCTGATCGTTTCCGGGACTTGGAGCTTGGGTCGCAATTCTAATGATTTCTACAATTTCCTCTTTATTAATAGGTTCATCTTTAAACTTACGTACACTTCGTCTTTGTCTGGCTAAGTCGGTAAACTCCATAACGTAACCTTCTTTCACCCACTAGTACTATACAACTTAGTGCTTGTTATTCTTAGTCATCCAATCTGCAAATCTCGCGAACCCAGCCATAGGGATCCTTCTCTCTACCATATTGTATATTAATTAATCTATCATACATCTTCCTAGTAACTTCACCAACCTGATTATTATTAATCCTATATTCCTTTTCTCTGTAATTCAAATAACCAACCGGTGAAATAGCTGCTGCAGTACCAGTACCGAACATTTCTGTGATTTTTCCATTTTCTATATCATTTAATACCTCTTCAATAGTAATTAAACGTTCCTCTATCTGATAACCGATATCTTCAGCCAACCTAATTACTGAATATCTCGTTATTCCAGGCAGGATAGAGCCATTCAAAGGCGGTGTGACGAGCTTATTTCCATATACAAAAAAGACATTCATTGATCCTACTTCTTCAATATAGCGGTGTTCCCTGGCATCAAGATAAAGTACTTGGGCAAAACCCTTCTTCCTGGCTTTTTCACCTGCAAACAAACTAGCCGCATAATTACCCCCGGTCTTTACATCACCAACACCACCAATTGCTGCCCTAACCAAAGTTTCCTCAACATAAATTCCAATAGGGTTAAAACCTTCTTTATAGTATGCGCCTACAGGTGACAGCAATATGTAAAAGCAATACTCGCTGGCTGGTTTTACACCCAAGAATGGTTCTATTCCTATCATAGTAGGCCGTATATACAAGGAAGTTCCACAATCTCTCGGAACCCATTGTTTATCCTTAGTAACTATATCAGTCAAGGCCTGCAAAAAAAGTTCTTCGGGTATTTCCGGCATGCATAAACGAACCGCAGATCGATTCATCCTCCGAGCATTATCTTCGGGACGAAATACTAATATCTTTCCATCTTTCGTAGCATACGCCTTCATTCCCTCAAATATTTCCTGAGAGTAGTGCAGTGCACAGGCTGCTGGGTCAAGCACCATAGGTCCGTATTTTTTTACTCCCTCGCCATACCAACCTCTTTCATTGGTGTATTTAATAAGATACATATGGTCTGTTAAGTATTTTCCAAATCCTAGCTTTGAAGTATCATCATATGGCGGTCTCAAGTCATTACCTCCCCAAGTTTTTCAAATGTAATCATACGAGTTTAAATAATATTTAAAAAAGACTTAATCTTTTTATTTTTAATCATAATTCTACTACAATTCAAGTCATCTTGAAAGACTTAAATATCACCTATTTTTGTTGTATTGGTGCTATTTTCTTCAGATATTGATATCCGTCAGCTTTTTCAGCCTTTAGCACAAAATTAAAACGATTTCGCTCCAAACACAAATGAAAATCCTGCTCTGGTGTCCACTCCTGATTCGCTACTGTAAAGAACCTTTTACCACTACCATTTTTTAATCTATCGTGAATATCAAATATAAAAGGAAGCTCTAACAATAAACTTCGTATATATTCTGCACAATAAATATCCTCATCCGCATGGGTTATTCCTTCATATCCCATGCATACCAACGATACTATATCTGGCTTGGTTTCTTTTATATAGTCGGCAATAGCCCTCGCATTGACAAAGCTCCCCGTAATTATTTCCTCAGCATGAACAGCATTTACAATTCCTTGCGTGCCCGCACTTGTAGTTTGTATTAAAGTTTTTCCAGTAAAATCAGTGTTTTCGATTTGGGAAGGCGAATTACCGTAATCAAAACCTGGTAGAATACGACCTTTACGTTCACCGATAAGAAGATAGTTGGGATTTTCCTTTTTTAAATTATGGGCTACTTCCAGATCCCCAACCGGTATAATCTTCTCAGCACCATTTGCCATTACAAAGCACGCCGTTGTATAGGCTCGGAAAACATCAATAATAACAGCTAGACCTCGAGCTTGTTTAGCTCCATCAATTAGTTGCAATATTTGTATATCCACTTTTACCGCCTCCATAGCTAGGCTTTATTGTTTCTCAACTTTTTTCTACTTTTTCTTTAACCTTCTTGACCGCCTTTTTTATTAAATCACTCATCGTTAAATTTTCCTGGAGTCCGATTATATCGATGTCTTTATGAGAAACCGGAACTAGCACCTTAGGCATAGTTGCACTGCCAATTAGACAAGCTATTTCCGGGGTTATTTCTCCAAGCATAGCATCGGCTAAAATAATTCCTAAGGGACCAATAATACATTCAGCATTTCTTAAACAAACCTTAATAGCATTAACCCCTGTTGCACCTTTGGTTGCTCCAGCCTTTACCATATTGGTGGTTGCCGTAGAATTTGTACCTGCCGCAATAATTTCTCTTTCTGGCATTAGATTACGTGTTTGCATAATAATTTGAGCACCTAAGCCACCGCCCATACCGTCAACCACAAGAATACTCATATTTTCAACCTCCATATTATTCAATTACACTTCTAAGTATAAATAAAAAGCTACCTCACTGGTAGCTTTTTTTGCACTATAAGCAAACCCCTCTTAATCTGTTTGGTAAAGGTTCATTCTACTGTATAACCCTGCTCTTCTATCTCATTAATAATCTGCTCAACTTTTATTTTTAAAGGATCATATTCTATGCTTACTGATTTACTTTCTAGATCAACATTAACTTTCACGCCTATACCCTGCAAAGCTTTTTCTATATTCATTTTACAATGGTTACAGCTCATACCTTCAACTTGTAATACTTTCTGCTCCATTAAATTAACCCCCAATAATTAGTATTTAATTAATACTTGTCACCTACTTGAGATATGGTTCATAGAATATAGCGCAGATAGGACTAACCTAAAAGGAGGAAAACAAATGTCCAACAAAACGAATATAGACGCTGAATGCCCGGTTAAGGAACCAAATTATATATATGGTCCTGAATACGGTATGAATCCTAGTTGCCCATATATAACTACTAATAATAAATACGGTAACAACAAGGTGTGCACAAGCCAATTATGTACACCTTTAGTTCTTTAATTGTACCTTTGCTTCAAACCAAACAAAAATTCCAAAATGTATTATAACTGAAACAATATAGGTAAAAAAGAGGTTCCAGGACTTATAGGTGAGAGCACCCTTTTGTAGGAGAAGATAGTGCAGAATTATAGCACCTGCAGGAAATAGAAGAACAAGACCTACTCGCTGCCAGGGTTGATAGAACTCAGTAAAAAGATGAATAAAAGCTATAACCAAAGGAACCCAGGCCAAAGATAAAAAGATGGGAATACCATAGAGATTAAGAACATCTGCCCCATGGAAAGTCCAAAAGTCAAAAAGATTCATTACATAGACAAGTAATATGGCAATACCTATACCGGCTACTAAACCTATCAATAATAATTTTTTAATTCTCTCTATGGGAACTATTAGAAACATAAAAAGAATACTTCCAGCCAGTACTATTAAGCCCGTATATGCAACAGAAAACATTTTTATCACCCTACAATATTTTTACCCTAAATAGCAATTTTATGTACATTTCACAGTAATCATTGACTACGGCTCATTGAAGGGCTAATATGTATATAGTCGTCTGTCTTTATGCACTATAAGGAGGCTCTCTTATGAATAAATTCTGGAACCCTCTTCTTAATGAACTTGAGCCTTATGCTCCGGGAGAACAACCCCAAGATAAGAAATATATAAAACTTAATACCAACGAAAATCCTTATCCCCCTTCCCCTCGAGCAATTGCAGCAATACAACAGGCGACCAATGAACGGCTTCGTTTTTATCCAGATCCAGAATGCCTCGAATTGCGTAAAGCTATAGCAAAATACCATAAAATTTTACCCGAACAAGTCTTTGTCGGAAATGGCTCAGATGAAGTATTAGCTTTTGCTTACCTTTCTTTTTTTAATCCGGAAAAAACAATTCTTTTCCCTGATATTACATATAGTTTTTACCCTGTTTACGCTAACTTATTTAGAAACAAATATAAGCTCATCGCGCTTAATGATGATTTTACTCTGCCCGTTGAAAAATTTTTACAGGAAAATGGCGGAATAATTTTCCCTAATCCCAATGCCCCCACTGGGATATTCTTACCTTTAAAAAATATCGAGGGGATTGTGAAACATAACTCAAACTCAATAGTTATCCTAGACGAGGCCTATATTGCCTTTGGCGGTGAATCTGCAGACAAACTTATCGATAAATATTCTAACCTATTAGTCATTAGAACACTGTCCAAATCTCACTCTCTAGCCGGTCTGCGCGGTGGATACGCTATTGGTGATACTGGACTGATTGAGGGTCTTAACAGAGTTAAAAATTCTATTAACTCCTATACATTGGATCGCTTGGCCCTAGCCGGAGCAACCGAAGCAATACTTGACAGAGAATACTTAGAAAAAACAACAGCTAAAATTATATCTACACGAGAAAAAGTAACCTTAAGTCTTATTAAACTGGACTTTATGGTTCTGCCCTCTAAGGCTAATTTTCTTTTTATCACTCATCCCTCACTCCCAGCTAATGAAATTTACCAACTGTTAAGGGAGAAAGGAATACTTGTCCGTTATTTCAATAAGCCAAGAATTAATAATTTTTTAAGAGTTACTATCGGGTCAGACCAGGAAATGGATAATTTCCTGCACACGATTAATGAAATGGTTAACATCCATCCGTAATGCGACTAAGTATTTTATGGCCGTGTTTGTGTAATAAATCACAAATGCTGCTAAAAATAATATCATTTTATTAAGCTACTTTGAAAGGGAGAATTTATTATGAGTAAAGTCAAATTTATTTCTGCACAAGATGCTGCTGTAATGATTCCTGATGGTGCGTGCGTAGGTACATGCGGATTTCTTCTTACTTGTACTGCGGAAGAAATACTACAGGAAATAGAAAAAAGGTTTTTACAAACTGGAAAACCTCAAGCTTTATCACTAATGTGGGCAGCAGGCATAGGTGAAGGTGGCACTGCAAAAGGACTAAACCACCTCTCTTATGCAGGACTGCTAAAGAAGACCGTTGGTGGGCATTATGGTCTCATTAAAAAAATGATTCCACTAATTACAGAAAACCAAATAGAAGCTTATAACTTCCCCCAGGGTGTTATAAGTCAGATGTTCAGGGAAATGGCGGCTAAAAAACCAGGTGTTCTAACTCATGTGGGTCTGGGTACATTTGTTGATCCAGAATTCGGAGGTGGAAAACTTAATAACCAGGCTACAGAAGATATAGTAACTAAAATGAATTTAGATGGTACTGATTATCTTTTCTATAAGTCCCAGCAAATCGATATAGCCATACTCAGAGGTACGGAATCAGATGAAAACGGAAATATCAGCTTTCGCAGAGAGGCCCTGACCTTGGAGGCTCTTGCCGTGGCTATGGCTGCTAAGAACAACGGTGGAAAAGTATTCGTTCAAGTAGAGAAAAAAGTTAAAAACGGTACGATTGATCCAAAAAATGTTATTATACCGGGAATTCTGGTAGATTTCGTAGTAATTGTCGCCGATGAAAAAAACCACATGCAAACCGCCGCTATCCAATTCAATGAGGAATTAATCTCTAATCGCGCGGTTCTAGAACAACCCGCCAGGGATTTTCCCCTTGATGAAAGAAAAATTATTGCACGTAGAGCGGCATTAGAAATCGAAAATACAGATCATGTATTAAACTTCGGCATTGGACTTCCCGAAGGAGTAGCCGACATATTGAAAGAAGAGGGCATTACTGAATATTTCACTGCTTCTGTCGAGCCGGGTTTAATTGGCGGTGTCGCTTTAGGTGGGCTTAACTTCGGAAGTGCTCTAGCCCCTGAAGCAATTATTGATGAACCTTACCAATTCGACTTCTACGACGGAGGAGGCATCGATGTCACCTTCCTAGGTATGGCCCAATGCGACTGCGAAGGAAACTTGAATGCTTCAAAATTTGGCAGCAGGATAGCTGGCTGCGGCGGATTTATAGACATTTCACAGAATGCCAAAAAGTCTATCTTTTGCGGTACCTTTACAGCAGGTGGTCTTAAAACGAATGTAAATGAAGGAAAATTGCAAATTGCTAACGAAGGACGAGAAAAAAAATTCGTCCAGTGTGTTGAACACCTTACTTTTAATGGTACCTATGAAAGACTTAAAAATAAGAGAATTCTTATTATTACAGAAAGAGCAGTTTTCGAACTTAAGGCAACTGGCTTAACTCTAATTGAAATTGCACCAGGAATAGACCTTGAAAAGGATGTCTTAGCCCACATGAGTTTTAAACCTGTAATAGCTGAAAATTTAAAGATAATGGACTCAATTATATTTTACGATAAACCGATGGGTCTCATAAATAACTATTAAAAATAACCTTTCCAAGTTTAGCCATAATAAAAAAACCTCTTGATGGATATTCCTTTCAGATATCCATCAAGAGGTTTTTAGTTTAATACTTAACCTTCACTTCAATAATGCTCTCATAATAAACTCAGAAATAAATCTATATCCATCCTCGACAAAATCAAAACTCCCGTTGTGAACGGCCCAATCAAAGAATGTAGCTCTCATACATCTTGTAACCATTCTCGTTAACTCTTGTGACGAAAGGTCATCCCTAAACTCGCCGGTCTTTTGTCCCTCTTCTATAATTTCATTAACTATTTTATAAAGGATTCTTTTTGGATTAACAATTGCCTTTTCCTCATCCTTGTTCAATTGGCTCTTATATACTGTCGTAATAACTTCTAGCCCCATCTTTTTTAAGGCAAAAGTCAATTGAGCCTTCGTGAGAACCAACATCTTTTCACTGGCAGTATTATATTCCTTTAAGGTTTTCTGTATTTTATTGTAATGATTATCAATTTCTTGGAACTGTCTTACTACAACTTGATATTTAGTTTTAAAGTATATGTAAAATGCTCCCTTAGATGTGCCTGCACGAGCGACAATTTCGTCAATAGTAACATTATCGTACCCTTTTTCAGCAAAGAGTGACAGCGCACTGTTAAATAATTTTTCTCTAGTCTCCAAAGCTTTTATCTGTCTATTTGTAAGGCTATTACCCTGCGTCAAGAATTAACCCTCCTCTCATTTAAAAAAGCTCTATCTAAAACTATTAGATTGACATGTTAGAATTTTTTTGCTACTATTTGACTGTAGTCACTGACTAGAGTCATTGTATATAAAGTAACATGTTGTTGATATAAATACAACAATTTAATAAAAAGAAATATTCTGAGAATATTTTGGGATAAAATGAAGGAGGTAAGCTTAGCGTGAAATTGAAAAACAAAGTTGCTATCGTAACTGGGGCCGGTAAAGGTATCGGGGAAACAATTGCTAAAAAGTTTGCGCTCGAAGGGGCCAAGGTGATGTGTTGTGCCAGAAACATCGAACAGGTCAATAAGGTAGTTAATGACATTATTTTTTCTGGTGGAGAAGCTATGGGCTTCAAGGTTGATGTTTCCAAAAAGTCTGACGTCGAAGACATGGTCCAAAGCGTTCTAGATCAATACCAGAGGATAGACATACTGGTGAATAACGCTGGTGTTATTGATGACGCTCAACTGAAAAACATGAATGATGAACAGTACGATAAGGTTATTGATATTAATCTAAAAGGTACATATAATTGTGCAAGAGCAGTTGTCAATACCATGATAGCTCAAAATGCCGGAGCAATCATTAATACATCCTCAGTAGTCGGAATATACGGTAATTTCGGTCAAACGAACTATGCCGCTTCAAAGTTTGGCGTAATCGGTTTCACCAAGACCTGGGCGAAAGAATTAGGAAAACATAACATCAGGTGTAATGCGATCTGTCCCGGTTTTATTGCTACTAGTATCTTGGATCCTATGCCGGCTAAAGTTATCAAGGCATTGGAGGATAAGGTCCCATTAAAAAGACTCGGCCAACCAGAAGAAATCGCCAACGTTTTTGCATTTTTGGCGTCTGAAGAAGCTAGCTACATGAACGGTGCCATTTTAGAGGTTACTGGCGGTCTTGTTATTTAAATGATTTCCTTAAAGCACATCATGAAGTGAGGGTTTATTATGATTGTATAATGAACACTTGTTAATTCTGCACAACTAATTTAATATTAATAATGAAACTTTATTGTTCATTATTATTTTTACAATAATTAAATTAATTCAACAAAATGAAAGGAGTGTTAAAATGAGAAGCGTATCAGTAATAGGTATTGGCGAAACAAAAATGGGTAGACTAAAAACTCAAACTCTTAAGGATCTTATTAAGGAAGCGGGCAACAAGGCTATCAAGGACGCCAATATTGAAAAAGAAATGATTCAGGCTTTGTATATGGGTAACTTTAATGGCGCATATTGGTCTACACAAAGCCACATGGGACCTCTCGCTTCAGAAACCCTTGGATTAGGAACTATCCCAACAATTAGAACAGAGGGAGCATGTGCTTCTGGTAGTCTTGCTTTCCGCGAGGCTCTTATTGCCGTAGCAGCAGGTGTTTATGATGTCGTATTAGTTGGTGGGGTAGAAAAAATGACCCACCAGGCAACAGAAAAAATCACAACTGGTCTTGCGAGTGCCTCTGATTGTCTATGCGAGGCCGACATGGGAGCTACATTCCCCTCTTTATTTGCGATGATTGCTAATAGGTATTTCCATGAATATGGCAATATCAGAAAAGAAATGGCTATGGCAGCAGTTCAAAACCATGAAAATGCGATGCTTAATCCGAACGCGCAAATGCAGAAATTAATTACTATTGATGATGTATATAATGGTTTCCCTGTAGCTTCACCACTAACAGTTTTTGACTGCTCACTAATAACTGATGGTGCCGCCTTTATAGTTATCGCAGCTACCGATGTTGCCAAAGACCGAGGTCTTAACCGTGCTATTAAAGTAATTGGTTCAGGTCATGCCGGCAGTGCCCTTACCCTCGCAGGCAAAAAAACCATCACCACATTTGAATCAACTTTAAAGGCAGCTGAAATTGCTTATAAAGAAGCTGGACTTACAGCTAAGGATATCGATTTAGCGGAAGTACATGACTGTTTTACTATAACCCAGATAATCAATACTGAAGACCTCGGTTTCTTTACTAAAGGTCAAGGCGCTAAAGGATTAGCAGAAGGTAAAACAGCAAGAGATGGGATCATTCCCATTAATACCAGCGGTGGCTTAAAGGCAAAAGGACACCCCATTGGTGCTACTGGCTTAAGTCAAATCTACGAAATAGTCACACAGCTACGCGGTGAAGCTGGTGAACGTCAAATTAAGAAAGCCGATATCGGCCTGAGTCACAACCTAGGTGGTACCGCAGCAACCTGTGTAATAAACATTTTCTCGGGGAGGTAGACTGATGAATAAAAAAGGAACGATATTTACCTATTCTATTGTTTACTCTGCATCAGAAGCATTCAGCGATAAAACTCCTTATGTAGTAGCTATTATCGAAAATGGAGAAGGCAAGTTCCTTTCCAGAATTGATGATTACAAAGAGGAAATGAATATCGTTGTAGGTATGGATGTAGAATTGATTGATACCGACACTGATATCCCATTATGTAAAATTGTCTAAATTGTTTGCTTTAATAGAAAAGGAAGTGGGGTTTGCTCAATTGAGCAAACCCCACTTCCTTTTCTATTATCCTGTTTCTATTCTGTAATTTCTCTTAATTTATCTAAGTCCTTAATCTGGATAGAGGCCATATGGAAATCAATAATTCCTTCATTCCTCATCCTGCACATCTCTCGTGATAAGGAGGGACGAGTGACATTTAAGAAATCCGCTATTTCATTTCGCTTCATAGATAACATAAATGTTGAGGTGCCTTTATGTTTGTGCTCCTCCAATAATAACGCACCAATTCTACCCCTGAGGCTTTTCATAGCAAGATATTCCACTTTTCTATTCAGCATTAGAGCTTTTCCAGAAATAATCTGGAGCATATTTGTAATCAACATGCGATGAGAAATACACTGTTTCTCACAATTGCCTGCTATTTTATCCGGTGGTAAGAAAACCGCCGCGCTATCTTCTTGGGCAACAACGGTAGCAGGCCAAACCCTGCTGCCTGAAAAGGCGGCCATTTCACCAAACATTTTACCTGGTTCCACTATCTCCATGATAATCCTTTTGCCTACCGCATTTTCCTTGGTCACAGCAGCTCTACCCGCTAAAATGACACCAAGGCCAATATATTTTTCACCCTCTAAACAAATCAATTCGTTCTTCTTGTATAACTTTACAGCCAAATTGAAGCAAACCATCATTTTTTTTAAATCTTCCCTGTCTGTGTCTTTAAAAAGTGGACATGCCGCTATTGAATCCATATATTCATTCAATTTTCTAATCACCTACTCATTTGTAACCTAGGTTACCGTATTTCTTTCATTAATTATATAGAATGAAATCAGAAAGAACAAGCAAGATGATATTTTAAATTTACTATAAGCAATGACAAAATAATTGAGCGGATTGTTGAAGATGATAACGTAGGCATTAATCATATGGTTCTACCAAAAGGAGAAGCTCTACCAGAGCACTATGCAAATTCTAATGTTTATATGATTGTCTCACGCGGTGCGGTCTCTCTTCAATTAAATGACCAGGATACACATGTCTATCCCCATGGCAGTATTATTACTATCCCCTTTAAAACGAAAATGAATGTCAGCAACTCTAATGATGAGACTCTTGAATTGTTTGTTTTAAAAGCTCCTAGTCCTAGAATAATGAACGCTAAATAATCTTACAACAAAAAGGCTTACATAAAGCCGATAAACACTACTATAATAGGAGGAGATAATTAATGAGTGAAATGTTCTGTTTTCAATGTGAACAAACGGCCGGTGGTAAAGGCTGTACCAAACTGGGCGTATGCGGTAAAAACGCTGACGTAGCTAACAAACAAGATGAATTAATGTATGGATTAATTGACCTGGCCCGTGCTACAAAGGGCAAGACACCCTCAACTGAAGCTGATGAACTTATGATGCAAGGTCTCTTCACAACTATTACAAATGTAAATTTTGATCCGGAACGTATTGAAGAATTCAAAAGAAATGTACAAAATGAGATTAATAAACTAAGTGGGTCAAGTAATGCTTCAAACCTCAATCTCTGGGAGGGTAACCCAGATGTTGTTTCTCTCCGCTCCACACTGCTATTAGGCTTGAGAGGAATGGCCGCCTACGCTTGGCACGCTTATATTTTAGGCAAAAAAGACCCAGAAGTTACAGCCTGGTTTTATAAGGGCATGCAGGCTATCGGTGAAGAACACACCATAGAAGAATGGTTGGGACTCTTAATGGAGTTTGGCCAAATGAACCTCAAATGTATGGCTCTGCTCGACGAAGCCAACACATCCTCTTATGGACATCCTGTCCCAACAAAGGTTACAACTAATGTTGAAAAAGGTCCGTTCATTGTAGTTACCGGCCATGACCTTCATGACCTCAAGCAGCTTTTAGAACAAACTGAAGGAAAAGGTATTAACATCTATACTCACAGTGAAATGCTCCCTGCCCACGCCTACCCAGAACTGAAGAAACATACGCAACTTAAGGGGAATTATGGTACTGCCTGGCAGAACCAACAAAAAGAATTCGAAAATATACCTGCTCCCATACTTTATACCACCAACTGTATTATGCCTCCGAAGCCATCTTATTCAGATAACATTTTTACAACAGCCGTTGTCGGCTATCCAGGCTTAAAACACATCTTTGAAACAAACGGCTCCAAAGACTTCACTTCCCTCATAAATAAAGCCTTAGAGTTAGGCGGCTGGCAGGAGGATAAGAAATTCACCGGTATCAATGGTGGTTCAGAGCTCCTGACCGGTTTTGCCCGCAACACCGTACTGGGTGTAGCAGACAAGGTCATCGATGCTGTTAAAGCAGGAGCAATCAAGCACTTCTTATTGGTTGGCGGCTGTGATGGGGCTAAGCCCGGTAGAAATTACTACACAGAGATTGTCAAGCAGGCTCCAAAGGACACAGTCATTCTCACTCTGGCTTGCGGCAAATACCGTTTCAACGACCTAAACCTTGGTGAAATTGGTGGACTGCCCAGACTAATGGATATGGGTCAGTGTAACGATGCCTATTCAGCAATCCAAGTAGCTGTAGCCCTGGCAGAAGCTTTTGACTGTGGAGTAAATGATCTTCCTTTAACCCTAGTACTATCCTGGTATGAACAAAAAGCTGTGTGTATTCTACTAACCTTGCTCTCTTTAGGCATCAAGAACATTTATGTTGGACCAACCCTCCCCGCTTTCTTCTCAGAAAATGTATTGAATGTTCTTGTTGAAAAATTTGACATTAAAGCTTCTACTACACCTGAGGCAGATTTAAAAGCTATCCTCGGATAAAGTAAAAATATACCTCGAGATAATTGTATTAAAAAGCAGCACCCGCCGGATTACCTCCGAACCTGGTGCTGCTCTTTTTATTGTATTTATTATATTCCTACCTCATCTAATTTGTATAATTCATAACGTTCAATAATATCGATCAACTTGAGGGGATATTTAGAATCGGTAGCGTATCCACACCTTTTTAAAGCCCAGGCCCCCTCGGTATAGTTATGCATCACTTCACGAAACGGACCATATCTCTCCTTAGTTAACAGCAAATCCTTATGGTCTGCCCAACTTTCTTCAGTACTTTGATAGGCCCGAAAGTCTGCATCCACGCGAAAGGTATTGCCATTATATTCTTCCCACGTATTTGACGTGACCGAACCTGCAGAGGCCTTTCCTTTAATTCCAAACATATTGTTTGATAGTTTTCCAGTATATTTATCTACCGGAGAACTTTGCCCCCAACCTGTTTCAAGGATTGCCTGAGCTGCCTGCAAGGCTGCCGACATTCCTGTTTTTGCCTGCGATTGCAATGCCAAAGCAGATACATAATCCTGGAACTTGCTCTTTTCTATTATTGGCTGCGGACCATAGGTTTTACCTAGATAAATCCTAACGGGTATGGCCTCACTATAGATCGCCCCTCCGGATACTGCAGTACCCACGGCTTGTATCTGCCAATATCCGTTATCCTCTTGCCCTGGAGTCCAGGAATATTCTATTGAGGGATCACTGCCACCGGCGATAAACTTCTTTGCACCGGTATTAGCATTTATCAGAAAATATTCAATTTTGCTCAAATAGGTATTGTACAAGGCTTTAAGTTTAACTGTGCCAGTCAGAACCTCGTTAGGTCCCACCGTTTCTAGGCGGACAATAGGTTTTCCTGTAAGCTGAAAGGTTACAGGGTCAGTCATATGAGTATTCCCTACAGTGTCACGTATTTTAGCTTTCATCTCCCATGAACCTGCCTTTTCAGGTAAAGGGAACCACCAGCTACTTAATTGCCTTGCTGTAGGTGTCAACTTTTCAACTTGTCCTGTTTGTAAGTTTTTCAGCAAGTATTCAACCTCACTTACTAGGAAATTGCGTGAAAACCAGATTGTAGCTGGCTTTTCTCCATTATAACTCGAGGTTATTCCGCGCAATGCCATTTTTCTTTCAACATCAACATTGATAATTACCGGCATGCTGGAGTATGAATTGCCTTTACTGTCATAGGCAATAGCTTTTATCGAAGTACTGCCATTATCAGTCATCTCGGGAGTCCACGAATAAACACCATAAGGGTCAATTTCACTTGTAACCTCAACTTTGCCCTTATCAGTATTAGTGATCTCGTATTTAACATATTCAGGCGTGAAATTCAACGAAGGACTTAGAGAAAGGGTATCTACAGCAGTCTGCCCACTAACAATACCAAGAAGCGATACCTGCGGTTGTACTGCCATATTTACAGACACAGCATCACCTGTAAGAAAACGACCTGCACCATCGTAAAAGGCTGCTACCAAGATATGTTGCCCAGTCTTAGACGTATCGGGCTTCCAGGAATACGTCCCAGAAATACTTGTACCCTTGGTAATAACTGTTCCCATTCCCGTCACAGGATCAAGCAGATAGAATTTGACCTCTGCTGCATTAGAAATAGGGGCAACAGCTTTAAGCTCTGTAACGCCAGAAATTAATTGTCCCGGTTGAATCAAAGAGATAGCAGCATCAAAAAACGGGGTAAAAGCTGCTGGTGTATTAGAATCAACACTAACAGTTCTAGTAAGCCCTTCCCAGTTTATTGTGACTCCTAAGATATTACTAACGAGCCTAAGAGGTACGTAAGTTCGATCTTCTAATATCATAGGCGGCACATCGCATAAACTGTAGGAGACTTGTCCTGCAGAATAACTAAACAAGCGATTATCAACCCATAATACAGCTGAACGGTTACCTTTGGTAATATGTACACTCCTGTTTTCCTCATTCCATTTGACCTCAGCTCCTAGAGCTTCAGAAACCAACCGCACCGGTACCAAGGTTCGATCATTTTTTATTACTGGAGAGGGAGAAGACGAAATACTCTTGCCATCTATTACAAGATTAATATCCTCTGTCGCTAGAATAGGAGAGGCTACACCCATAAATATGACCAGTCCCATGAATAATGATAGTAAGGCAAGTGGCTTAAAATATAATACGAAACGTTTTCTTTGCAATTAAACACCTCCCCTTTTACTACATTCTTAGATAAATTATAAAAACATCTATAATATTTAGACGAAATAGATCATAGAAAGTTCCATTTTTATCACAAAATTAAGACATACTTCCCTAAATCTGCCCCGTACTGTACAATGTTATTATATATTCTATAGAACGAAGAGGATAACCTATGTCTGTTGAAAAAATATCTTTCTACAATAAGGAAATAATACTTATCGGCACTGCCCATGTTTCTCGTCAAAGTGCCGAAGAAGTAAAAGAAATTATTGAAAAGGAGAAACCTGATTCTGTTTGTATTGAACTTTGTCAATCTAGATATGAGTCTATTATTGATAAAGACAAATGGCGGAAGATGGATATCATTAAGGTCATAAAGGAACATAAAGCTACTCTGCTCCTTGTGAACCTTATTCTTTCCTCGTTTCAAAATAGATTAGCGCGACAATTCGGTATCCAGCCCGGACAGGAGATGATACAGGGGATCTCCTCCAGCAAAGAAATTGGAGCAAACCTCGTCTTAGCCGATAGAGATATCCAGACAACCTTTCTGAGGGTCTGGCGCGGCTTGGGTCTCTTCGGTAAAATGAAACTCTTCATGATGATTATCCTGAGTATATTTAATGATGAAGAACTCGACGAAGAAGAAATAGAGAAGCTTAAGACCGAGGATATGCTTAGTATGGCCTTAAGTGAGTTTTCTTCCACCTTTCCCCGCTTAAAGCATATTTTAATTAATGAACGCGATATGTACCTAGCACAAAAAATCAAAGAAGCCCCGGGCCAAAAAATTGTAGCTGTGGTCGGAGCCGGTCATATACCCGGTATCAAAGAAAGACTGGAGTACGACCATAATCTAGCGGAGCTTTCTATTGTTCCCTCATCATCTAAGATAACAAAATTTGTAAGTTGGGGTATCCCCCTTCTACTCCTTGCAATAATTGCCTCGACTTTTAGTATCGATAAAGACCTAGGTATGGAGCAAATTATTACATGGATTATTTGGAATGGCTCCCTCTCAGCTCTTGGAGCTCTTTTAGCCTTTGCTCATCCGCTCTCCATTCTTACCGCCTTTATTGCTGCCCCACTTACCTCTCTTAATCCTCTTTTAGCGGCAGGTTGGTTTGCTGGTCTTACAGAAGCATATTTAAGACGTCCCAACGTTGAAGACTTCGAAAGACTCCCAGAGGATATAACGAGTATCAAAGGTTTTTGGAAAAACAGATTTACCCACGTCCTCATAGTTGTAGCAATCTCTAATCTAGGAAGCGTCTTTGGAACCATTATTGGCGGTACGGGAATTATCCGGATGTTTATCAAAGCTATTTTAGGTTAGAACAAACAGCCTTAATCCTAATTTTGGATTAAGGCTGTTATTATTTTATAATTCAAACCTTATTCAATTGTTAAGACATTTTATTAACACCATCAGCTTTAACTTTACCAGAATCTTTTGCTACATACGTTTTACAACATGTTGAC
>PHAD01000036.1 GCA_002841595.1 Firmicutes bacterium HGW-Firmicutes-12
TGGTTATGGTCAGGGGTATTGGTCTGGGCGGCACGACTACACTTTCCGCAGGAAATGCCCTTCGTATGGATAAGGGGCTTAAGCGGCTGGGAATTGATTTGGACAATGAATTCGAGGAGCTTTATCGGGAAGTTCCGGTTACAAATGATCATCAGAATATATGGCGGCATACCACAAAGAAATTGTATGAAATATGCACCGAAATGGACCTAAAGCCTCAACCCATACCGAAGTTTGGAGATTATCAGCGTTGTACCAACTGCGGAAGATGCATACTGGGCTGCCCATACGGTGTAAAATGGGATAGCCGTCAACTTGTGAAGGCTGCACAGGATTTAGGAGCAAAGTTGGTTACGGGTTGTAAAGTATTGAAGGTAGTTATTCAAAATGGGTCGGTTAAGGGAGTACAGGCGCAGAAGGGCTTGAATACCGTATTCTATCCTGCTGAAATTGTCATCTTGGCGGCAGGCGGCTTATCAACTCCTGTAATTCTTCAAAAATCCGATATTGAATGTGAAAGCAGACTATTTGTTGATCCGGTCCTCTGCGTAGCTGCCGAGTGTAAGGGTAGCTATCAGAACCAGGAGCTTTCCATGCCCTTTGCCGTACAGAGGGAAGATTATATCTTATCACCCTATTTTGATTATCTAAGCTTTTTCTTTAATAAAAACTGGCGATATCCTGCCTCGGATACACTGACAATGATGATTAAACTAGCAGATTCGAGTACAGGAAGTATTGATAACAAAGGCATCAAAAAAACACTTGCCGAGATTGATAAAGTCAGACTGCAGGAGGGAGTAGAGATTTGCAAGGAGATACTTAGAAGACATGGTATCAAAAAGGACAAGATTTTCCTTGGAACGATAAATGCCGGTCATCCTGGTGGCATGCTGCCGCTCACAAGACAAGAAGCGGAAAGCTTTCATAATCCCAAGCTTCCTGAGAACCTGTATGTTGCCGATGCTACACTGCTTCCTGAGTCTTTGGGAAATCCGCCCATACTTACTATAATGGCGATAGCTAAGAGAGTTAGTAAAATTATAGCTGAGCGACTTGGATGAGTATAGGAATGAACATCTTAATAGCGGAGGATGAAGAGGACATCAGAAACCTTTTAAAAATAAATCTTGAGCAGGAAGGTTATTTAGTATTTGCTACAAAAGATGGCCTGGGAGCTTTAGAGGTCTTAGGGCGAGAAACTATCGATCTTGCTATCCTTGATGTTATGATGCCAAGGCTTGATGGTTTTAATCTGTTGCGTAAAATCCGTGAAACAAGCACCCTCCCCGTAATTCTTCTAACTGCCAGGGGCGATGATATGGACAAAATATTGGGGCTGGGGATTGGTGCAGACGATTACCTTGTTAAGCCGTTTAATATCCAAGAGTTACTTGCAAGAATTGGTGCGCAGCTTAGAAGAAACAATGAATACTCCGCACAAAAGAAGAAGAGTTCTTCGCAAATTGCCTATGGTAATTTGCTTCTGGATAAAGACAGTTGCTGTATCTATAAAGACGGTATTCCAGTGGAGCTGAATGCTAAGGAGTATAGGTTACTAGAATACCTAATGGAGAACCCTGCTAGGGTTTTTACCAAGAAACAGTTATATTGGGCGGTGTGGAACGAAGAGGTATATTATGATGACAACACTGTCATGGTGCATATCAGTCATCTTAGAAACAAAATAGAAACCGACCCCAAGACCCCAGAGTATATAAAAACTATCCGAGGTATTGGTTATAAGTTCCATAAACAAGATGGTAGCCAAATATGAAGAGAAAAATTGCAGATCAATTTCTAGCAAACTACCTCCTTATGTTTATAATCTCAATAGTAATAGCAATTTGTTCCTTTCTATTGCTTGATTTTGCAAATCATGTCATATCTAATACCCTTGTTAAAAGTAATCATACTGCGGAAAGCTTGATGCAAGACAATTACTTTGATATTGATACAAATTCGGTTATTGATAACGGCGGCGGGGTACAGGTGATTAATAAGAATTACGAAATTGTACTTACTGCTGGACTCAATACCTTTGAAAAGGACAAGCTGAATACAGCAGAGTTCACTGAGTTTTTAACGGCTAGCAAAAGCAAAGGTATCCCTTTTAGCTATAGTATTGAATACAACGCCAAGGAGCAGTTCTGGTTGATAGTTTCATTCCCGACTTCCATCAGAATTGATTTTGCCATTGTGCATAACAAGGAATTTGCCTCGGTGGATATGCAGAATGTTGTTGGAGTTATTGTGGCAATTGTGTTGTTTTACTTAATATTGCTTGCAATAAGCACCGTGATTTACTCAAAGATAACATCTACTGGCATAGTAAACCCATTGAGAAAACTTTGTCACAGCGCACAGCGTTTACGAGATGGCGACTATTCGGCCAGAGTTGAGCTTGATTTAAAAAATGAATTTGGTGAATTAGAGGATATTTTTAACGCGATGGCTGGACAGATTGAGCATGAGATATCTCTTAGAAAACAGTCGGAAGAAAAGCGTAAACAGTTGGTACTTGATATTTCCCACGATCTTAAAAACCCCCTGGCTAGTATTGTGGGCTATGCAGAACACTGTCTTAACAACCCGGACATACCCAAAGCAGACCTAGAGGCGTACCTGCAAATAATTTGTGAAAATAGCGTACGCGCTAACAAATTAATCACTGATTTGTTCGAACTATCCAAAATGGAAAGCTCAGAATTTGTGCTAAGCAAAACAAGGATTGATACTAGTGAATATCTGAGGACGATAATCGGCAAGGCTATTCCAACCTTTGATAAGGCCGGCCTTAAATATGATTTTGAAATTCCTGAACAAGAGATTTTTGCAATGCTTGACACAGATCAGATGGATAGGGTATTTCAAAACCTTGTTGCTAATACCGTACAGTACAATCCTGAAGGAACAAAAGTAACGATTCATTTATTGGAGCAGGACGATGGTATTGTAATGATATTTAAAGATGATGGTATTGGAATAGCTGCTGAAATCGCAAAAAACATATTTCAACCATTCGTACGAGGGGATGATTCCAGAAATTCACAGACGGGAGGCACCGGCTTAGGGTTGGCAATTGTTGAGAAAACTATTGTAGCTCATGGAGGAACCATAAGCCTGAAAACTGATATAAACCGTGGATGCGAGTATATTATTCAAATTCCTAAAATTTAAGATAGATTTAAGATTAAAAGTAGCCCAGTTTAAGGATACCTTGTTATTCTAAAAGCAAGGGTACATAAAAACTAATTAAACTGGAGGTTTGGATTTATGGAAACATTAGAAGGTCATTTTCACAATTGGTTTGGAGTATTGTTTTTTGCGGTGTTGTACGGCGTAATCCTTTTATTTCTACCCTTTTATAAAAAGATGGATAAAAAACCGGTAGGAACTTATTTAGCTTTTGTGATAGCTTTTGCTATAGAGATGCATGGCATTCCTTTTAGTATGTATGTAATTTCTTGGATAATAGGCAAAAATCTTCCCGAAGGAATTTTATGGGGGCATACATTGGTTTCGTCCATTGGTTTTTGGGGGATGTACATTAATATTGGGTTAGCGGTAGTTGCGTTATCCTTGATTTTAAATGGCTGGTACAATATTTATAAAAAATATTGGTCAAAAGAAACAGGCACAGGCTCTCTTGTAAAAACAGGCGTTTATAAATATATTCGCCATCCGCAGTATACCGGACTGTTACTTTTATCCTTAGGTATGCTGGTGGAATGGGCAACATTACCCATGCTAATTCTGTATCCTGTTATGGTGGTTATGTATTTGCGTCTGGCAAAACGTGAGGAAAAAGATATGCTGCAGGAATTTGATCATGAATACGTGGAGTATATGAAGAAAACGAAAATGTTTATACCTTTTGTCTGGTGAGGGATATATTCCAGTGGGAGAGGGATTAGTAGTATGTTTACTTCATATGGATTGAAAAAGGTAACATTAGTATTATTTTTAATAATATTCTTAAGTATCCTTTTGGGATGTGGCATCGATGAAGAAAAGAAGGAAATATATGATAACGAAACAAGTATTGTACAAGAAGGTGATACCTTCTCTTTCTATAAAAGAATTGGAAAAGCGGACGAGAAACAAGTAAATATAAAATATAGCAGATTTTTTGGTGTGCAGACCCTTTGGGCTATACAGGTAGAAGAAAAAAGTGAAATAGAACTAAATTATAAATCGCAGGTAAAAAGTGGTGATTTTAAGGTTGTTATAGTAACTCCTAAACAGGAGTTACTTAACATAGCAGAACAAAACAGTACAGGATCCGTTATAGTCGCCGCGTCAAAAGGGAAGTATAGCATAAAAATCGTTGGTAAGAATGCAAATGGAAATATACAAATTAATCTATCAAGACATGTTGGCTATAAAGTCGTAATGCCAAGGGAAGATAATAGAAATCCTTAGTTAGCAGTACCTGGCGATTTATATGAAATATTAGTTGTTTGTAGATGTATTTTTATTGACAAAAAGTCCAATTCGGACTACTATTATGCCATGCGATATATCGTCATACATAATAGTAATTGAGGAGAGAATAGTATGTCATATTCAGACAGCCCGATGACGGAAGCAATGTATTATATACTCCTTGCATTAATGAATCCTAATCATGGTTATCAGTTAATGGCTTTAATTGACCAAGTATCAAAGGGACGTATTAAAATGGGCCCGGGAACATTGTATGGCGTTCTTACTCGGCTACAAAAAGACGAACTCATTGTAATAGTAAATGATGATGGGCGAAGAAAAACCTACGCTATTACAGAAGATGGTAAAGCTGCACTTAAAACGGAATATAAAAGACTCAAGGACATGATTAAAGATGGAAGCTTATTAGAGGAGAGGCAATAAATGGGTAAATTAGTAAAGAGACTAATGCTTGATGATATCTATGCAATTGGCCGGAATGAAAGCTGGTTTTCAGATATGGCTAAAAATGGGCTGCATTTAAAAAAAATCGGATGTATCTTCATATCCTTTGAAAAAGGAGAACCAAAGAACACCAGATACAGAATTGATATTATGAAAGAAGTACCATCACAAGAACAACTTGATGTTTATCACGACTGTGGTTGGGATATGATCACAAAAACCGGGGATTTCTATATTTTTGCTGCCGATGAGGACATATGCATCACTGAGCTACACACAGATCCCATTGAGCAAGGTTTTTCCTTGACAGAACTAGACAAAAAGATAAAAGTTAATTTAATGATAATGTCGATTGCAATGTTGCTATTCGTTGTTATGATAATTAGCATTTATTTTCTCAACGATGCACCTGTTCTATATATGATAAAAGGTCAGTTTGTTCAGCAAATGCTCCTTGTTGTTGTTGAACTTTATGTTTTTTATTCAGTAGTACGTAATTATCTGGCTATAAGCAACCTCAAAAAAGATTTATTACAAGGTCAAAAAATAAATCATAATGAGGAATATAGGAAAGCCAGAATAACAGGGGGTATATTGGCAGGTTTATTTTTGACGATTGCGGTGTTTACTATTTTCATACCTTTTATTGAAATTTCCCAAAGCAAAGACTACACACTTCCTGAAGACAATACCAATCTACCCATCATAAGGCTTGCGAACATAGAACACAATCCAAAGCTTATACGTGAGATAGGTTATACAGGCAATGGTGTTGATTGGGCAAATCGAGTTAGCTACGATTGGAGCCTGCTTGCACCTGTTCAGTATGAAATAGATGAGCATGGTGTTATACCAAATGAAATGTGGGAGGATCAAAGTGGGGAATATTCGCCGAGCATAACCACTCGATTTTATAAGTTAACCTTTGGTAGCATGGCAGAAAACCTTACGCTTGATCTTATTAGTCGTTATGTTTACCGTGATAACAGCGAAATTAAAGAAATAAATAGTTTGCAACTTGATAAAATGTATATTGCAGAAGATGAGTTTAGAAAACAGATATTTGCCTATTTAGATAATCAAGTAATACATGTTACCTATTACGGAAAGGAGAGAATAGAGGATATTATTCCTTTAGTTTTCGTAAAGTTGCTTTCGATACAATAAAAGTCCAACAAGAGCATTTATCATTGGATTATTCAATTCAGGGATAATGCCTTTCGTGAATGAAAGTTCAAGTTAGAAAGGTTGTGGATTCATGTACAGGTCAAAAAAAATATCAATACTACTTATAGTTTTCATTCTACTATTTTCGGGGTGTTCCCAAAATGAAGAGCCACAGGCATCTCAGCCGCTTTAGGGTGATATCAACAACCTAGCTTCTGATTTTATTACCTTGCTTGTTGAAGCAGATTTTGCATCTGCAACAGACTATTTTGATGCAGATATGCAAAAAGCACTTCAATAAACTCGGTGAAACTTGGGGGCAGTTAAAGGAACAGGTAGGCAAGTATCAAGCTGAGCTTAGCTGTAAACAGGAAGTTACAGATGGATATGATGTCATCATTGCTACGACGCAATTTGAAAAAGCTACGTTGAATATTCGTGTGGTTTTCAACTCAGACAAACGCATTTCGGGACTGTTTTTTCAGCCCGATGAGAGTGTAAGTACTGTGAAGTATGAAGTGCCTGCATATGTAGATATGGGTAGAGTAATCGAAGAAGAAATTGTCATTGGTGAGGGTGACTGGGCATTGCCCGGCACCCTCGCTTTCCCTTAAGGAGATGGACCGTGGCCGATGGTCGTTCTCATACATGGTTCCGGTCCGAACGATAGGGATGAAACCATCGGACCTAACAAACCGTTTAAAGATTTGGCACTGGGATTGGCAACTAGTGGGGTTGGTGTGCTGCGTTATGACAAAAGGACACTCGTGCATGGTCAGAAGATACTTTCTGAAGCGGAAGGTTTGACTGTTCAGAAAGAAACGATTGAGGATGCTTTGCTCGCGGTTTCTTTGATAAAGGGTATGGAGAAGGTGGATCCGAACCGGATTTATGTCCTTGGGCACAGTCTGGGAGGCATGTTGGTACCAAGAATAGGTCTTCAGACGAATGATCTAGCCGGTCTGATTATCGTGGCAGGTGCTGCGAGACCTTTGGAGGACCTCATCATTGATCAGATGACTTATTTAGCCGAACTGGATGGTGCAATTAGTGACAGTGAAAAAGCGAATATTGCCGAGGCTGAGAAGCTAGCACTTAAAGTAAAAGATCCTTCGTTAGATTCAGATACCCCTGCTTCAGAGTTACTGGGCATTCCTGCTGCGTATTGGCTAGATTTACAGGGGTTATCAACCGGCAGAGGATGCTAAGGTACTTGCAGTAAAGCTGCTTATCCTGCAAGGTGAGCGAGATTACCAAGTGACCATGCAAGATTTCGAGATTTGTAAGGCAAAGCTGAAAGGGAAAAAGGATGTCACTTTTAAAAGCTTTCCGTCTCTGAACCACCTTATGATGACGGGTACGGGCACTGGCATCAGCAAACCGGATGAGTACCAGATAGAGGGTCATGTGACGGAAGAAGTTATTGATGCGATTGTTAAATTTGTGCTTGATTAAATACAAACTTCTATTGACTCGATAAACCTTGAACATCTGACTTAGTGCGGTAATTGATATAGGCTCCTATTAGAATTAATGTAATTCCCAGAAGGCTATATATATCCGGGATTTCAGACCATAATAAGATTCCAATTAAGGCAGAAAATACGGTATGACCATAGGAAAAGATGGACAAATCCCCTGCCTCAGAATATCGATAAGCATGTGTCATAAACAACTGAGCAATGGTAGCAAATAGACCTACAGATAATAATATTAACAATTCAATAAGAGTAGGTACTTGAAATTGACCTAAAAATATAAAAGGTAGGGTAGAAACTACAGAAAACCCTGTAAAGTAAAAGACGATAACTTGGGGATGGTCAGTTAGTCGTAGATAGCGAATTACAGTATAGGCTGCAGCCGCGAAAACCGCTGAAAATAGTCCCAGTACGGCTGGAAACATTGTATAATCAAATTGAGGACGTATGATAAATGTAACACCAAGTAGAGCTATACTGATTGCTAAAACTTGGTGTTTTTTAATTTTTTCGCCTAGGAAAAAGGCTGAAAGCATTAGAACAAAAAAAGGGTTCATCTGATTGAGTACGACTGCATCCGCTAAGGGTAAATGGTCTATGACATAAAAGGAAAGAAATACTCCTAGTAGTCCAAACAATGAACGGTAAAACAAGAATTTTTTATTATTTCCTTTAAAGCCAGCCCCAGATTTGAGGATCATATATCCTGAGATAGCAAATCCTACTATATTTCGAAAGAAAACCTTTTGCATGGTGGGGAGATCACCGGAATACTTGACGGCAGAAGCCATCAGAGCAAAAAACAAAGATGCAAGAATCATATATAAGATCCCTTTATTTCGATCTTTCGTATGAATTACCTCCTATTCACAGTTTTATAGATCTTGATTTAAAGTTAAGAAATTCCTACTAGATTATACCATTCTCAAAATTGGATAACTATATAAGTTCCTCAGAATGGCTCAATTAAGCAGAAGACCTCCACCTCTTTTGCAGTTATAGCGTAGATAAAGCTTAATTCTGGTAATAATAAAGACAATTAAAGAAAAGTCAACCTGGAATGGCTCAACTAACATTCAGGTGGAGTTAAAACTCCAAAAGAATGAAGTTTCGCTTTATGTATTAACTAAAAAAAGGATTAATGAGGTGGTAGATATGCTTAAGGATAGATTTTTCCGCGGAGCTATAGCCGGTATAATTGCAGGTATACCAATGAATATCTGGAGTTATTTTGCCTATTACATTAATATTACTGAGATAAGATTTGCGGACTGGGCAGCAATCTTAGTCTATGGTCATAAACCAACTACTATAATACAATTACTTTTTGCCCAATTTGTCCAATTTATCTGGATAGGATTTCTAGGCTTCGTATTTGCCTATCTTGTTCCCATTATTACTTCCCGGGGGGTTCTCATTAAAGGGGCTTGCTACGGGTTATTTGTAGGTTTTGCGGTTTTTTCTATAGCTACGATGTTGAAAGTACAATACCTAACTAAGACTCCCTTAGACAATGCTATATCAAACTATATAGGTGCTTTAATTTGGGGAATTGTGATGGCTGAGGTTTTAAGGAGAATGTCTAGAGCTAAGGTATAGATATACAGTTAAGTTGCTAAAACCTTAGTTATAAATTAAGTGGTGAATATGAGATAAGCATCCTAAGTGCATTTTTAAGTCGGCTAGAAGAGGTGGCAATGATGGAGTATAAAGAACTGCTTGATTTCACAAATAAGCTTGAACGTGCTGCTTTCATTGATAATGAATTTAAAGAATATGCATATCTAGATAGACCTTTGCCGATTGGTTATGAACAGACAATTTCACAACCGAGTCTTGTTTTAGAAATGACCTTTATGTTAGCACCCGACAAAAGTAGTAAAGTATTAGAAATAGGAACCGGATCAGGTTATCAAACCGCATTGTTAGCTGAATTTTCCGGCTCGGTTTTTACTGTAGAACGGATTAAGGAGCTTGCAAAAAAAGCTAGAGGAAAGCTTGAACATTTGGGTTATGCAAACATATTTTATAAAATTGGGGATGGAAGTAAAGGGTGGAGGGAAAATGCCCCATATGATAGAATTATGGTAACGGCGGCGGCTGAACAAGTACCGTCTGAATTAATCAAGCAAATAAAGCCTGGAGGGAAAATGATTATTCCTGTTGGTCCAAGAAGTAAGCAGGAATTACAATTAATAACCAAAGATCTAGAAGGTAAAATAGACATACAGAATCAAGGAGAGGTAATGTTTGTAGAGATGAAGGGAGGCTTATAAATGGATAATAATGATATATTAATTAGGATAAGATATGCTCTAGATATAAAAAACACAGATATGGTAGAGATATTTAAACTTGGTGGTATTGAAATAACAAAAGAAAAAGTGCTAAAAATCCTTACAAAAGCAAAAACAAGTTACCCTAATGAATGTGAAAATTCTGTGGTTATAGATGAGAAAGAAGAATGCAACAATTTTATGCTAGAGTCATTTTTAAATGGCCTAATTATTTTTAAAAGAGGGAAACAAGATCCAGCATCAGGGCAATCTGAAAGACCAGAAGCTATAAAGGGGAATGAAGCTGTTAACAATGTACTGTTAAAGAAATTGAAAATAGCATTAGCCTTAACCAGTGAGGATATGCTTGATATCTTTGAAAAAGCGGGAGTGATTATAACAAAAGGAGAATTAAGCGCTATATTAAGAAAAGTAGGGCACAAGAATTATCATGAGTGCGGTGATAAATATGCTAGGAACTTCTTAAAAGGATTAACAATAGAATATAGGGGCTAGAATGCTGCAAAGCAATAGAGGGATTAGGTGGAGTCTGTAGAATAACATATTTGTTTGAAGCATTTTTAGACAACTGGTTAATGAGGTGTATCTAAATGGCTACGTTTATTCGGACAGTAATTATTCTGACAGTTCAGACAGGGATGGCATATCTACAATATTCAATAATCACTGATTTGGTTTATTCGGGAGTGGTGGACTGGAGTTTTTGGGAAGGGGTATATTACATTGGTCGTATATATTTAATACCTACTGTCAGCATGGTAGTTCTGTTTGTCTTATTGGGAGCGAAAAATAATAGCATACTCTCAATTGTCGGTACAGTAGTCACCATACTCTTACCCGCGATCGCAACAGTGGTTGTTGCGGTTGAATATATTTCTAATACGGGGCAATTTTTTTTGGGACTTTTCCTATTAATCTTGTTTGGAGTTGCTTATATTGTTATTGGCTTATTTCTTACTGGTTGTATTGCCTTAATCTGGTTAGGTCCAGTTCATTACCTAGCTAATAATAATAGTTCCAACAATTCAGCTGATACTTCTGATGCCCCGCATATTAGTATAAATAGTACAACGGGAATATTGTATAGAGGAACTGGGTGGACTAAGGAAGAAATAGGCTCCTATGAGAATGGCGTTATCTATAGAGGAACCGGCTGGACTAGGGAGGAGATCGGTTCCTATGAAAATAGCATTATATACAGAGGAAATGGTTGGACTAGGGAGGAGATCGGTTCCTATGAAAATGGCATAATCTATAGAGGAACTGGTTGGTCTAGGGAGGGATTAGGCTCCTATGAAAAAGGTATTATTTATAGAGGAACTGGTTGGACTAAGGAGGAGATCGGTTCTTATAACGCGGGGGAGGTTGGGGCTGCAGCTGCGTCATTTATATTATTGTTTTTAGAGTGAAACTATTCAATCGTTTAAGAAGAAAGAGATTGTTGCATAAAAGATTAAAATATTTTCTTGTTTACTAGAAGGGGGGAAAATTTGTGGCAATATTCGAAGAAACGACTCAAAAAAAAATAAATAAAACCTTATCTTACCGTTATGTGGTGTTTGGGGTAATTGCATTAGCTTATTTTTTTGTGTTTTTTCATCGTATGTCAACAGCGGTAATGGCTAAGGATTTAGCTACCGATTTTGGAGTTGACCCGGTGGCTGTGGGACTTTTTGGGTCAATGTATTTCTATGCTTATGCACTGTCTCAATTGCCAGCGGGAATTTTGGTTGACCGCTGGGGTGTGCGGAAAACCACTACTCTTTTTACTTTTATCGCTGGATGTGCTACCCTTCTATTCGGAATGGCTAATTCTTTTAACGTTGCTTTGACAGCACGTTTTTTGGTAGGATTGGGCGTTGCATTTATGTACGTTCCGGCTTTGAGAATTTTGGCAGATTGGTTTAGAAAAAACGAGTATTCTACATATTCTAGTATTCTTGTGGCTATCGGCAATGTCGGGGCTTTGGCGGCATCAGCACCTCTAGCAGCATTAATAGTAGCGATTACCTGGAGAAATACAATGATGATTATAGGCGTTATTACTATAATTATTGCTGCATTACTCTACATATTTATTAGAAATAAGCCCGTAGATATTGGGGGAGCCAGTATGCCTGAGATAGAACAAATACCCCTCGTGTGCTCTCCTCCCATAAGCATTCCAGCAGCATTTAAGGTTTTATTCAGAAAATATAACTTTTGGACAATAATAGTTCTTTATTTTATATGGATAGGTACGCTGATGGCTTTCCAAGGTCTTTGGGCTGGCCCGTATTTAATGAATGTTTTTAATCTTAGCCAGGGTGAGGCCGGTAATATTTTGATGCTTATTGCTGTAGGTGCAATAGTTGGTCTCCCCATATTCGGAATTATTGCAGACAGAGTGATGAAATCCAAAAAAAAGGTAATAATGATTGGTTTCATTAGTTATGTCCTGGTTTGGATCCCGTTTGTTTTTTTTACTGATTCCATGTCATTGAACTTAGTTAGAATCTTGATGTTTTTATTTGGTTTCTTTGGTTATTGCCAGATCATAGTTTGGGCAAATGTAAAAGAGAATGTAGATCTAGTGATGTTAGGTACTGCTTCGGGGATAATAAACTTCTTTGGCTTTACCGGAGGAGCAGTATATCAGCAGTTAATGGGTGTTATTATTGCCAAAGCACCTGTTACTAATAACTTGATTGGTGTAGCTAGTTTTAAAGCAGCTTTTTTATTTTGTTTTATTAGTCTATTAATTGCTTTTGCTTTTTATATTACTCAAAAAGAAATTGGGTCTAAAAGGATCTAATTAAGTAACAATAGAATATAACCTTCCTTGTTTTTTATCTATTCCCGGAGGATATAATATCCTTCGGGAATTATTTTTGTGTTTTAGCGGAGGTTTTTATGGATAGTAATTTCATGAGATTGGCTTTGGAACTGGCAGGGAAGGCTAGGGGGAGAACCAGTCCCAATCCACTTGTAGGTGCGGTTGTGGTTAAGGATGGAAGGATAATTGGTAGGGGCTATCATAAAAAAGCAGGCACAGATCATGCGGAGGTTCATGCCTTATTAGAGGCTGGGGATAAAGCAGAGGGGGCTGACTTATATGTGACGCTAGAACCTTGTAATCACTACGGCCGCACCCCACCATGTACCGAGAGTATTATTAGGGCAGGAATTAAACGTGTCTTCATAGCCCTGCAGGATCCCAACCCACTAGTTAGCGGACAGGGAATACAAAAGTTACGTTCCTGTGGTATTGAGGTTTACGAAAGAATAATGGAAGAAGAGGCTAAACTACAAAATGAAGTGTTTTTAAAATATATAAGTACTAAACTACCTTTTGTAGCCTTAAAAACCGCCATATCCCTAGATGGCAAAATAGCAACAGAAACGGGGGATTCTAAATGGATTACCGGTGAAGAAGCGCGATTTCACGGACATATGCTACGTAATACCTATGATGCCATCATGGTAGGTATTGGTACAGTTGTCGCCGATAATCCCAGTCTAACCTGTCGCCTCCCGAATGGTGATGGACGCGATCCTGTGCGGATAATAGTCGATAGTAAATTGTCAATCAGCCTAGAGGCACAAGTACTGCATCATAATTCTTCTGCTCCTACTCTTGTTGCGACAACAGCACAGGCTTCTAAAGATAGAATAAAAGCAGTTGAGAAATGGGCCAGGGTGTTAATTGTCAACGATGGACCACTTGTTTCACTTCAAGACTTATTAAGAAACTTAGGGGAACAGGAGATAAGCAGTGTTCTAGTGGAGGGAGGAGGACATCTTAACGGAAGTTTTCTCCGGGAGCAGTTAGTTGATAAATTCTACTTTTATGTAGCGCCTAAGCTGATAGGAGGTGCCCGCGCCCCAGGACCCTTTCAAGGAAACGGGATATTGGAGTTAGAAAATGCGGTGGAGATAAGCAAATTATCACTTAAACCTCTGGGAAATGACATTTTATTCACAGGGTATCCCAGAACAAAGGAGGGCTAAAAGTGTTTACAGGGATTATAGAAGAACTAGGTAGCGTTAAATCGATTCAGAAAGGAAAAGATTCAGCCAGAATAATAATTGCAGCTCCTCTGATTGTATCCGACATGAAGTTGGGTGATAGTATTGCGGTTAATGGTATCTGCTTAACAGTAGTGGATTTTAATAATACATCCTTTACTGCAGAAGTAATGGCGGAAACACTGACTAAGACTAATTTAGGTGATTTAAAGCCCGAGGTGAAAGTTAATCTTGAAAGGGCCCTTAGACTCAGAGATCGCTTGGGGGGACATTTGGTAAGCGGACATGTTGACGGGGTAGGGATAATTACTGGTCAGACGCGGTATGACATTGCTCTCGTTAGTGAAATATCTTATCCGGAAGGGATAGGAAAATATCTTATCCCTAAGGGGTCTATCGCCATTGATGGCATCAGTCTCACTGTCGTCAATGTTACATCGACTGCGTTTACGGTTTCTCTGATTCCACACACCCGCGGAATTACAAACTTGGGATTGAAAAAAGTAGGTGATAAGGTAAATCTAGAAGCAGATGTGATAGCAAAGTATCTAGAGAAGCTTGTTCAGCCAAGCGAAAAAACAGTTGATCCAGGAGGTATTAAGGTTTCCTTTTTATCTCAACATGGGTTTCTATAATGAGGAGGAAAAGACATGAGTAGGGAAATCATATTTAATGAAATTGAAGAAGCAATTGAAGATATCAAAGCAGGGAAAATGATTATTATTGTAGATGATGAAGACAGAGAAAATGAGGGTGACCTGGTTATGGCAGCTGAGCATGTAACACCTGAAACAGTTAACTTCATGGCAACACATGGACGAGGACTGATATGCCTGTCCATTACAGGCCAACGGTTGGATGAGCTTGAAATTGCACCGATGGTTAGCAATAACAGTGATAATCTGGGGACGGCTTTTACTGTTTCCATAGATCACATAGCTACAACAACGGGAATATCCGCCCATGAGCGTGCTTTAACCATTAAGAAAGTTCTAGACCCAACCTGTCGACCCCAGGATTTGCGACGGCCGGGGCACATTTTTCCTTTGCGTTATAAGGAGGGAGGCGTATTAAAGAGGGCTGGTCATACGGAGGCATCAGTTGATTTGGCACAAATGGCTGGACTTTATTCGGCGGGGGTAATCTGTGGAATCATGAATGATGATGGGACCATGGCCAGAGTTCCCCAATTGATGGAGTTTGCCAGGATACACAGCCTAAAAATAGTAACCATTGCCGAACTAATTAAATATCGCCGTAAAACCGAGAAATTGGTGGAAAAAATAACGATAGTGGAGCTACCTACAAAATACGGTTATTTTAAAACCCATGGTTACAACAGCAAGCTAGACGGCCAATCCCATCTAGCCTTAGTTAAGGGTGATGTAAGTAAAGGAGATCCGGTTTTAGTTCGGGTCCATTCTGAATGTTTAACAGGTGATGCACTGGGCTCATTACGTTGTGATTGTGGGGAACAATTGGCTTTAGCACTGGACGCTATCGAAAAGGAAGGCCGGGGAGTGCTCCTTTATATGAGACAAGAAGGTCGCGGCATAGGACTTATGAATAAGCTCAAGGCTTATAAGCTTCAAGATGAAGGTATGAATACAGTGGAGGCAAATGAACAATTAGGTTTTCCTGCTGATTTACGAGATTATGGGATTGGCGCTCAAATCCTCGCCGATCTGGGGATATCAAAGCTCAGGCTCTTGACTAATAACCCTCGTAAAATTTCCGGACTAGAGGGATATGGTCTCGACGTAGTGGAGCGTATTCCTTTAGAGGTCAGTCCGGGTACTTCAAATCAAAGGTATCTTACCACCAAGAAAGAACAGTTAGGTCACTTGCTTAATCTTTAACTACAATTAGGGGAGGAATTAATGATGAATCAAGTACAAGTATTTGAAGGCAAGCTCATAGGTGAAGGTCTTAAATTTGGTATCGTGATTAGCAGATTCAACGAATTCATCACCAGTAAGCTCTTAGGGGGAGCGATGGATGCATTGGTACGTCACGGGGTTAAAGAGGAGGATATTGCTGTTGCCTGGGCACCGGGGGCTTTTGAAATACCATTAGTCGCTAAAAGGATGACTGCAAAAGACTATGATGCGGTTATTTGCCTGGGTGCAGTAATTCGCGGAGCGACTCCTCATTTCGAGTATGTATCTGCAGAAGTGACCAAGGGTGTAGCACAAATAAGTCTGGTTTCGAACGCACCAGTTATATTTGGCGTATTAACCACTGATAATATTGAACAAGCTATAGAGAGGGCAGGAACAAAAGCAGGTAATAAAGGCTTTGAAGCAGCCGTAACTGCTATAGAGATGGCCAATCTGTTGAAACAGCTATAAAGGGAGTGTGTACTTTGATTAATTTCAACAGTATAAAAACAATTTTCTTTGATTATGACGGATGCCTCCACAATAGTATGTATATTTATGCCCCTGCCTTTAGAAAAGCATATTCGTATCTTGTGATGCAGGGGCTTGCACAACACAGAGCTTGGCAAGCTAATGAAATTAGTTACTGGCTTGGGTTCAATAGTCAGGAAATGTGGAAAGCTTTCATGCCCAATTTGGATGAAAGTATCAGAACAAAATGCTCTAATATAGTTCGAACAGAAATGAAGAGGCTCATCGATGAAGGTAAGCCTGAGTTGTATGAAGGTGCCTTGGAGGTGCTCTCCTATCTAAAGAGTAAAGGATATCATTTAGTATTTATAAGCAATTGTAGAAATTATTACAGGGACAGTCATACTCAATTGTTTAATCTAAATGAATATTTTGAAGAGCTAGCCTGCTCAGAGGAATATAATTTCATCCCTAAGCATGAAATACTATCTATTATAAGCGCACGTTATCCTAAGAATATGGTAATTGTAGGCGATAGGATGCAGGACATGGAGGCGGGCAGAAAAAACAATATTTATACTATAGGTTGCAGATATGGTTTTTCACAAGAGGGTGAGCTTGAAAATGCAGATTTATTAATTGATAGTATCAAGGAGTTAAAAGAATACTTCTAAAATAAATTCAACAATACTAATACTCCTACCATCCAATTTATTACCTAGAAGGCATTACTTTAAGTTGTGGTACAATCCATGTCGAGAAATCAGTATAATAAATTGGCGGAAGCAGATAAATAAATATATAATAAGTGATCATGATTTTTGTCTAAAAGACAAAAGAAGAAAAGGGATACTATGATAAAGAGTAAAGTGAAAATAGAAACAGGATGGAACTTAGACAATAGCTATGCTCGTTTACCGAAATCATTCTATAGCAGTCTCAATCCAATAGCTGTTCGCTCACCGGAACTCATCATCCTCAATTATCCGTTGGCTAGAACCCTCGGGTTGAACGTCGAGGCGTTGCAAAGCGAAGATGGGGTAGCTTTGCTAGCCGGTAACCAGATTCCCCAAGGGTCTTTGCCTCTTGCTCAAGCATACGCGGGACATCAATTTGGGTATTTTACCATGTTAGGGGATGGCCGGGCTTTGTTGCTTGGTGAACAGATCACACCTTTAGGTGAACGATTTGATATTCAGCTTAAGGGTTCAGGAGAAACACCATACTCCCGCCGGGGCGATGGTCGAGCGACACTTGGACCGATGCTGCGCGAATACATTATCAGTGAAGCAATGCATGAACTGGGTATTGCTACTACCCGTAGCCTAGCTGTGGTGACAACCGGTGAGTTAATAATTCGCGAAACTGAGCTTCCAGGTGCTGTACTAACCCGTGTGGCTGCTAGTCATCTACGCGTCGGGACCTTTCAATACGTTTCAAAATGGGGTACTGCCCAGGAACTCCAAATCCTGGCCGATTATACATTACAACGACATTTTCCAGACTTTACAGCGGGGGAGGATTGCTACCTTTCGCTACTTCAGGAAGTGATTAAGCAACAGGCCGGGCTGATTGCTAAATGGCAATTGGTTGGATTTATTCATGGGGTGATGAACACCGATAACATGGCGCTTAGTGGAGAAACCATTGATTATGGTCCTTGCGCCTTCATGGATGTCTATGACCCGGAAACGGTATTTAGTTCAATTGATACACAAGGTCGCTATGCCTATGGCAATCAGCCAAATATAGCCGCATGGAATCTTGCGCGTTTTGCAGAAACTCTGTTGCCCCTCCTGCATGACAACCAGGCGCAGGCTGTCAAACTGGCCCAAGATGCGCTTTCGGATTTTAATGAGTTGTATCACTGTAATTGGCTTGCGGGTATGAGAGCAAAACTGGGGATATTTAATGAAGAAATAGAGGATGAAGCTCTCATTGAAGGCCTCCTAAGGATGATGGAGAAGTATCGTGCTGACTATACTAATACCTTTCGCGCATTAACTTTTGATACGCCAGAGGAAACGGTCCTTTTTGGCACTATAGAGTTTACCGAGTGGCATGAGCTGTGGTTGGCGAGACTAGGTAGGCAGCTAGAACCAAAAGCCGCCTCACAACAGTTAATGCAAAACAGTAATCCTGCGCTAATCCCTCGCAACCACAGGGTAGAAGCAGCACTAGAAGCCGCAGTGAAACAAGGGGACTACAGTGTGCTCGAGCGACTTCTTGATGTTCTTGCAAGTCCCTATGCACACTCCACCGAACAGGCTGATTTCTCCACAATGCCGTCATCAAAGCGACCATATATAACCTATTGCGGTACTTAGTAGGTACTGCGAAAATTTTTCCTATTCCGTGATGCTTATAGCTAGCATCACGGTTTTTTATTAGCATAAGATGTTCAAACTATAAAAAACAAAAACTAATAGGAGGTTTAAAAAGAATGTCTTATATGTCATCGATGATACGAAATGGTATGACTAATTTGATGAGAGATATGTGGATACGAATGGTATCTGATAATACACAAGAAGTGATTTCGCTATGTATCCACTAATTCAAAAAAATGGTCTTCGAGCCTTGGTTGAGTCTAATCTACGAGCAACAGCGGCGAAGTGTTGGATAGACCTTTAGGAAGTCCTATAGTATTGTCACCGTGGAAAAAATTATTACTAAATCCAGTTCATCTATACAGACTACCTGTTGAAAACAAAGTCACAATAGATACTTCTGTTATTATTGGAAAGAATGCAAAGAAGCCCCTTAAACTAGCAGTACCAATCATAATTTCTGGAATGTCGCTACTAAAAGAGGAAAGGGAAGCGGCAAAGTATTTAATAGGCCAATATTCTAGAGGTGGAAAGAATACCAAACCGGAAGAACTTCGGCAGTTAAACGCTATAGAAATACAATTAGGACAAGGTGCACGAGCTTCAAATTATTTAGAGGATATGGGGGTACGTGAGCATAATCCAATGGATGTCTAGCGTACCGGCCAAAGCAACAGTAGATGGAAATACAGGCATAATTACAGGAGTTGAAGCAGGTAATACTACCATCAGCTACAAAGTGGTAGAAAACGCAACAGATAGAGTTGTAGCCAAAGGGCAGCAAGGAATTACAGTTCAAGCCGCAATAGTAGACTAGTAGCTATGGCTATAATAGTAATAAGAGAGTATACTTAAGCGAGAAATACGAGAGTGACTTTAGCGAGTAAAAGAAGGTAGTTGTAAAAGGTAGATATTTATGAGCATCTGCTGAAATTATTGTGGCAGATGCTTTTTAAAATTTTTTTGTAAGGTTAAGATATAAAATAAAGCCTTTCGGCACTTACTTCGCTGTTAGTTAGCTTAATTTAAAGGAGAAACAAAACTAATGATATTTGAAAAATTAAACATCATTCCCCCTATACTGGAGGCCCTAAAAAGAGAAGGATACACCCAACCTACACCTATTCAGGAACAGGCTATTCCTGTCATACTTGCCAAAAGAGATTTGGTAGGATTAGCGCAGACTGGTACTGGTAAGACAGCAGCCTTTGCTATTCCCATCCTGCAGATTCTCCAGGCAGAGCCTAAAGAAGTCAAGGGAAAGCATACAATTAAAGCGCTGATTTTAACTCCCACTCGTGAGCTAGCCATTCAAATCGGAGAGAGTTTTACAGCGTATGGCAGGTATCTTGGTCTGCGAAACACCGTTATTTTTGGCGGAGTGTCACAAGGAGCGCAGACTGATGCATTAAAGGCTGGGGTAGATATTCTTATTGCTACTCCGGGTAGATTGCTTGATCTGATGAATCAGAAATATATCAACTTACGTCATATCAAGCTGTTCGTGCTTGATGAAGCTGATCGTATGCTGGATATGGGATTTTCCCATGATGTCAAAAAAATTATTGCCCATTTGCCAGAAATTAGGCAAACGATGCTATTCTCTGCAACTATGCCCCCGGAAATCTCCAAACTTGTTGGGGATATTTTAAAAAACCCGATCAGAGTAGCTGTAACGCCTATATCATCTACGGTAGATGCTATTGAGCAAACCGTTTATTTTGTGGAGAAAAAGGACAAGAAACATTTGCTGGTACATCTTCTCAAAAACAAAGCTGTTATCTCGGCATTGGTATTCACACGTACCAAGCATGGCGCTGACAAGTTGACCAGAGACCTCATTCGTGCAGGGGTACAGGCTGAGGCTATTCATGGAAATAAATCGCAGACGGCTAGACAGCGTGCTTTGACAAAATTTAAAAACAAGGAAACCAGGGTACTGGTGGCAACTGATATCGCGGCCAGGGGCATCGATATTGATGAATTATCCCATGTGATTAATTATGATTTGCCTAATGTACCCGAAACGTATGTTCATCGCATTGGGCGAACCGGCAGGGCAGGTCTGGGCGGAGAGGCACTTTCGTTTTGTGATCAGGAGGAAAAAGCGTATCTGTTGGATATTCAGAAGCTTATAACCAAGCCTATCCAAGTAATTGAGGATCATCCCTATCCTCTAAGTGAAGATTCTGAAATTGCTTCGCAGAATATCCCCCCCAAAGCGGGGCCTCGCAAAACCGGGGTAATCGGATATTATAGAAGAGGTAGACAAAGGTAAGATATAGGATGTTGCTTACTAATGTGAAGATGATTAGAAAAAAACATTTAAAATAATTGATAAAGTGTATATGTAATTTGTGAAAATGAAGGAAATTTATAGAAAAGAATAGAATAAATAATATAAAAATTGCCCAATTTTAAAAAATAGTAAAAGGAGGGTAATAAAATGTTTGAAAATAAAGTAAAACTTTCTATGAGAATTCTTGTAGCAGTTACTTTTTTAACTATGATTATTGTTAACGCGCTCGCAAATATTCTGCCAATTAATGGACAAGGGACAGGCCAAGTATCGGATGCTTACCCTAATCTTTTCGCACCGGCAGGGTTAACCTTTGCTATTTGGGGCCTTATTTATCTGCTTCTGGCTCTCTATACACTCTATCAATTTGGTCTTTTTCAAAAGGATAAAATTACAACAAAAGTACATTTATTGGAGAAGATTGGATTTTATTTTTCAATCTCATCCATTGCTAATGCAGCATGGATTTTTTCATGGCACTATCACTTAATTCCCTTATCCATGTTGCTGATAGTAGTAATCCTTGTTTGCCTGATCTTGGTTAATCAGGCGATAAATAATTTTCAGCTTTCTGTTAAAGAACAAATATTCATAAGACTTCCCTTCAGCGTTTATTTCGGATGGATAACTGTGGCTACTATTGCTAACGCTACTACGCTTCTTGTTAGTATGGGTTGGAATGGGTTTGGGATATCGGAATCGACGTGGGCTATCATGATTATTATCACTGGGATGTTGATTGGGGTCATAACGACAATCAGAAATAGAGATATTGCATATGGACTCGTACTTGTTTGGGCATACGCAGGTATATTAATCAAGCACAAAGCTGTCTACGGCTTCGCAGGTCAGTATCCTGGGATTATTACTACAGTGATTGTGTGTATTGTTTTACTATTAATTACTGAGGCTTATATAATATTTTATGACAGAAGAAAGAAAATTTATTAAAAACGTTAGCATAGATAAAAACAGGGACTGAAGTTACAAGACTTCAGTCCCTGTTTTTATCGCGTTTCAATTTTTAGGAAATGCTTACACTAATCGTCGGCATTGATTATATCTCAAAAATTTCATTGACCGCGATCTCTAATCCTTCAAAAAAACATGAAACTAAAGTATCTCCAAGCTTATAGGTTGTATATTCATCGATTTCAAAGTCCTTAAAGCCATATACTAGGACTGAGTACTTATTAGGATCGACAATCCAGAACTCCCTTACACCAGATAACATATACGTATTGAGTTTATCTACCATATCTTTTGAGCGAGTGCTTTTGGACAAAATCTCAATACAAAGTGAGGGTGTACCCATATATCTATCTTTTTCGTTAACACTATCTTCTAAATCACAGGCCATGAGTAAATCGGGTTGCATAACATCAGGTGTCTGAAGGTCCTTTTTATAGAAATGAACATCGAAAGGGGCATAAAAAACTTTGCAACTTTTATTTTTTAGGTATGCTCGCAGATGGATATACAGATTACCAGAAATGTCCTGGTGAAAGGGGTTGGGAGAACCTAATAAAACTATTTCACCATTTATATATTCCATTCTGAGTTCACTATGCTCGTAAATCTCCATAAATTCTTCATAGGATACTTTCTTTCCACCATATTGATAATCCAATGCATTTTCCTTTACGGTATAATATCGTTCGATTTCGGTGATGTAAGGTGTAATTCTTATGGCTTTTTTACCGTTCTTTGTTATAATAACCTCATTATCTTCAGCTACGTAGTCAATATACTTGCCTAAATTTGTTTTTAACTCTGTAGCAGTAATAACTTTTGTTGTATCATTCATATAACATTACCACCTCGTACGATAAACATATCATATAGAACGATAATATGCAACAATGAATAAATAGCACGAAAATAGTATCGTTTGAGGTACTTAAATGATAAAATGAAATTAATGACGGTTTTAATAGTTTTAGTTACATAAA
>PHAD01000037.1 GCA_002841595.1 Firmicutes bacterium HGW-Firmicutes-12
GCCTTTTTCATTCCTCGAACAACCACCTCTCTTTGGGACAGGCCCTATCCGTTCCTTCACTCAAGGTTTTAATATCTACCTGCTGTGCCTTTTCGGCTTGATCTATCTGCGCAATCTCCGTACCGGATAACCCCGGAACCAAAGAAATAGCTTTGATGATACCTTTTTCATCTCGTAGAATTGCCTCCGGGTCCAGACCATAAATATCCAACTGCAAGGAATCGCTGGTTACGCCAATAACACGAACCGGTCGTTCAACCTGCTCCAGCAAAACCTTCTCAATATCTGTAGGCTTTATACCTTTGATCTTAAGTCCGATAATTTTTACCATAGTTTTGTCAACATAAGCAATAATACGTTCAGTCATCTTATACCTCCACGCTGATTTCTTGGAAGCATTCAGTTGATTTGACTCGATAGGGATCAAGCAAACCGGGTATTATGGTATCAGCTTGGGCAATAATTTCCTCTCTAGTCATTGCTATTGCTGGCTGCTCTAACAAATTCCTATATATCCCCACGCTTTCCAACTCTAACCAGGCCCTTTGTGATATATTTTCAAAATCAATCTTTGCCCCCATAGCATAAGCAACAGAAAGCACAGCCGGAGAACAGCCCAATTCTTTCCCGGGTATTAAACCACATTCCAGTACATCGAGGATATATCCGGCTAATATCTCCTTTGGAGCAACAATACAGGGTATATTAGCTTTCAAAGTCTTAGCGTAACCGGCACTGTCATGGGCAGTCTCTCCAGCCTTAAACTGCCTGGTCGGAAAAACACGGCCATATTTCTCAGCTACAGTCATACCAATCCCTACAGATATAACCCCTCCTGTGATCGCAAACACAATATCGCCGCCCTGGATAGCCTGCAGCTGACCTAGAATAGGCAGCAGCATTTCTTCCATAGTCACAACATTCATTACCTCTGTTGCTGAGTTATTGTTAACGGCTTTCCCGGTCATGACAACATTATGAACCGGAATTACCTTCTTGACCGGATCTGGGCCACGAAAAAGCTTTCGACCCGGATAGAGCTTTTGTAGAGGTGCTAAATGCGGCTCTTCTTTGATTAGTTCTGCAGTAACCTCTATCTCTTCCATGTGCAAGACTCCAAATTCCTTATGAATCTTTCCCATATCGCCAGCCGCCATGGTAATTATAGCCCCAGGGATAACAACACCATCACTTGTCGTGGTTACCGCTTCCATATCAAAAACATTAATTGCCACCGGACCATCAATCATCTTCACAATCATCTCAAGGGCTTCTTCTTCACTAAGTCCGCAACGTTCGATAGCCTTTTTCTTTACTAAGGCTACATTAATCGGGGCCCCATGCTTTGCTCCTACTCCTTTAGGTAAATAAACAAACGATAATGTACTCATTTTATCAACTCCTAATGTCGTCCGATAGTCGGACGGCGGTCTTCTATTTCTGCAAAGCCCTCAAGCTCTACTTCCTCGGTAGGATGTATTATATTAATTACTTCCATAATAGCTTTGGTAGGATTTCCTTTCTCATCATATCCCTTCACAATGACCGTATGCATCGTTTCGGGAACACGGGGCATGACCACGACCTCCACCTTGACCGTCTCCTTGTTCGCAGCTATCGCCTCAACCGATTCTTCTATTCTCCCAGTGCGGAGCGACTGCATCTTGGCAGATTTTAAGTTCTCCAGCCCTTTTATTTTAATAGATTTATTCGGTGACTGCTTAATTACCGCGCCCTTAATTTTATGCTTGAACTCAGGTAAGCTGGTATGCATTAATCTCATTCATCTATTCTCCTTTCAAACTTCAAATATATATAATTATATTTGATTTGATATTATATCATTTCCCACCAAAAAACAAGGTGTTCTCTCTACCTGCCAACTACATCAAGAGAGAACACCTATCACTTATCACTTTTTACTTATTACTTTTTACTTATCACTTATCACTTGGACAAATCTAAACTGTGACTTTCTAAATATGTGAGCTGCTCATCATCCAGGACACCTTTTTCCTTTAATATCTCCACGGCACTCGTCGGAATAAACGTACTTTCTGCCGGAGTATAGGGAATTTCTATATACAGTGCCACAAAGAACCTCACAGCATCCGTACCGATTTCTATGCCTTCCTCTTCTACCATTCCGGCATAAAGAGCTTCAAGGTCCTTACACTTAAACCCAGGGGCAATACTCTCCTCTACACCAAAGGCCGCTGCCAGATCTTCGATAGAAACGTCAAAGTTCCTATTAATATCAGTGAAGGAATAGGAGCCGCGAATATCAGCAGGATCACTCACTCCTGCATATTTTCCACTGCTTATTTGCGCTGGAACCTTTGTATTTGTCGTATTCCAAAGTCCAATTACCGAGGTCATAGCGATACCACCAAAAATAACTATAACAACTAGTATGCCTAAGACATTTGCACGAATTCTCATTACATCTTCACACCTTTCACTGATAGGTTCACCGTATTATCAACCGGGCAGGCTAGTTCAGATGTGCATTCCAGACAGGTTATACATTGATGGTTGAGCACCACCTTGCTTTCCGATACTTTAATGTTCATCGGACACTCCCGGTCACAAGCCTTACAGCTGATACAGGTCGAATTATTGCGACGAATTTTAAATACTCTAATCAGATTACCAAGACCCAAAAAGGCTCCGTAAGGGCAGAAGTATTTGCACCAAGGCCGTTCAACAAATATTGCGCCTACAAGGGTCAAGCCAAGAATCACAAGAGCGGCTACCGCAACCTCACTACTCCAGAAATTAAACAGTGCAAAATAGGGATCAACATCTACGAAAATTAGTTTTCCTGTGACCGCAGTGGCATAAATAACCCAAGCCAACACTCCATAACGAAGGTAGCGCAAATACTTATCTATACCTGCCGGGACAAAATTATTGTATTTCCTCTTAAATATCTTGCGTCCTATCTTACCTATCCACTCTTGGATCGAACCTAACGGACATACCCACCCACAGAATACTCCACCGAAAGCTAACGTAAGTAGGATTACTATATACATTAAGACCAAAGAGGATTCATGAACTTTCTGTACAAGGGTTCCCGTTGTGATGTATTGGTACAAGCTAACTACTCCACCGAAGGGGCACAAAGCATGGAGTGAAGCCGTACTGAGGAAGGGGATAATGATCCCAGTCTCCTCCAAGGTCTTACTCAATGTAATAAGTGCAATTAAGGCAAAAATGAATATTTGGACAACTAAACGAATTTTACGAGCACTACTTTTCTTTGCAACCATATTTTCTATCTCCTTTTATATTTAATTCATCTATTTGACTTATTATATTTTTGTTTCACCCTTTAATTATCTTCCTCTGTCCTGTCGAAAAGCCTTGAGATGATTTTCCGATCCTCTTTTCAGCTCTTCAAATACTATTCTCACTTCATCCGGGAGTGACTTTTTCAAAAACTCTTCGTACATAGCTATGTTCTTTATTTCTGCTTCTACCCCAATTTCCAAGGCCTCACTCTCACTGGCAGGCTTGATAAGATATTCTGCCGCCTTATCTTCCGGAACCTCTAGGTTCATCTCATCAAACAAAGGCTTCAGAGCTGCTATATGCTCTTCTTCAGCTTTAATAATGTTTGTAAAAGGTCTTGTGGCCCCCAATTCTTCACTAACGTACTTATATTCAGCTCTGGCTAGGTACTCATCTTGAATGGCGTAAGTCAACATTTCTTCTATAGTTAATTCTTTTTGCGAATCAATACTCAATGCTCCGTAAGTATTTTGGGCCTTAGCGCTTTCAGGGTTTGTTTCAGCTATTTTTGAATTCTCCTGCTCCAAAGGGATATCAGATTTTTGTGAACATCCGGTACTTACCATTATAAAGAACAAGATAAGAAACATAAATAAGACTATTGTCTTTTTCATAAGAACTCTCCTTCCTCTCCAATTAAACTGATCATATCTTTTGATATTTTCATTATAATTGCCATTTCTTAATAAATTACTTAATAAATATTAAGATATTGTCAAGATGATTGTAAACATGATTGTCAAGAAAATAGAATATGAGTAACATAAAATATGAAGAACATAAAAGGGAGTAAACAAATACTTCAAACAGTATTTTATGTTACTCCCTTCACCATTTTATTCTTTTACTAGGTATGTACTAGGGATTTACTCATGCCTCGGTTAACTTAACGAAAGCAATCAGCTTTTCCAGCCCTTCTCGTATGCCTAGCTTAGGTTGAAATGCCAAAAGACGCTGGGCTTTGCTGATATCGGCATAAGAATGGAGGATATCCCCTGTCCGCGGTTTTGTATAGATGGCCGCGATATTCCCCTCCAGTAAGTCATTTATCGTCGCCAGCAAGGTATTTAGACTGGTTTGTTGCCCTGTTCCTATGTTAATAACCTCACTTTGTCCTGTCCATTCAGCCAGGCAGGCTTGATAAATACCAGCCACGACATCACCGACGTAGACGAAGTCACGTGTGTTGCTACCATCACCAAATACAGTGGGCTTTCCTTTAGCTAACATCCTGGAAATGAAAATAGAGATTACCCCGGAATAAGGAGACCTCGGATCTTGCTTAGGACCATAGACATTGAAAAAACGTAATGAGGTCACCTCTAACCCATAAACCTTCGAAAAAGTACTCCCATAATACTCCTGTCCCAGTTTAGCTGCGGCATAAGGCGAAAGAGGTTCCGGCAACATCGTTTCGCGCTTCGGCAGCTCCGGTCCATCACCATAAGCAGCGGCAGAAGCAGCCTGGACAATCCTCTTCACACTCCCGATATCCACCGCCGCCTTAAACAGCGTAAGCGTAGCTGTGATCATGCTCTCATTAGCTTTGAGCGGTTCTTCCACCGAATACTGCACCGACGGAATGGCAGCCAAGTGTATTATGTAATCAATATCCTGCACGGCTTCTTTTACAGCCACAGTATCTTCAACACTTGCCTGCATGAACTCTATCTTAGCTATAAATTCCTTCAAATTTTCCATCTTTCCCGTGGAAAGGTTGTCCATCACACGAACTTGATGACCCTGATCCAGTAGATATTCCACACAGTTAGAACCGATAAAACCAGCCCCGCCGGTTACAAGAAACCTCATAAAAGTTCTCCTTCCGACTTCCCTTTTTTGCTACTTTGCTAAAATATTCTAGCCTTTCGCACAGTTATCCTGCAAACCCTGCAGGAAAGCGACTATGCCACTTCCAAGCCGAGGCAATTATTTTCTCCAATTCAGCCTGCCGAGGCTGCCAACCGAGCTCTGATTTTATCTTTTCCGCAGAAGCTATTAAGACTGCCGGGTCTCCAGCTCTTCTTTCCGCTTCAACAACCTTTATCTTTCTTTTAGTTACCTGTTCAGCTACCGCAATGACCTCGCGGACAGAAAAGCCATTGCCGTTACCCAGATTATATGCAGCTGTTGCCCCTTTCTGATTTAGGGCATCCAGTGCTAGAATATGGGCCTGAGCCAAATCATCAACATGAATATAGTCACGGATGCACGTACCATCGGTCGTGGGATAATCAGTGCCATATATCTGAATACTTTCGCGCTGCCCTAAGGCTGCCGCTAAGACCAGCGGGATCAAATGACTCTCCAGACGATGATCTTCACCTATCGTTCCACTTTCATCAGCTCCACAGGCATTAAAGTATCGTAGCGCCACAGACTTCAAGCCATAGGCCGCATCATAATCAGCTAACATACCTTCGATCACCAGCTTCGTCCGACCATACACATTAGTAGGGTGCTTTGCTGACGCTTCAGTAATCGGAAGCTCTTCAGGCTCACCATAGACCGCGGCCGTCGAGGAAAAGACGATTTTCTTGATATCCCTTTTCACTAGAAGATTTAACAGCTTCATCGTACCGCAGACATTGTTTTCGTAATAAATTTGCGGTTCCACCATCGACTCCGACACTAGGCTATAGGCCGCAAAATGAACTACACTATCTACCTTATACTCCTCCAGAACATCGGCTAGCTTATCCACCTCGTGCAGATCCCCCACTATCAAAGGAACACCTTGCACTGCTTGGCGATGCCCCGTAACCAGATTATCATAAACTACCACGTTGCGTTTTTGCCTTTGTAAGGCTTTTACCGTATGCGAGCCAATATATCCAGCCCCTCCTGTTACTAAGATAGTCATTTATCACCCTCCCAATAAAGCAAAACAAAAAGCAATGCTCTTCATTGCTTTTTGTTTTATTAGTAACACTTATTCCTTTTTATGTCAATATAGTTATTACGGTTTGGTTTAATTACAGTCCAGAAATAATTCCACTAATCTCTTGGGTTTTTAGTACCTTACCCGAGGATACCACTTTTTCATCAATAACAAGAGCCGGTGTGGTCATCACTCCATAAGCCATTATCTCTTTAAAATCCTCCACCTTAACTATTTCTGCTTCCTTGCCCAACTCTTTTAAAGCCGTCTTGGTATTGTCCAATAAAGCAGTACAGTTCTTACATCCCGAACCTAATATTTTTATAATCATAATAACTCGCTCCTTGTCTCTTATTTAATAATTTCATCTATGATCGTAAGCAATTGTTCCTTTGTATAAGGACCTTCATGTACTGTGAAAATATGTTCGCTCGTTCCCTTGGCCGTATAACCTTTCATCTGATAGCTAGCCGGGTTTTCGGGCACGAAAGGTTTACCTTCAGCATCATAGAATACTTGGGTAGGGACAACAGTGACAGGGTATCTTTCCACAATACTTTTATATTCAATGATATCTATATGTTTTATTATCACTTCTCCTTGTGACTCTTCATTAAGCTCTTCTAATACAGGTCGCATTTCAATAGTAGCTTTGGTTTTTACTTCTCCGAAATCTAGTATAATCGGAAGTCCGTAGGACTTTAATTTCTCCAGATCAAAATCTTCTTGTGCATCTAACGCAAAATCAGGATTGCTTGGTGTAAAAGGTATATCCTCTTGCGAATTTTTCACTAGCCAGATGCCTGCAACAATCACAACAACAGCTATCGGCACAATAATCTTGGCCCACTTCTTCATGGGTCCCGGACTTTTCATATTATTCATATTATCCATATTATTTTCCATATTAGTACCCTCCCTTTTTTAGATCAACAAGCCCCCAAAAATGTTAAAAATATAACCAATTATGATTATCCCTGTAGCTACGAGTCCGGCAAATATAACGAGTAGCTTGGTCTTCACAACCTTCTTGAGCATAACCATTGAGGGTAAGGATAAAGCAATAACCCCCATCATAAAAGCCAGAGCCGTCCCAATACCCACTCCTTTTAAAACTAGTGCTTCAGCAATAGGCAAAGTACCAAAGATATCTGCATACATCGGTATCGCGACAATTGTAGCTAGGAGCACGGAATACCATTTATCCTGTCCGAGTAAAGCTGTTATGACATTTTCCGGAATCCAGTTATGAATAGCCGCTCCTATTCCCACACCGATGAGAACATATAGCCAGACCCGTTTAACAATAGTAGCGACTTGTTCTCTAGAATAAATGAGACGTTCACGAACTGTTAATTCCTCCTGATCTGCCTCCTGCATCATACTACCATAAACAAAGGGCTCAACATACTCCTCAAGCTTTGCCTTACTTATTATTGTTCCCCCTATTACCGCCAGTATTAGGCCTACCAAGACATAGGCGATTGAAATTTTCCAATTAAAGATACTGGCTAGAAGAATAACCGAAGCCAAGTCTACGAGCGGTGAGGAAATCAGAAAAGAAAAAGTTACCCCAATGGGTATCCCTGCATTAGTAAAGCCAATAAACAAAGGGATAGACGAGCAGGAGCAAAAGGGAGTTAAAGTCCCCAAAAGAGCTCCTAGTACATTGGCTGTAAATCCGTTAAATCTCCCCAAAATTTTCCTTGTTCTCTCCGGTGGGAAAAAGCTTTGGATATAGGAGATAAAAAAAATCAGAATAGACAAAAGTATAAATATCTTGATGACATCATACATAAAAAAGTGAAGACTACCGCCTATTTTACTATTCATACTTAGACCAAAGACCTTCTCCACCAGGACTTTAATAAGATTGTAAAGCCATTCCATCCTTAAGATCTGGTCGTTAAACCATGTGAATATAAACATATCCTATCCTCTCCTCATGCTCATAATTTATATTTTAGCTTATTCAATCTGATTTAAAAAGACCTTTAATTTCTCAAGATTATCACGATTGATGGTATATCTCATCCACACCCCATCACGCTTACCGTTGACAAGACCGCAATCACTCAGAATCCTCATGTGATAAGAAAGAGTCGGCTGAGATATCTGGAAGTCTTCGAGTATCTTGCAAGCACATAGCTCGCCGTCTGCGAGCATATGATATATTTTTATCCTAGTTTCATCCGACAAGGCTTTAAAACACTGGACCAGTTGCTTACCGTTCATGTCCTTATCATTCATGTTCTTATCCATGTTCCCCACCCCTTTTTATACAGTTAAAACAAAAAATAATAGACATAGATAAATCTCTATGTCTATTATATATCAAGATAGATAAACGTCAATGTTTTTCAATTATTCTTTGGCACTCTGGACAGTAGCCATATATCTCTAACTTATGTCCCGTTATATTAAATTCCGTTTCCTTTTCTACAGCCTTCTCATACGCTTCCAAAGGACAGTGAAATACTGCCTGGATCTTCTTACAATTAACACATACTAAATGATGACTGTGTTCGTCTTTATGGAGCTCGTACCTCGTTTTGTTATCCTCGGATAAGCTTGACTTTACTACCAAGTCCTTAGCAATAAAGACCTCCAATATTCTGTAAACTGTGGACAGGCTTATATTGGTGTCTAGCACTTTAAGCTTCAGATAAATAACCTCAGCCGTAAGCGGCACTTCGGCTTCCTTCAGCAATTCCAGCACATGATTACGATTTTTCGTATTTTTAAGGCCTTTACTTACAAAAAGCTCCTTATTGTTCTTGTTGTCCACGCAGTTCACAACCCCTCATAACTATCTGTCTGTTACTCAAATAACCTTGCACAGCATACACCAAAAGGTAAGTCATGACCGCTATGATGACTATAGCTGCACCCGAGGCAATGTTCACAATATAGGAAAGGCCTAGTCCCGTCATGCAAAAAATACTTCCGAAAAGTATTGAATAAAGCATCCTTGATTTGAGATTTTGCGAAAGCATTGTGGCAATGGCAGGAGGTGCAGTAAAGAGAGCTAATACCAAAATTATGCCGACAACCCTGATCAACACGACTACCGACAGTGCTATCAAGACAAACAGCAGGTATTCAAGAAAAGCTGTTCTTATACCCATAATAGCCGCAAACTCCTCATCAAACATGTAGGATTGCCAGTAATTGAACAGGGCTACAACAATGAGAACAACTAGCATAGTTAATAGCGCCATAAACATAATATCTATCCTCGTTACAGATAAAATATTACCAAACAAATAAGAAGACAAATCCGGAGGATAGCCAGGCATCAGAGCAATAAAGAGAATGCCTAAGGCCATGCCCAAGGACCAAAACATCCCAATAAGCACATCGGAACGCGTTGTCCCTTTTCTTTTAACATAGCCTATGCCAAGAGCTGCACAGGTAGAAAAAATGAGAGCCCCAAGGATTGGTTCAAAGCCCAAATAATAGCCTAGCCCAACCCCACCGTACGAAGTATGGGCAATCCCTCCGCTCATCATCACCAGCTTCTTCTCAACGATGATTACCCCCACTATACCGCAAACTATGCTCGCTAGGATACTGGCTGCTAAGGCATTTTGCATGAAATTATATTTAAATACTTCTAGCATCATCTTGCTTTACCTCCGCCACGTTTGCCAAGACCCGGTGAGGTACCCCGTGGGCGATCAGGTCTATCGGACAGCCATACAGTTCCCCGATCACTCCTTCATTGATTTGGGGCCCACCATGGTAGACCAGTCTCCCGTTCATGCATGCCAGCGTGCGTACATGCGACGAAACAGCCATGAGATCGTGGGTTACGAGAATTATTGTCATGGTTTTATTCAACTCCTGCAACAGCTGATAGATCTGCTTTCTCGCCTCGGCATCAACGCTGGCAGTCGGTTCATCCAATAAGAGCATTTTCGGATTAACGGCCAAGGCTCGGGCAATGAGCATCTTCTGAAACTCTCCTCCCGATAACTCCGATAGCATCCGTTCTCTCAATTTGTAAATCCCTACTTGCTTAAGGACCTCCTTCACTCGCTCCCTATCCTCTGCCCTATACCTATGAAAAAGGGTGAGCTGTGGCCGGAGTCGTCCCTGCAATACCACTTGCTCCACCGTAAGCGGAAAGCTTTTATCCAAGCTAACCAACTGCGGGACATAGCCTAGTCGTGTTCCGGTGTGACCAGGGCTCTTGCCATAAATCTTGATTTCTCCTGTAGTAGGTGAAACTAAACCTAAAATAGCTTTCAAAAGAGTAGATTTACCACCGCCATTAGGGCCAATAATTCCTAAATACTCCCCTTCTTCAATATCGAGATTAACACCAACTAAAGCTCTTGTGTTTGCGTAATATACCGAGAGGTCCTTAATATGTAGTACACTCATCGCATTACCTCCGCCATACTAGCGGCCATCTCCTGAAGATTTTCTATATAATTCGGCGCCAGGGGTGCCAATTGCACGGTCTTTCCGCCTATTTCCTCAGCAAAGGCTGCAGCCTGTTTACTGTTTATTTCTGCCTGATAGAATATCACCTTGATATCCTCGAGCTTAGCGAAATCAATCATCTCCTGCAGACGCCGAGGGGTTGCTTCTTTGCCGTCCTCTTCCAGCGCATACATTTCCAAGCCGTAGTCATCCGCCAGATAGCCGAAGGAGGGGTGAAAAGCAATAAATTTTCTATTCTTTACGTTGGCCAGAACTGACTTAATCTGGGCATCCAGTTCGTCCAACTCTTGGCTGAACTCCCGAGCATTTTCGGCATATATATCTTTATTTTCTGCATCCAGTTCACTCATCTCACGGACTATTGACTTTAGCATCACTTGCACCCTTTTAGGCGATAGCCACAGATGAGGGTCTCTCCCTCCAGAAGCAAAGGTCCTTTCCGAATAGATTCGAGCCACTTCCTCCTGCAATTTGATAATCTTCAGATTCTTCATTTGTTGTGCAAAATGAAGAATGTTAGCTTCTTCGGTGGGAACTCCGATAGTAAAATAGATCGAAGCCTTGCTAAACTGCTCCATCTCCAGGGGTGTAGGTTCATAGTTCGCGGGACTGCTTCCCGGTGGAATCAAAGTCACCACATCTACCAAATCACCGCATACTGCCTCGACAAAGGTTTTTTGCGGGACAATGCTTACTGCTACCACAGTCTTATTCTCGAACTCCGCAATGGTTTCCTTTTCGTTGCTGCATCCGGCCAAGATTACAGCACAAACTAAGATAAGAACAAAAGCAAGTAGAGGTTTTTTCATTCCATTTCCTCCCCAGTACGTAAAATACTCCGACCTCCAAATGCAAATGTTTTGCATTTGCATTTACACCTTTATTATATTTGCTAATACTCTTTTTGTAAATGAATTCATAATTCATAAGTATATTTTTGCCAAATAGCCAAAAAACTTATACTTTCCGATAGTACAAAAAATCCCAGCACTATCGCTGGGATTTCGTACGAGCAATGAAGTTTGTTCTAATGATCCTATCTGCAATATCTAAAGTTCGTAGCTCACGTGGAATATCTTGGCTTACAATGCTATCTTGAGTTACAACAATGCTATCTTGGCTTACACGAAAAGTTTGTTTAATATAGTCACCGCCAGGAACAATCACTTCTTCATTTTCTCCGGCTAACAGGTTCGTTCCCATGGCATACCTGTACCAAGGAGGTTCTATACCCATCAAGCAGGCTATCGTCGGCAAGAAGTCTACCTGCCCACCGTATACCTCCATTATCTCTCCCTTCATCTTTGGAGTATAGAGCAATAAAGGTACGGGGACATAGTCACGAATCCAGTCCTCGTCAGTAATTTCTCTTTTAGCCAATAGGGTTGCTATTTCTTCTCTATCTTGTTCTCTTACGCCGTCATGATCACCGTAAAGGGCAATTACGGTATTCTCAAGCAGTCCTTCCTCTTCCAATCCTTCTAGGAATTCTCCCAAGGCGTAGTCGGAATAATTTATACTGCGCAGGTAGTTTCCCAGATGAGACTGCGACAAAGGAGCTGGTAGATCGATTAATATCTTATCCATAGGCATCCAAAAGGGATAATGACTAGTTAAGGTAACAACAAAAGCAAAAAAGGGCTGCGGTTGTTCCTTTAAGATAGTCACCGTCTGTGCGAACATGGCCTCATCACTTAAACCCATGCCCACCTCCTCGGTATATTCTAAGCTCTCCTCCGCGTAGTATTGCGCGAAGCCCAGCTGAGGATAGACCTTATCCCTGTTCCAATAGGCCGCTTCATCCCCATGTATCGCAATACTATGATACCCTTTTTCATTTAGCATTTGTGGTAAAGCCTCGTACTTATTTTGCGGATATCTAAAGAAGGTGCTACCTTCTTTAACCGGAAATATTGACGCCAGACTCAAAAGCTCCGCATCGGAGCTATTGCCTTTAATGGTTTGTGGATAATAATGCGGGAAATAGAGGCTATTTTCTACTAGCTTATTAAGATTAGGCGTAACATATTGTCCGTCAATTTCTAGGCCAACAACGAAATTCTGGAAGGATTCAAGCTGAATAACAATTAGGTTCTTCCCCGCTCCTATCCCCTTATATTTCGAGTTATCCTCCGGTCGGTCTTTTTCATCGTACCAGGCCAGAATCTCTTCTTCCACCTCCGGGGTCAGCTGCAAACTCCTGTCCTGGATAAAATAGGTCGTATCCATGACATGATAGCCCAAAGGTCCCCAAAAGCGCAAGGTATCGTGGGCACTGTAACGGATAAATATCCGGCCATCAAGATAGTTCAGTCGTACAAGAAAGGCGATGAACAAAAGAGCAATCAACACATCGCGTACGAAAAACCCCACATTCCTTTGCTCCTTTAAGCGCCCATAGTAAAAGATTAAAGGCAGGAGCAAGAGGTCTAGTATATATAATAAGTCCGTAATTTTCACCAAATGACCAATACTTGGCCCCAAGCCTGCAAGATTTGATACCTGGAATATCGTCACAATAGAGATCGGGCTACCAAAAAAGCGCAGATATAAAAGATCCGCTAACATTATAAAGGTTAGTACTAGATCGCAGAGCAGAAGATAGATCCGACGAGGCCTCGCCGTGAACAAATAGGCCGGCGCCATAATTAAAAGAAGGAAAAAGACATTAGTCAGAAAAACACCGCGATATAGCTCAAGGGAATTCTGTTGTATTATGAAGTACAGCTTGTACGTAAGAATTAAGAAGATTAAAAATACATTAGGATCTATGAACTTATGCAGCAATTTTTCAAGAAGTTTCAAGTCTACCTCTTTCCTTTCAGCTCATCTAAACCGATGCTTCCTTTTTCTTAAGTATTCTAAGGCATAAAAAGAAATAAAGCAACCTGGTCAAAACCAGGTTGCTTTATATATCATCAGTCAAAAGTTTATTTTATCCACTCGTTTACTTTATCTTCATTTTCCTCGATCCAACGTTTAGCGTTCTCGTAAGGATCTGTTCCTTCTTCTTCATTCCAGACCATTAACTCAGCCATGTCATCTGCGGTCCAGTTAAAGTTATCCAAGACTTTGTAAACTTCCGGCTTATCTTCTTTCAAGCCTTTTCTGACGATAGTGTGGATTTGCTCATCGCCACCGAAAATACCCTTTGGATCTTCGAGGTATTTTAAGTCATAAGACGCAAACTTCCAGTGAGGAGTCCAGCCGGTTACTACAACCCACTCATTGTTCTTGATGCTATCAGCCAGAACAGCAGTCATCGTTGCTCCACTGCCTTCGACAAGCTTCATGTTATCAATTCCATATTCAGTCATAGCCTTCTCAGTTGCCGACATTAGTCCGGCACCAGGATCAATACCGATGATCTTGCCATCAAACTTATCCGCATTATCATTAAGTTCTTCAACTGAACTGATCGTTACATACTCTGGTACAACCAGCCCTATTTTAGTTCCATCTAAGTTAGGACCGAGATCTTCTACCTCATCTTTTACTTCATCCATATAAGCCGCGTGAGTTGATGGGAGCCAAGCAGCTACAAGACCATCAGTTTCTCCGGCAGCTACAGCCTGCCACATAGCAGCTGCAGATACAGGCATGATTTCGACTTCATAACCTAGTTTTTCTTGCAGTACGGCTTTAACCACGTTGGTGCTGGCAACTTCAGAGGACCATTCCACATACGCTAACTCTACCTTTCCTTTTTCCTCCTGGGTGTCACCTTGTGGTGTTTTTCCTTGATCAGCAGAACAGCCTGCTACAACTAAAGCCAGAGCTAGAACCGTCAGAAATAGCATTTTCAAAATAACTTGTTTTTTCATTGTTTGTATTTCCTCCCTATTAGGTGTTTTTTCGGCCCGCGGCCTTTTGCGTTATCCTATCAAAGATAATCGCGATAATTACTACTCCCAGACCCGCCTCGAAGCCCATGCCGGTTTTCAGCCTTTGAATGGCTTTCCAAACCTCACCGCCTAAGCCTCCTGCACCTATCATGGCCGCAATAACAACCATCGATAAGGATAGCATGATCGTCTGGTTTACCCCGGCCATCATTGTTTGTGTTGCCAAGGGGAGCTGTACTTTAAATAGCTTTTGCATTCGGGTTGAACCAAATGCATCGGCAGCTTCAATCAATTCGACAGGTACCTGCCTTATACCTAAGGCAGTCAAACGTATTGAAGGTGGCATGGCAAATATTACTGTGGCAAAGGCAGCCGATACTGGCCCTAGCCCAAAGAAGGGAATGGCCGGGATTAAATAAACGAAAGCCGGCATGGTCTGCATAAAATCCAAAATTGGCATGATTACCTTGTAGAAGCCCTCATAAAGTGCGGCGACTATACCTAAGGGTATGCCCAACATTATAGTAATAAAGGTTGCAAACAGCACCAAAGAAATAGTAGTAACTGTAGCCGTCCATAAACCTAAATTCCAAATCAGTAATAACCCTATAAGTGAGAAGATCCCTATTCCTCTGCTCCTAGTTATTAAGAAGGCTACTAAGGCGATAAGTATGATGATCAACCAAGGTGGGAAGTAAAGTAGAAAGCTAATAAAGGCTTCTATCCCTCCTTCGGTGACACGCGATATTGCTTTAGTAATAAAGGAAATATTAGTGGTCAAAAAGTCGATTATGGCTTCTATCCCTTTATCCAGAGGTAATTTTGGTATAAATAGCAACATCTAAGACTCACTCCTTCCGGCTAAGGCCGCAATAATGGAGCCTTTAATGATTACCCCTAGCAATTTACTATCGTCATCTACTACAGCCAGCGGATAGCTGCCATTAGACATCATGGTATAAAGCTCACTAATAGGAGTGCCCGGTACTACCTGCGGAGTATCCCGGCGAATGATCTCGCTCACACTCTTTTCGCCTCGTTCTATAGCTGCAGCTGCGTCTTCTGCCATGACTATTCCCTGGATCATATAGTCATTATTTACTACAAAGATGCTAGAAATACCGGCATCCTGCATTTTCCGCAATACTGTCCGCGGACCATCCTTTAAGTAGGCTACTGTTCCTACGTTCCTCATTACTCTTTGGGCCGTAAGGACCTTGGAGATATCGACGTTCTCTACAAACTTCTCTACGTATTCCGTAGCCGGATTTGTAAGAATGTCTTCAGGCGTGCCCTGTTGAACTACAAGGCCATCCTTCATCAGGACAATCCTATCACCTATTTTGATAGCTTCATCCAAGTCATGAGTAATAAAGACAATCGTTTTCTTAACCCTGTTTTGCAGAGCCAGTAACTCATCTTGCATCTCTCGTTTAATCAAGGGATCCAAAGCACTGAAGGCTTCATCCATGAGCAAAATATCAGGATCAATGGCCAAAGCACGAGCCAAGCCCACCCTTTGCTGCATCCCACCGCTTAACTGCGAGGGATAGTTCGACTCCCAACCTTTTAAGCCTACTAACTCAAGAGAAGAAACTGCTTTTTGCGCACGAAGGCCCGGTTCAACGTCTTGTATTTCCAGCCCATACTCGACATTCTGCTGCACCGTTTTATGTGGGAATAAGGCAAAACGCTGAAATACCATCCCCAGCTTTTTTTGCCTGAGCTCGCGTAGTTCCTTTAAGGTCATAGCAGTAACTTCCAGTTCATCTATGTAGATCTTTCCTGAAGTCGGTTCAATCAGTCTATTCAGACAGCGAATTAAGGTTGATTTACCACTACCTGAAAGACCCATGATAACCAGTATCTCACCTTCATGTACATCAAAGGAAACCCCGCCAATACCTATGGCCTGTTTGGTCTTTTCGAGGATCTGCTCCTTCGTGAAGCCTTGTGCTAAGAGTTTCATAGCAGCTTCGGGCTGATTACCAAAGACCTTTACTAAGTTTTCCACTTTAATTTTTATCATTCACCGTCACCTTTTTTACAACCTCTTGCATTTTATAAATATGTAGGTTGTTACTTTCCTAACTTGAATGATTATATCATAGGGACTTTTTAGTCACAAATTATGTTCATATTATTAATCTAAAATATCAGACATATACTCCTACATGCTATATTATCCTAACTAATTTTGCCAAATCCTCAAAAATCAAATAAGCTTATGCTTCCAAATTAGAATAGCCCCTATGTAGCAAGGTTTCTCACCGTTTCTACATAAGGGCTATTCTAAAATCCAATAACAATATGCTATAATATATCACATGAGAAAAAATACCATTATAACACTTATCTTAATAATACTAGTACTGGGTTGGATGTATCTGATCTATTATCTGTCCGACCAAACGGGCTTATTAGCTCTCCCCTTCTTGCAAAAGCTGAAGCTCCTACCCCAGATCAGCGATAAGAAACTGGCCGGAGATATGGAGTATGTTGCCCGCAAGAGTGCTCATATGGCTGAGTATGCTATCCTCTTCATCTTGACTTACCTGGCCAACAGTCGTCTTTTTTTCAGACAAGGAGAGAAGAAACTAGCCAAGGCACTAGTTTTGAGTCTCTTCATCTCTTTTGCTTACGCTTTCAGTGATGAAGCTCACCAATTCATAGTACCCGGTCGTGACGGAAGAATTGTCGATATCTTTATTGATACCTTTGGCATCCTTCTAGGACAATTCCTTGTCCTTATAGGGATACTGATCATACCTACTAAAAAAAATGAGCTTATTTAAGCTCATTTTTTTATAAACTATTATAAACTTTTAAAAACTATTCTATCCGTATATCTTTAATACATAGCAAATACTACTACTGTTATGGCTAACATCATTGTAACAACCACAAAAAGCCCTGCCTTAACTTTAACCATTAACTGATGGTATTCTATCGGTCTTTTTTTCATTGTTAACCCCCACACTGCTACATTCAGATAATCTACTCCTTTATTCCCTTATATTCTACAATTTTCTTAATAGTTTTGTAAAGCTTTTTTAACCAACTCTTTCATCATATTCTACTCCATAAGAAGGTACTATCGCTTTCAATGCAGCTAGAATTGCTTCTCGATTTAATGTCCCTGTGGCACAGTTGTATAATTCTGCAAGCAAAATTTTTAATTTTCTTTCATTTACCTGCATAGGACTCGTAACAAAGATGCGCTGGTGCTTTGAGGCTACTATTCCTTCTTCGTCTGTTAACAGCTCCTCATACAATTTCTCTCCAGGACGAATTCCCGTAATTTTAATCGGGACTTCTTCTTCAGAGAACCCCGATAATCTTATCATGTCTTTGGCTAGATCAAGGATTTTGAGCGGTTCACCCATATCTAGAACAAATATTTCACCGCCTGAAGCCATGGCTCCCGTCTGAATGACCAGTTGTACGGCTTCTGGGATCGTCATGAAATACCTTGTCATCTCCGGGTGGGTTACAGTTAAAGGTTGTCCTTTGGCAATCTGTTCCTGGAAGATTGGGATGACACTGTCGCTACTGCCTAAGACATTACCAAAGCGCACAGCAACAAAACGTGTTTTGGAATGTTTAAACATGTTCTGCACAATTATTTCGGCCACATGTTTAGTAACGCCCATAACACTGCTAGGATTGACGGCTTTGTCTGTTGATACCAAAACGAAGATGTCGCTATTAAAGCGGTCTGCTGCTTCTGCCACGTTTCTTGTACCAAAAATATTGTTCTTTACAGCCTCTGAAGGATTAATTTCCATCAAGGGTACATGCTTATGTGCCGCTGCATGGAAAACAACATCGGGATGGTATCTTCTAAAGATTAGGTCTATTTTATCTATGTTTTTTACATCTCCGATGATTGGTACAGTTGGTACCTCCGGATACTTCTCTTTTAGTTCCCGCTCAATATTAAAGATAGGACCTTCGTCGTGTCCTAAAAGCACGAGATTCTGGGGTAAGAAAGAAGCCACTTGTCGACAAAGCTCAGACCCAATGGAGCCACCTGCGCCTGTCACTAATACCCGCTTATCATGTAAGTACTGGGCAATTTCTGACAAATCAACTTTTACTGGCTCACGACGTAATAAATCCTCGAGATTAACCTCTCTAATTTGATTGACAGTTACTGTACCTTCTATCAACTCATAAATTCCCGGCAAAGTACTAATCTTAGTACTGGTTGTACTGCAGATCTTCAAGATCTCCCGTATAGTCTTTCCTGAAGCAGATGGAATAGCTATAATAATTTCCTCAACTTTATACTTTTTAATCAGTTCAGGTATTTCTTCTCTTGTTCCCACTACGGGTATACCATACAGTTTCGTTTGCTGCTTAAATATATCATCATCCACAAAGCCAACAACATGGAGGTTTTTTTCGTTATTATGCATAAGCTCTTTTATAACCATAGCCCCAGCACTACCAGCACCTATTATTAAAGCTGGATGGCTACCTAAGCTGATATTGCCTTTTTTGATCCCTTCTCTATAAATCCTCCAGGCCAACCTAGAACTACCTATACCCGCAATAATTAAGCCCCACGAAATAATGTAAAAGGAACGAGGTAAGGTATACTGTAGAAAGTAATTTATAGCAATACTCAAGATTGTACCTAAGCTAACTGCATAGATAATAGCTAGCAATTCCTTTATACTTGCATAACGCCACAGCCTTTTTTGCAGACTCAATAGATAGCTACTAAAAAGATGAGCTAGCAAAAATAATGGCAGTAAGTTCAAGTATGACTGCAGATATACTTCCGGTATACTACCATCAAAGCGCAGTATTAAGGCCAAATATAATGATAATATTATGACAAAAGCATCGTAAAGCAAAATAATTAGATACCGCTTAAAGGAACTCATCGTCTGACCATCTCTCCCATTAATATAAGCTAAGTATTGAAGTTTTCTAACTTAGATAATATTTCGTAACCTTTCTCTGTATGAGCATCGCTACCGTAATAATCTATTTTTAACTCTTTATTGATTCTTTCGGCAGTTTTTTGTACTCTTTTTCCGTACTTACCTGCTAGACTACCTAGGTTAAGCTGGAGTTGAACACCCTTATTGATATATTCCTCTATTTTTTCTAGCCTGTTCTGCCAATAAATGTATCTCTCCGGATGGGCCAAGATCGGGGTAATACCCCTTAAGCGCAGCTCGTATATCACGTCATCAACCCACAGTGGCTGAAAATTTAAAGGAAGCTCTACCAAAAGGTGCGTCCCCTGATCTCCAAAAGTTATCATCTTCCCCTTCTCATATTGTTCTATCACGTTGGGACTCAACATTACTTCGGAACCAGGATAGATCTCTATGCCTATGCCTTCTTTTAGGAGGGTATTGTTGAGCCGTTCTACTTCTTCCCTAATCATTTCAGGGTAACGAGGAAAATAATATTCGGTCATGCCCTCCTCATAGTGGGGAGTGGCTACTATTTTTGTGAAACCTAACCCGCACGCAACACGGGCCATCTTGATTGATTGTTCTAAGTCGCGCGAGCCGTCGTCTATCCCCGGCAAGATATGTGAATGATAATCAATCATTTCTTGTCCCCGTAATAATAATAGTAGTAATGGTCATTCCTTGACCTTTCAACACCGTTTAGCACCACTCCAAGAATCTTGGCGCCAGCTGCGAGAAGCTTTTCCTTAGCTTCTTTAGCTTTATCAATGACCGTTCTTCCAGCCAAAGTTATTAGAATCACACCGTCTACCATGGACGCTAGGATTACTGCATCTGTCACTGCCAGAATAGGAGGAGAATCAATCATAACGATATCAAACATGTCCTCTAGCTTCTCAAGCACGATTTGCATTCTATCTGAGCTCAGTAATTCGGCCGGGTTAGGAGGTATCAGACCTGTTGTCAGGATAAATACTCCGGGCGCATCCGTTTTCTGAATTACTTCCTCTAGAATGTCTGTCTCCGACAAAACACTGGTTAATCCTTTGTGGTTTATGTGACCAAATATCCTATGCTGGACAGGACGACGAAGATCACAGTCTACTACTAGAACCTTTTTACCGACCTGAGCCAGAGAAACGGCAAGATTAGCCAAAACTGTTGATTTGCCCTCATCAGGCCCTACACTAGTAAAAAGGATAGTTTTAGTTTGCTCATCTACTTTCAGAAACTGTAAATTTGTCCGCAGGACCTTAAAGGCTTCTGCTTCAGGTGACTTGGGATTAAAGTATGTAATTAAAGGCATTGTTCTTTGTCTTCTGCTTCTGGCCATTTATTCACCCTCTTCCGAACCATTAGTGCTGCCTATTGTACTGAATCTAGGTATATCCCCCAACACTGGCAACTGCAAGTGCTTTTCTATATCCTCTTTCGAGCCAATTTTATTATCTAGAAGCTCCAGAACGAAAGCTAAAGCTACTGATATCATCAACCCCAATACGGCCGCTATTGCCATATTCTGTTTCTTATTAGGTTTAACAGGACTGTTTTTAAGTGTAGCTGGCGACACTATCAACAGACTTGTTTCCCCTAGATTAACCGATTTGGTAATCTGGGTCTGGGTGATTTTCTCGGTAAGCAGAGAATAGGTTTTATCAAGTTCTGCTACCCTTCTTTCGACCTGCTGAATTTCGTTCCTCTTGTTCGTAATTTCTATTTGTAAACTGTTAAGTTTACTCTCTAACTCCTGAATGTACCGACTAGTGGAATCCCGTTGGGCTTTGTATTCAGCGAGAAGGAAATTTTTCTCGGCAATCTGTTGCTCCAGTTCACTGTATACGGTATTTTCTTCTCCATTTATAGTCTCGCTAATACCGGCAATCCTAGATTGCATTTGTTCTAGCCCTGCTTTTGTTCGATCATAAGAGATGGAGATATCCTGATAACTGCTCCTATGTTTGGTTAAGTCACTAATAGTGCTGTTTATCTCCTCTTCCAGATAAAACACACTGCGAGATCTTGATTCTAACTCTTTTAATTTGGTCCTTTCCAGGCCAAGCTCCTCACTAACCTTGTCAATTTGTTCCTGTAGGAACTCCACAGATTTGCTCATTTGCTGTTGGGTGCTTTCAGAAATAGTCTGCAGCAATGAATCTGCGAGATTTGCAGCCACATCAAGGGCTAGTTGTGAGTCTATATTCTGAACCTTTACCTCAATCAGATTAGTGTCTTTAATAACATTAGTCTGAATCATCCCAGCTAATCCTTCTCCTGAGTAGCCGAGTTTAACCATGTCCAACTGGGTAACAACCTTGTTCAGGAGTATCGGGTCTTTAATCTGTTCAACATACGTCCTAATGGTCATTTCCGGGAGCCGAGATAAACTTCCGATAACTGATTCCAGATCATCCTCAGCATATCGCGTAATCCTATTACTATCTCCCTGGGCAACCATCAAGGTTGTCTGTGCTTCATAGACCGGGGGCAGAACAAAGTAAGAAAGTATCCCGGCAATAATAATCGCAACCAGGGTCAGTAGCGCAATCATACCCTTCCATTTGTCTATCACATGCAATATCTGCCGTAAATCTATTTCATCATAACTCTCCCGGACTTCCATTCCCTGATTCATTTCTCTCCTCCTGTCTTCTCTAACAAACTCTTATACTTGTCATATATCACAGTATTATCAGCATTATTTTTTACATATTGATCAAAATAAGATAAATGCTTTTGCCCATCAATTCCTTCATATACTAGTGCCAGGAGAACTTGAGCCAACGGCTTGGTTTGAGAATATTTCTCAGCAAAGGTTAGCTGCATGACTGCGTCGTTAGTGTTGTTGAGTAAGAGAGCGGATTTCCCTGCCAAAAGGTAACCTTGGGGTGTTACCTTCATATTCGGTTTCTTACCACT
>PHAD01000038.1:0-21791 GCA_002841595.1 Firmicutes bacterium HGW-Firmicutes-12
GTAAGGTAAGAAAATGGGTAAAAGAGAACTATGGTCAGTAAAAAACTACATATTATCAACCAATACTTGCCAAGATTGGGGGATAAAACAATGACGGAGTATAATTACTCCGTCTATTTAGTTATGTTTAAAATGGGCAGTGTTTGAATTTCAGCCAATGCCTGGACGGAATCCAAACCAAACTCCAGGCAGTAATACTATTAATAGTATTACTATGAAAATTATAAACCAACCGCCGCCGAATCCGGTTTTAGGATAACAACCACCTGTAATAGTGCTCTCTTCCATAACTCTTTCCTCCTTATTTAATTAGGTATTAGCCTAATATAGTTATATGACAAACTCAAGTAAAGTGTTCATAAAAAACAGCCCTTAGTGAATAAAGGCTGTTTCCAAAAAGAGGTATAACATGAGTGAAATAGGTTCCTAATTCAATATATGCTTTTGTCCACGAAGTTGTGATAAACTCTTATATTTTAATACAAGAGTTTAATTTTGTGAAACATAGAAAAAAATAGAAAAAAATGTAAAGATACAATTTAAAAAGAAGGAAAAAAATAGATACAGGTAGAATAAAAAGCATATAAAGTAAAAATATGTAATAATTAGGAATATTGAGTTATTTTGTGTAGGAGGCCTAAGGGTGAGCAGAATAAAAATGCTAATTTTCGTTAGAGATGAAGAATATAGCAAATGTTTGACTGATTACCTAATTCATAACTGCTCACAAAGATTTGAAGTAGTGGCATGGTCTGAAGAATTGTCTTATGGCGAAAATGAGCCCATGAACACAAGGGTAGACATACTATTATTGGAGGAAGGTTTAGCAATACCCGCGAGGAAAAGCATGGAAATTGGAATCGTAATAACCTTAACTGAAGGAAAAGAATTGAACCAAGAGAACCAATTGAACCAAAAGAACCAAGAGAAACAAAAGAACCAAGGAGTTATTAATAAGTATCAATGCGGTACGGTATTGTTGAACCAAGTTATAAGAATATACGCTGAAAATAACCCGCAGCATTGTATTATTCCTACGGAGGGAAAAAGGACTAAGGCTATTGCTATATATTCGCCGCTTGGAGGGGCTGGGAAAACAACAATTGCGGTAGCTTTAAGTATTCAGGCGGCCTGGGAAGGAAAAAGTGTATTTTATCTTAATCTTGAGAATACTGCTTCAACTTATCTTTACTTTGATGGGGTACAGGAGAATAGCTTATCTAATGTGCTTTATTATTTAAAACAGACTAGAGGTAATATTACTACTATAATTGAAGCGGCCAAATGCATAGATCCCCATTACGGGATAAGCTTTTTTAAACAACCGACCAGTGTTTTAGATATAAAAGAGAGTCTTAGTAAAGAAATTGGTTTGCTAATTCAGTTGATTGTGGGAACTGGACAGTATGACAATGTATTTATCGATATGTCTAGTTGTATTGAACAAAATAATCTTGCGGTGTTAGATGCGGCTGACGAAATATTGATGGTATGTACTCACGAAGAAATATCAGAACTTAAAACAAGTATTATTTTGAATGAATTTGAAATGCTGGAAAAGAGCAAACACTATCACATTCTGGATAAAGTTCATATTGTTATGAATAAGTGTGAGGGGAGCCCGAATTCTGAAGAGGGAGATAAATACTGTGGTAAAAATATTATGATTAGAGTTCCTAAAGTAACAGGTTTAATGATAAGTCACGGTAGTAAATTAAGGCCTGATCTAAACTGTGCTTTAGGTACGGCTATCCATAGCATAGAGTTTCAATTAAATAATAAATACCTATATACAGAAAGGGCAAAGAATTGATTAAGCAAACAGAGTTAATAAAAGAAATAAAGAATATTGTTAGTAGTCGATTAGACCTTAGCAGAGAACCGGAGGATGTTGAGATAGAAGATATTATTACGAGGATAGTTTTTGAAAAGTCTAAAGAGTTTTATTTGGATCTTGCAGAAAGAGAAGAGCTCATTAAACAGGTTTTTAACGCAATGCGTCGACTAGGAGTTCTGCAGCCACTTCTAGATGATGAAAGCATTACTGAGATTATGGTAAATGGACCACAGCACGTTTTCATAGAACAAAATGGCAGGATAAGTGAAACGGATATTGTTATTGAAAACCGAGAAAAACTTGAAGATATGATACAGATGATTGTGGCTAAGGTAAACAGAGCAGTAAATGAGGCTACTCCTTTGGTTGATGCGAGGTTAAAAGACGGATCGCGCGTTAGTGTAATTCTCCCACCAATTGCTCTTGAAGGGCCAGTCTTGACGATACGGAAGTTTCCGTCAAAACCACTAACTGTTGAAGAACTAATTAAGAGAGGTTCATTGACAAAAGAGGGTGCCATGCTTCTTCGTACGATGGTTGAAGCACGTTTCAATGTATTTATTTGTGGTGGAACGGGGTCCGGTAAAACGACATTCCTAAACGCTTTGGCTAATTTTATTCCGTCAGACGAGAGGATTGTGACAATAGAAGATTCGGCAGAGCTCCAGTTAAAATCATTAAAAAATGTGGTCAGGACAGAAACAAGAAATGCCAACACCCAAGGAAAAGGGCAGGTAACTATCCGAGATTTGATTAAGATGTCCTTGCGAGTTAGACCGGATAGAATAATTGTAGGAGAAGTGCGAGGACCAGAAGCACTCGATATGTTACAAGCGATGAATACGGGACATGATGGCTCTTTATCTACAGGACATGGTAATTCTGCGGAGGATATGTTGAGAAGGTTGGAAACAATGGTGTTGATGGGTGCAAGCTTACCATTAGAAGCGATTAGGCAACAGATAGCTTCAGCTCTCGACGTTATGATTCATTTGGGAAGACTACGTGACAAATCAAGACGAGTATTGGAGATAACTGAAGTAGTTGGCTACAAAAATGGTTCTATAGAGCTTAACCCCCTATTTATATTTAGAGAAGAAAGAGAAACATCTGAAGGGGAAATAATCGGAAGACTGCACAGAACCAGAAACAGTCTTATTAATACCCAAAAATTTAGAATGGCAGGTTTACAGGATATGGCTAAGGGGTGTGAGGATGGGAAACAAAACGAGGTGTATTGATTATAGAAGTTACATAATGAGTGCCACGGAAAGAATACTATATACTTTTGGAGCTGCAGTATTTTTGTTCTGCTTAGCTTTCGTATTCTACCATAGTATGTTTATCTCATTAGCTGTATCGTGCTTGGCAGTCTTTTATCCGCGTCTAAGGAGTAAAGAGCTACTTGTTAAACGAAAAAATATGCTCGGCTTGCAGTTTAGGGATGCTCTATACTCCCTTGCTTCTTCAGTATCTGCCGGTAAATCGGTGGAAAGTGCATTTAAAGACACGGCGCAAGAGCTTTACTTTCTTTACCCTGATATTGATTCATATATTGTGAAAGAGTTTATGATAATCGTAACTAGAATTGAAATGAATGTAACCGTCGAGGAAGCGCTGAGGGATTTTGCAGAGCGTTCTGGCTTGGATGATATCAGAAGCTTTGTGGATGTATTTGCTGTAGGAAACAGAAGTGGAGGAAATATGGTAGAAATCATAATTAATACCTCGAATGTTATCGGAGAGAAATTACGCATAAAAGAAGAAATAAACACGATGTTAGCACAAAGGAAATTCGAACAAAAAGTTTTAAATATAATGCCTGTGCTACTTATTCTCTTACTTACATGGAGCACGGGTGATTATATGACACCAGTATTTGAAACCATATTCGGACGAATGGTTATGACAGTTGCGGTATTTTTACTGGCCGCCGCATACTTTATTTCTAAGAGAATTACTAATATTGAGGTTTGAAAATGAAAATGATTTATAATCCCAAATATAAATTTTCAAAATACAAAGAGTATCTACATTTAGTTGAGGACGTGGATTATTCCTTGAAAAAGTGTTTGCCGGTGGGATTGCTTATTTTAGATCTCTGCCGTTTTAACAAACTTAGTTCTTTTAACAGGAATCTAAGGTGGCAGTTGGTTGAGATACATGGTGGACAAGATATTGGGAAGTATTTACGGTTGCACTATGCCTTTAGGATTATATACTTTTTAGCCGGCTTAATAATTTCCATTTTTTTTACGCTAAGTAATGCGGAGTTAGATGCAGTAATTGTTATGTTTTGTTTAACCATGACAATCGGGCTTTTTTTTCTGCCGGATTACGAACTACAAAAGAGAATTAAAAGAAGGAGATTATTATTACAAGCTGAATTCCCTGATTTTTTGAATAAGATGACCTTGCTACTGGGTGCCGGTATGACTGTACCTAGATCCTGGGAAAAGATTGTGAGAGATAGTGAGAAGAAGACTCCTCTAAATAAGGAGCTTCATAAGAGTCTATTCGATATACAGGCGGGTAATTCAATTCTTCAGGCATACGAAGGGTTTGCTCGAAGATGCAGGGTGCCTGAAATCAATAAGTTCGTGACCTTGATATTACAAAACATGAAAAAAGGAAATGCTGAACTAGTTCTAATATTACGTGTTCAAGCTGCTGAATGCTGGGAAACTCGTAAGCTTACTGCGAGAAAAATGGGAGAAGAATCATCTACCAAGATGTTGTTTCCGTTACTTCTTATGCTTATTGCTATTCTGCTTATTGTCTCAGCTCCAGCAATATTAGCTATCCAAGGAGTATGAGGTTAAAAGTATGCTGTGATTAAATAAATAAAAAAGAGGTGAAATAATAATGCTGCAAAAAGCAAGAAGGCTATTTAAACAAGAGGATGGTTTAGGAACTGTGGAGCTAGTCATAATACTGGCCGTATTAGTAGGGATTGCCTTAATATTCAGGAGTTATATTTTTGATTTTGTTGACAGTATCATGGCAAATATTTTTGGGAATGAACTGGAGAGTATAAAAACAAACCCGATACCCTCTAGTAAATGATAGGCGGATATTAATATGTTGAAATTATTCAATAATAAAGGGAGCCTGACAATAGAGGCAGTTTTAGTGTTTTCAATGGTTCTTCTTTGTGTATCCGTGCTAGTATCTACCCTTATGTTTATGTATAACAAAGTCTTGCTAATGAAAATAGCCGTAGATTCGGCTGAGGAGGCGGCTGTTTCGTGGAATGAAAATGGGGGATTATATACATTCATAAAACCGCAAGAGGAGATAATATTGCAGGATACTGTAGAAGGAGCGACAGGCTTGAATGAGAAGTCGAAGCAATTAATGGAAGGTTTAAGGAGTAAGCCCGAATCATATACAGAAAAGCTTAAAGCTATTTGCGCAGATCTATATCAACGGTTGGCTAGAAGTCCGATAAAGCCACAGAGAACTACTCTTGTTATTAAGCTGAGCAAGGATATTTTAACAACTAGTTTGCAAGTTACTGTAACACAGGATTTCAAGGTCCCCTTTGCTCGTATAAAAGCCTTCTTTGATGGGAAGGAATTTATGACATTAAGCGCAACGGGTACTGCAACTATCATCAGTGCAACACAATATATAAGGAATGTAGATTTGAGCTTGGAGTATATCCGCAGATTAAAGAACGGAGAAATAATGGGGAATTAAGACTACTAAAGGAGAACCAAGAAAATATGGAGGTGCTAAAAAACAACCGAGGTAGTATAACGGTCTTTTTGGTAATAGTCTTTACGGCGTTTCTTGTTTTAGCCGGTGTACTAGTCGATGCAGTAAGAATAGTATTAGCGGAGCGGCAGTTTAAAGATGCGCTTGATTCTGCCGTTAGATCGACAATGGCGGACAGTCATGAAATCTTAGCAGCGGAATTTGGTATTTATGGAGCCGTTTTGCAGGAACAGCAGATAGAAAAATATTTGCGTGTTAATCTAAAAGAGCAAAAAAGCGCATTAAACATTATTAGATATGATAATTTCAACATTGAGGCAGAAATAGATGAAAACAGCAGTTTACTAAACAATGCCGCTTTTCAAGAACAGATATTGCAATATATGAAATATAAAGGGCCGTTGGTTTTAGGAGAAAGTCTAATTGATAAATTAAAAGACAGTAACTTTAAGAAGAAAACGACCCTTATGGAGTCAGGTCAAAAAATTATTACCTTGAGAAGCGAGTTAAACAAGCAGAGCATTAAAATAAACAGAAGTATTAAGGCTCTACTTATCTCTACATACCGTATAAAGAAAGAGGAAATTCTTCAAATGCCTGGTGACCTTATTCTAAAAATGAGGATGCTGTTGCGCGAGCTAGAAACAGGAGTGTTACCAGCGCTAAAAGAATATGAAATTGCTGTGGAAGAGATAAAAGAAGAGGATATAGCGAGACAAGCTCTTTTTGAAGAAACTCGTCAAATAAATCAAAGGTATAATGTATATCGGGATAATCTTCAAAATATGATAGATATTCTGCAAAGAATAAAACCAAATCATTCAATCGATGCGGATCTTTCTGTTTTACTGGCAACACTGGAAGGTTTTGAGGAGCTAGCTTTACCGCTAACTTATGAGAAACATGGTATTGAGGTAAACGAGAGTGGAAAACAAAGTATTCTAGAGCATTTGAATAGTGTTTCGATATTTAAAGACTTGCCAGTAGATGATCTTATAGTTGCAAATATGACTAAAAAGGGTGAGTTGCTCTTTATGGTTGACCCGGAATTATATGATGATATGGAAGAGGAGTCTGTGGTTGAAGAAGGGCAGAAGGTCTTAGAGTTTCTTAGAATATTTACTAAAGGCATTGAGGAGCTAGTTTACAATAGTAGAAATAATCTGTATCAAACGGAATTCATAATGGATAAGTATACTTTTCTTACTTCCAATACCTTACGCAATCATTTTTTAAACAAAGGAGAGGTTGAGTACATTATTTGCGGAAATACCTCTGAACTGGCAAATATGGTTATGGTATTTCAGCGGATTTGGTATTTTCGTTTCGCCGTAAATGTTCTCGAGAATTTCCTTGAAAGTAAAATACCTCATCCTCTTGCTAGGCTTGTCTATGCTCTAGCTGAAGGTTTTACAGCAGCCTGTACTGAGGTTGTTCGAATTTATAACGGTGCCGAGGTGCCTTTGTTTCCTGATCTACCCAATGTCCAGATGAGGTATTCTGACTATTTACGAATATTTTTGTTATTACAAGAAAAAGATTGTCAGCTTAACCGAATGAGGCAACTTATCCAAATTAATATAAGACAGACATATAAAGATAGTGACTTTGAACTAGCTGATTTGCAGAGTAAGGGTATAGTTTGGGCCAGTGCGGAGATAGACTTGTGGTTTTTACCAGCACAGACCTTTGCCAAACTTGGTTGGGATTATTTCCAGGATGGAAAATACAAAATAGTACAGAGTTCCATTTTTTCATACACTTATTAAAAAAATTAGTAAGGAAACTAAGCAAAAGTACAGCATAGATGAAAAAGGTGATGCAGGTGAAAAGAAAGAACCCTTTGGTGCAAACAAGTAAAGGCTCTCTCACTGTTGAAGCAGCTCTTGTTTTACCGCTATTTTTATTCGCTTTTTTACTCTTTCTATTCATGCTTAAGGTTGTTTATATCCAGGCTGCATTAGATCATGCTGTAAAGGAAACAGGTCGTGAAATCGCTGCTGTAGCGTATCCCTTATCTTTTTTTAATGAATGGGAAGATGAGCTGCTAGCTGAAGGAGAAGAAAATACTTTCTTAACAAAGGAATTAAAAGGCCGCGAGAGTAGCTTTTTGCCTGTATACGGCGAATATATCGGGGATATATTCGCTGATGGATTTGTTGAAGGCAATCTTGGTAAGCTTTGGGCAATTACTAACGGATTGTCTGGACAAGATGGGCGAAGTAGCATAGAGAACAGCATAATTAAGAAATTGAGTGCATATTACTATGACTTGCAGGAAGATAGCAAGTATGTTGTGGTAGACACTCTTCTTTTTAAGCATTTAGAAACCTACGAGCTCAAAGCGGAGAATTTGGCCTTATGTCTGGTAAATCTCCCCCAAAGCAAGAATAGCTATAATAACAACAAGGATGACCCACGTTATCAAGAGTCGGGATTATTTCCGGAACTGGATTTTTCTAAAGAGGATGTAGTTATTCAAGCACAATATAACGTTACTATTCCATTACCCTTTCTAACCGATAATACGGTTTTATTAAAGAGCACAGCAGTAGAGCGAGCCTGGTTACACGGGAGCAATGGGGTTTATACGAATAGAGATGAAAAAGGCTATTTGGAAACACTACAAAATGAAATTGAGAGTACGGTATACATTACTCGAACAGGTGAGAAATATCATCTAAGTAATTGTCGTTATTTGCGTAAAAGTAAGATACCGATAAGCCTTGAAGAGGCGAAAAAAGGCTATCAACCCTGTAAAGTATGCCGTCCTTAAGTACATCAAGGAGTACTAAAAGAGGGAGGAGACAATGAAAGTAAGCTATGAAAAAACAATAAATGGACAATGTCTCGTGTTGAGTCTCCAGAAAGAGACAAAGATTATAGACTTTCAGATTGAGATGATTAGATATAATCCTCATCCTCAGATATTACCCGTGGAAAAAAGGAAGTTAAATAACCAAACAGAGCTATGTTATCTGCTGGGAGAGCATCTTTCTTTAGAACAATATTGTTATGATCATGAAAATATGATGCTGAACGAAATACTCAAGATAATGGAAAGTATAATTAACTGTATTAACATAAGTCGTGATTACTTATTATATGGGTATGGTTTTTTGTTAGATATGCGATATATTTTTATCCATCCTATAACTAAATCGATAGCTATGGTTTATCAACCTGTTAAGCTTACTGATGATTTGAATGCAAAGCTTAAAGGCTTACTAGAAATGCTAATGACGACAGTTAGTATGGATAATTTCAAAAAAGAAAAGGATATTCTAAAGCAGGTAGAGGAGTATAGGAACAAGAAGGAGTTTTGTATAGCTGGTTTGCAGAATTTGATTAGAGAAACAAAGGTATCTTATAGAATGAATAAGTTAGAGTTGCAAAAATTAAAAGAACTGGAAAAACCTTTTCGATTGAGTACTGTAATAGGAGATAGGACAAAGCAGAATTGTAGTATGAATAGTGTATATTTTTTTCTTCTATTTCAGGTTGTTCTTATGTTTATTTTGGCTTGTTTTTTGGAGGAGTTAGGAAAAATTGGAAATGCAATAATAATATTTGGGATAGCAATTGCTAGTCTCACAGTAGCTAATATTCTAGCAATAGATAAATATATTTTAAAGAAGAAAAGCATAGATAAAAAAGAAGAAAAAATAATTAAGGATGAAGGTTGGCAAGGACAGCTAGTAGAAAAAATGGTTAGAGAAAAAGATATATTAAGAAAGGAATTTGCTCATAAAAAGGAAGAGCTTTCCACCTAAAAGATACGTGGATGGATCATAAGACAATAATCACCTCATTAAGGGTGGTTATTATTTATTTTTGATTGAAAATATTTTATATCGTGCTAAAATAAACCTAAGTAAACTACTTTTGTGACAATAGTATACCCATCTAGCTAAATAAGCAGGAGGTTTTAGATGTATGGAAAAGAAAAAGCAATTAGCCATAGTAGTATTAGTTATTCTTATTCTTTTTACAGGTCTTTTCTGGATGTATAGTACTTATTTTACAACAAATAGTGAGGCTATAGAGGCAACCGGTACTATTGAAGCTACGACTGTTTCGCTAAACACTAAGTTAGCCGGTACTATAAAGAAAATTAATGTTAACACGGGTGACAGTGTAAAAAAGGAAGAGCTTTTGGCTGAGCTTTCTCGTAATGATATTATTGCTCAATTTGAGCGTGATGAATACAGTGTTTTGAAAGCAGAAGTGTATCTTAATGATATGGTATCCGGGGCAAGGGTCCAAGAAATCAATGAGGCTGTGGCTAACGTTGAAATTGTGAGGGCAGAGTACAAAAAAGCGTTGGCTGACTTAGAAAGAATACGTACTCTTTATGAAGCCGATGCATTGTCGGAGGTAGAATATGAAAAGGCTCTCACAGCTTGTGATATTGGCAAGAACAAGGTAGCGGCTGCCGAGGCGAGATTAAGTCTGTTAGAAGAGGGAAGTAGACCCGAACAGTTAGAAGCAGCTCGCATGGAGGTAAAAAGGAATAAAGCCATATTAATGGCTACTAAGGCTACTCTTGAGGATTTACAATTGTATTCTCCAATAGAAGGTGTAGTCATAAGTAAGAATTATGAAGAAGGGGAGTTTGTTCAGATGGGAGCTTCTCTATTGAGATTGTCCGACCTTGAAAACCTCTGGATAAAGGTTTATATTCCTACAGATGATCTCCCTTCAGTGAAACTGGGGCAAAAGGTATCTTTTTCTGTTAGTGGTGTCTCACAATCTTTTGAAGGTACAGTTAGGGAAATCGCTACGGAGGGAGAATTCACACCTAAAACAATACAAACAAAAAAAGAGCGTACAAACATAGTATTTGGAGTGAAGATTAGCATTAGCAGTGTAGATGGTATTCTAAAACCCGGCATGCCAGCTGATGTTACTTTTTTAGGGGGCCAGTAAGATGATACGCACAACCAGACTAAGTAAAAGGTTTAATACTATACAAGCCCTAACTGAGATGGATTTACATGTACAGGAGAGAGAAATTTTCGGGCTTGTTGGTCCTGATGGTGCAGGGAAAACTACACTTATAAGAATAATCAGTGGTTTAGTTACGCCGGATCAAGGCGAAGTATGGATTATGGGGAAAAGAGTTGATCAATTAGACCAAATAAGAGAAGACATAGGTTACATGCCTCAACGTTTTAGTCTCTATGGTGATCTTACGGTTATGGAAAACATCAACTTTTTTGGAGCTATGTATAATCTTGAGAAAAGGGTTATCAAAGAGCGAGCTGATGAAATACTTGAGATTACCAAGCTATATAGTTTTAAAAATAGATTAGCTTCAAATTTATCTGGGGGTATGAAACAGAAGCTTGCGTTAACTTGTGCTTTAGTAACAAGACCGAAGTTGCTAATCCTTGACGAACCGACATACGGTGTAGATCCGGAGTCACGTAAAGAGTTCTGGAAGATACTTTATCGCTTAAATAAAGAAGGTAAAACAATTCTAATCTCTACACCTTATATGGATGAAGCTGAACTTTGTACGCGTGTGGCCTTTTTGGATAAGGGCGTTTTTAATGCAATAGGTACTCCTGATAGGCTACGAGCCGATTTTAAGTATGAACTGTATGAGATTAAAGCTGATATTTCTAATGTACATGTATTTAAAGAAATCCCCGGGGTTAATGACGCTTATTTTTTCGGTGATAAATATCATCTTGTGTTAGAAAAGGCAGATAAAGTTGCAACCGTTATTGAGGAAAGTTTAATAGAAAAAGGAATTACAATCTATACATTGCAGAAAATACTGCCATCGATGGAAGATATCTTTGTTTCGTTGGCTGCAACTGAGGTGGATTGATGGAGGATGTAGTTATTACTCGCGATTTAACAAAAGTATTTGGTACCTTTACAGCTGTAGATAAACTTAATATTAGTATTAAACGTGGTGAGATTTATGGTTTCTTGGGCCCTAATGGTGCCGGAAAATCGACGGCAATAAGGATGCTATGCGGAATTCTGATGCCTACGGCAGGGAATGCTGAAATACTAGGATTTGATTTATATAAACAGGCCGAAGAGATTAAAAAGAAAATAGGATATATGTCGCAAAAATTTAGTTTGTATGATGATCTTACTGTAGAAGAAAATCTCAATTTTTATGCGGGTATTTATAATGTTAATTCAAAAGAAAGAAGATCACGTACCCAGGAAATGCTGGAAATGTCCCGCTTAACTGGGAGAGAAGGCGAACTGGTTGCTAATCTCAGTAGTGGTTGGAAACAGCGCCTGTCCTTAGGCTGCGCTATAATATCAAGACCGTCTATTTTGTTTCTGGATGAGCCAACCAGCGGGGTTAGTCCAACCAGTAGAAGAATGTTCTTTGGCATTATTGAAGAGTTGGCTCGAGCTGGTACTACCGTCATGGTATCTACGCATTTTATGGATGAAGCAGAACGTTGTCATAGGATTGCTTTTCTTTCAGCAGGAGCTTTGTTGGCTGTTGATACGCCGGAACAATTGAAAAAGAAGGTAATAAAAGGATATCTGGTAGAATTGAAGTTGCAAGATGCTATGGAAAGAATCAGTAGCATAGAAAAACTCCCATATGTTAAGGAGTGCAATATACATGGTTCCTTACTCCATGTATTGCTTGAGAGTGAATGCTACGAAGAGGATTTGGAAAGTTTTACTGGGAGCAAACCAAAAGGAATAACTCCATCCCTGGAGGACGTTTTTGTAACTCTTTCTAGGTATAGGAAGGCAGGTGAAAAGAGTGCATAGAATATATGCTGTATTGTTTAAAGAGTTTTTACAGATTAAGCGAGACCGGATGACTCTAGCCTTGACCTTCATGCTTCCGCTGGTGCAACTACTTCTTTTTGGCTATGCCATACAGACAGAAGTAAAGCATATACCTACTGTGGTTTTTGATCAGTCACTTTCTGTTGATAGCCGTGAAATCCTAGAGGCCTTCAGCGCGTCCGGATATTTCGATGTAATGTATACGGTGGATGGTTATGCACAAGTAAACGAAATGATTGATAGCGGTCAGGCTAAGGTGGGTATTGTCTTTCCCCCTGATTTCGCCAGAAAAATCAGGCGGGGTGAGTCTGCTCCCGTTCAAGTATTGGTGGATGCAAGTGACAGCATGGTGTCTAACCAGGCAATTGCAGTTGCTAATTCAATAGGTCTGTTAAAATCACAAGAGTTGCTCACCAAAAAACTTAGTTTTAGTGGCCCACCTTATGATATTAGGGTACGTCCTTGGTATAACCCCGATGGGATAACAGCCTATTATATGGTGCCTGCTATTTTGGGTATTTTGGTGACTCTGTCAATGGTTATGCTGACCTCAATGGGGATAGTGAGAGAGCGTGAGAGGGGTACCTTGGAACAGCTTATGGTGACGCCTCTAAAACCATATGAACTAATGCTGGGAAAAATTCTACCTTATACAGTCTTAGGTTACATCCAAATTACGATTGCTTTAATTATAGGAGTAATAGTATTTCATGTGCCTATCAAAGGTAGTATTTTACAGCTCTATATACTAACATTATTTTTTATAACTGCCTCTTTAGGATTAGGAATTATGATATCAAATATTGCCAAAACACAAATGCAGGCAATGCAGTTAGCTTTTTTTGTACTGTTACCCAGTATATTGCTATCCGGATTTATGTTCCCTCGAGATGCAATGCCTAAGCTCATTTACTATCTTGGGTATTTGATACCTCTTACCTATTACTTGGATATAATTAGAGGTATTGTTTTAAAAGGGATAGGTTTTTCTTATTTAGTAGGCCAGGTAGTTAGTCTGTTAGTCTTTTCTGTAATACTATTAATAATTAGTACGTTAAAATTTAGTAAAAAAATAGTTTGAGGAAAATGATATGAATATTAAAGAAAAAATCATATTTGCATATAGTGAAATAGCTACACAGCAGGGGTTTTATCGAGTTAGTATGGATGAATTATCTGCCCGTGCCGGTGTGAGCAAGCGAACAATCTATAGGTATTTCCAAAGCAAAGAAGATATAATTGAAGCCGTAATAGATAATTTTCTTTCGAGTGTAGGTGCTGAAATAGATGGAATTTTGTCTACTAACAACGAGCCTGAGCAAATATTAAGCAGTATCATGAATGTCTTTTATCGTGTGGGTCGAACCATAATTAATCCTATTGTAATGAGAGACCTGCGTACACATTACCCTCATTTCTGGAAAAAGATTGATGAGTACCGTATGAATAGAGTTCATCATGTTATCCAGGCTATATTACAAAAAAACGAAGCTCCGACTATACGTGATTATGATCCTTGTATTATAACGGCTCTGGTTATTTCTTCTATTCAGACCATTTTGACACCGGAGTTCATATTAAGCAATAATCTTAGCTTTGAAGGAACTGTTTTACAGCTGATTGAATTTCTTAAACACGGGTTATTAAAGGAAAAAGAGTAATTCTAGTAATAGAAAAACTTGATTATTACAAGGTATAATAGTATATATAGCATTAAAGAAAAATAGGAGGAGATAAATTGTGAAACCATTAGAAGGAATTAGGGTGTTGGACTTAAGCCGGGTACTTGCCGGTCCTTATTGTACGATGATTTTAGCCGATATGGGCGCTGAAATTATTAAGATAGAAAGACCAGGTGAAGGCGATGATTCTCGGGCGTTCTCTCCGTTTATTGGTGAAGAGAGTGCTTATTTTATGAGCATAAATCGCGGCAAGAAAAGTATTACGCTTGATTTTAAGAACCCTCTTGATATGGAGATATTTTGGGAACTGGTCAAAAAATCTGATATTATTGTTGAGAATTTTCGGCCGGGTATAATGGAGAAATTAGGTATGGGCTATACTGAGATTAAGAAAGTAAACCCGCGCATAATATATGCAGGGATATCAGGATTTGGTCATACGGGTCCATACAGCGGTAGAGCGGCTTATGACATGTTGGCACAAGCTATGAGTGGCTTGATGAGCATTACCGGTGAAGCGGGCCAACCGCCAGTGCGAGTGGGAACATCAGTTGGCGACATCACGGCAGCGTTATTTGGGACAATCGGCATCATGATGGCACTCCATGTGAGAAGTAGTAGTGGAGAAGGACAGAAAGTGGATGTATCGATGCTTGATTCACAGGTCGCTATTCTCGAGAATGCGATTGCTCGTTATGAGGTTACGGGCAAGGTTCCAGGCCCATTAGGTACTCGCCATCCGGCAATTGCTCCGTTTCAGGGTTTTCCTACAAAGGATTACTACGTAATAATTCCTTGTGGCAACGATATTCTGTGGGGTAAACTATGTGATGCTTTAGGAATGGAACAATATAAAGCGGACCAGCGTTTTAAAACCAATAAAGATCGCGTAGAAAATGTTGATGAATTAGATAGAATAATTAGCGATATAACGAAAACAAAGAATACTCATGAATGGGTTGAATTGATGGATTTGATAGGACATCCTGTTGGAGTGATTAATACTATTGATCAAGTTGTAAACGACCCCCAGGTACTTGCCCGAAATATGATTGTTGAAGTGGAACATCCTATAGCCGGTAAAATGAGAGTAGCTGGAAATCCCATTAAGCTATCGACCACACCTGGAGATATTGAAAAACCAGCTCCATTGTTGGGAGAACATACGGGCTGGGTTCTACAGGAATTGTTGGGCTGGAATGAGGAGAAAATAAGAGCTTATTTGAAAAAAGAATAGTTGGACACTAATAAAATTAAGAGAAAACAGGAATATGTTTACAAGTATTAAGTAAAAAGGTAGAATATACTTAAAAAATAAAGGCGGGATGATATGGATAAGATTGATACTAAAATCATCCAGCTGTTAAAAGAAAACAGCAGGACAACATGTTCGGATATAAGCAAAAAGGTTTTACTTTCTGTTCCGGCTGTTACAGAAAGGTTACGAAAGCTTGAAGATGAAAATATAATTAAGCAATATTCTTTACGCTTGAATAGAAAGAAAATTGGCCTTAATATGTTAGCATTTGTTCTGATTAGTATTGATAATACCGAACCAAAAGGCGATTTCCGGGAATTGATAGCAAGCAGTGACTGGATATTTGAGGCCCATCATATTGCCGGAGAATATGATTATCTTTTAAAAATAGCAGCAGAAAATACAGATAAGCTTGAGATTTATATAGCTGAAGTTTTACAGAAGATCACCGGGGTTAAAAAAACAAACACGATAGTAGTCCTTTCTACAACCAAGGAAAATATGTGAGTTAGATAAATATTTTCAAAGAAAGAAGAGACAGTTAGATGAGGTTTGCGGTACTCATATTTATCAGCATTTTTGTTTTAGTGTACAGTATGATAAATTACTATATAGGATTGCGGGGCTGGCAATATCTAGGTTCATACATACCCATGCTAACACGTAGTACTTACTGGGGCTTATTTTGGTCAGTAGCTTTGTCATACTTGGTTGCCCGTGTGCTAGGGGGGTATCTTCCGGAATATATTCGCTACTATCTCACTTTAATTGGTGCTTACTGGTTGGCAGCTATGTTCTATTTATTGCAGTTTTTTATTATCCTTGATCTAATTAGGCTCGTTGATAGATATTTACACTTCCTACCGTTAGACTTGAAGACTTCTAGTAGTATGAATTTTATAGTAGGAATTATAGGTTGTGGATTGGTACTACTTCTTCTTACCTATGGCACATGGAATGCTCACAACCCAAAAATTACTCACTATGATATAGAAATATCTAAACAGGCTGGCTCTTTAGGGCAGCTACATGTAGTAATGATTTCCGATATCCATTTAGGGGAGATCATGCATAACGGAAGGCTAATAAAACTTGTGGAAGCAGTTGAAACTCTTCAACCTGATATACTGTTATTACCGGGAGATGTGATTGATGAGGATGTGGGAACTTTTATCAAGCAGGAAATGGCAGCCACATTCCAAAAATTAAATCCTAAATACGGAATGTATGCTGTTCCTGGCAATCATGAGTATATTGGAGGACAGATTGAAACGGTAGTTCGTTACTTGGAGCAGGCTGGGATTAGAGTTCTCCGTGATGAGTATGTGAAAATTGCGGATAGTTTTTATATTGTAGGACTTGATGATAAATCACGTGTATATTATGAGAGCAAAGAAGAGCCAAGAGGATTAAAGCAGGTTCTAGAGGGTGTAAATGTTAATTTGCCATTATTACTATTGAACCACCAACCTAATCAGTTTGACGAAGCAGTTGCTAATGGTATAGACCTACAGCTATCGGGTCATTCCCATAAAGGACAGCTTTTCCCAATTAATTATATAACTAAAGCTATGTTTGAGGTTGATTATGGACTTATGCATAAAGGTACTCTGCATGCTATAGTATCTTCTGGTTTTGGGACTTGGGGACCTCCAATTCGACTTGGGAATAGACCCGAAATAGTAGATATTGTTATTAATTTCTTACCGTAACGTTATTGACATATGACCAAAATGGGTGTAAGCTAGTTGCGGTTAGCTATAGGATAAAAGTAGAGAAAGAAACAAGGAGGGCTTAGTAATGGCAGAGTGTGACGGTATCTGCAGCGGTTGTGCAGAACAAGAACAAGGAAGCTGCTCGGGTGAGCAAGGAAAGAAAGCATCTGAACTTAATCAGATTAAGCATGTAGTTGCAGTCATGAGTGGTAAAGGTGGGGTTGGTAAATCAACTGTAACAGCACTTTTAGCAGTTGCGTTTCGTAAGAGAGGCTTCAAAGTCGGGATACTTGATGCTGATATAACTGGACCAAGTATACCTAAACTATTTGGGCTAAGTGGAAATCCTCAGGGTACAGAAATGGGGATTTTACCAATACGTAGCAAGGAAGGGATAGAGGTTATGTCTATCAATTTATTGCTGCAGAATGAGGACGAGCCGGTAATATGGCGTGGACCGATTATCTCAGGGGCAATAAAACAGTTCTATGAAGAGGTTATCTGGGGGGATTTGGACTACCTATTTGTTGATCTTCCACCTGGAACAGGAGATGCTCCTCTAACTGTGCTGCAGACATTACCGCTTGATGGTGTAGTTATAGTAAGCTCTCCACAGGATTTAGCTATGATGGTAGTAAAAAAAGCAGTTAAAATGGCGGAAAAGATGGATATCCCCTTATTAGGAATAGTGGAAAACATGAGTTTTATGGAATGCCCCGGCTGCAGTAAAAAAATATATCCTTTTGGTGAGGGGAAAACCAAACAATTAAGTGAGGACTTAAATGTACCAATGTTGGGTATAATTCCTCTTCAAACCGATATTAGTGGGTACGGAGATGAAGGGAAAATTGAAGAGTCGGCAAGTGTAAATTTCCTTAATATAGATGTTTTAATAGATAAATCCTAAGCAATGTGCTGAATGGAGTGGTTAATATGCCGAGACCGCCAAAATTTCGCCGTGTAGAATATGAACCGCAATTCACATATTTTAAACCTGCGGGAATACCTAAATGGCTATTGGAGGAATTGATCCTAAGTGTGGAAGAGGTGGAGGCAATCCGTCTCAAAGATATGGAAGGTCTAGAACAAGAAGAATGTGCCGAAAGAATGAACATATCACGACCCACATTTCAGAGAATTCTTACGGTGGCTAGAAATAAACTGGCGCATGCACTAATTGAAGGTAAAGCGATTCGTATTGAAGGTGGAAACTATCGTTTGGCGGAGAATTGGCAGAGCTGCAAAGGTTGTGGCTTTGATTTCGGTAAACCTAAGGGTCAGCATGGTCATGGTCACAAGGCAAACAAATGTCCAAAATGTGGCGAGGATTACGTAGGAAAACAGCTCAATGAATGATCTAAAGCGAGTTGATAATTATATGGCAGAGATAGAGTTAGTAAAGTATTATGAAAAGAACAGAACCAAAATTATCGCTGAATGTAGTAAATGTGGACTATGTTTACAGGATTGTTCATTGAAGGGGCATATTCTAAAGGATTTATTACCTTTTGAAGCTCAAGATAAAGTACTCACATTTCTAAAAGAAGGTAAACAAGATGACCTAGTATATGAGAAGGGCTTTTCGTGCCTGCAATGCTTTAAATGTGTTAATAATTGTCCGCAGGGTCTTAACCCTTTACTAGTAAATGAGCTTATTAAGTGGGATTACAGGCGAAAAAATATCAAAAAGCTACCATATAACGATCCGGAAGATATAAAAACACCTCAAAGGGTTTTAGCAAGTATACAGCTGTCCAAAGAAGACTATCAAAAAATATTTCATAAGTCTGAGAAAAAAAAGACAAAGTACGTTTTTTTTCCTGGATGTAACGTGTATTATCAGCCTGAAAAGATATTAAGCACAATTGATATATTGGGGCTAATTACTGATGAGTGCGCATTTCATCCAGGACTAGACAATTGTTGCGGGAGGGTTCAGCTATTCAATGGTGATATCCCCCGGGCTCAAGAAGTAATGGAAGAATTGCTAGTAGAATTGTCAGCATATCAACCGGAAACAGTAATTGTATGGTGTCCAACCTGTTTATGCAATTTTGAAACTACAATATCAAAAGTTATAGATTTACCTTTCCAAGTTGTTTCTGTGGCTCAATTTATAGCCGATAATATGGATAAACTGGAATTGAAGAACTCAATTAACAAAAAGGTTACACTGCATGAAGCCTGTAAGTCATCTTTTTTAGGACTTGATGTGCATGGAATTAGGGAACTCTTACAGCGTCTGCCTGGTGTTAATCTTGTTGAAATGAAGCGACACGGTGAAAATACTGTATGCTGCGGGCTTGGAGCGCAGAATTATTCTAAAGAAACTATGGATATTATGAAAAATGATAGATTGAAAGAAGCTGCTGAGACAAATGCACAGATACTTGTAGATGTGTGCCATGCCTGTCATAAGCTATTCCTTCAGGCCGAACATAACTACAGCTATGATATAATAAACTACATAAGTTTACTGGCGTATGCGTTAGGAATAGAGCGGAAAGATAAATTTAAAGAATATATTAAATTGAATGATCTCAATAGTATACTTGATGATGCCGCTAGCTGTATAAATGTGTCACCATATTCTAAAGAGAAAATACAAAAAGTTATAGAAGAAAACATACTAAAGTGAATAGAATAATAATAGCAATAGAAATAAAAACTTTGTAAAACAAAAAGATGGTTTCTCGAAGGAAACCATCTTTTTGTTTTTGTTATGCTCTTTATGCTTTAAAGATCTGTTCTTAGCATTTTTGATTTTTCCTAATATTTATCATTAGCTCCAATGTTTACTAGTGGTCACAGACGTTTGCACCAACTTGTAAGGTGTTATTAAGGTAGCTTAGTATAATTTCTTCAGGATCAGCGGGGGATGCTCCGACCATGACGTTAACACCCGCTTCTTGGAAGAGGCTTTGTGCTCTATGTCCCATACCTCCTGTGATTACTAGGTCACCGCCTTGGCTTTTTATCCATGGTGGCAGAATACCAGGTTCATGGGGGGGAGGAGTTATCATTGTTTTTTTAATGATTTTTCTCTCTTTTTCATCTACCTCATAAAAAGCAAAGGTGTCACAGTGACCAAAGTGCATACAAAGCTGGTTATTTACTACTGGCATAGCTATAATCATTTTAATCCTCTCCTTGTCAATATTTTATATAAACAAAAACTATATAACTCATAAGTAATGTTAGACAAATTTAGTTATTGTCTAGTAGAGCACTTACCTGCTCACTTAACTTGAATAATTCGATAGCTGCAGGTGAAGTAGGATTATAATCAATAAGGCTGATACCCTGAATTTGGGCTTTGGTAATATTATTATCATATGGGATTTGCCCAATAACAGCAACATTCATTTGTCGACAGTTATTAACTATTGACTCTGATATTTCAGGATTAATATCCCATTTATTGATGCAGACTGCAGCTTGGATGCGAAAATGTCTGGTTAGTTCGATTACTCTCTCTAGGTCATGAATACCCGACATAGTTGGCTCGGTAACAATTAAGACTATGCTAGCACCAGTGATGGAGGCTATAACAGGACAGCCTAATCCTGGAGGACCGTCCACAACGATTGTATTGACCTTTTCTTCATCAGCGAGTGCACGGGTGCGTGCTCTAACCTGAGTGACTAACTTGCCGGAGTTTTCTTCTGCTATACCTAATTTAGCATGAATCATCGAACCATGAGGTGTCTTCGAAACATAGATATGTCCACATAAATTCTCATTGAATTCAATAGCCTTATTTGGACAAAAATATGCACAGACCCCACAGCCTTCACAGGCAATTGGATCAATAACAAAGTCTTTGCTTATAGCATCAAAGCGGCATAGCTCCAGACATTTTCCACATTTACTGCATTTTTCTTGATCTATTGAAGCGGTCTTTCCACTCCAAAATTCTATTGTTTCCATTATTTCGGGTTGCAGCACAAGATGGAGATCAGCAGCATCCACATCGCAGTCAGCCATAATTTTGTTATCTAACAGAGAGACTAGGGAAGCCACAATGCTGGTTTTTCCTGTTCCGCCCTTACCGCTTATAACCACCAATTCCTTTAACATGGGATCACCTCCTGAAGGTGTTGGTAAAGCTTATCAAAGCTTTCTTTGTAATGGGGGAGGTCCTCTAAGATTAGGTGGCCGCGAGAATATGTCTTAGCAATATCTTTGTCTTCTGGTATTTCTAAGATAATTGGAATCCCTTCTTTACTGCAGTACTCCCAAACCTTTTTATCTCCAACAGTAGTACGGTTTATTCCGACAGCAAAGGGAAGAGAAAGTTTACGAACCATTTCTACTGCGAGTATAAGGTCATTAAGACCAAATGGTGTAGGTTCAGTAACAAGCAAGATAAAATCACAGTCCTTTACAGCCTGAATAACTGGACATGAAGTTCCGGGTGGAGAATCAATTAAGTAAAAGCCCTCTTGTTTTGCATAGCTTTTTACTGCCTTGATGAGTGGAGGTGACATGGCTTCTCCGATCCGCATACTACCAAATACTGTTGTAATACCATTGCTATCACCAATTTCTACTGTTCCTATTTCACGTTCACCCTCGGCGAGGGCGGCGGTAGGGCAAGTGAGAATGCAGCCATTGCAGCTATGGCAAAGTTCGGGGAAAAGCAAAACCTTTCCTTTTATACAAGCAATTGCTGAAAATTGACATATTTCACTGCATTTTCCGCAACCGATACAACGATCCTGATTGATTATTGGAACAGATAAGACTACTCTTTGAACTTCTTGCAATATGGAGTTAAGGAAGAGATGACAGTT
>PHAD01000038.1:21828-24176 GCA_002841595.1 Firmicutes bacterium HGW-Firmicutes-12
AACATCGCAGTCGAGTAGAGTGACATCCTGATCCGTAAAATTTTTGATATAGAAGGCCAAGTTTGTGGATATTGTAGTCTTACCTGTTCCTCCTTTACCACTAGCTATGGCAATTTTCATATTTTCTTTGTCCTTTCGTTTTCTAAACCCAATGTCCTTCAACATTGTTTTTAGCTGCTTTTTCTAACTGTCCTTTTTTAAACTTGAGAATGCTTTCATTTACTGTCATATTTGCTGCTAGATATACTTCGATCCCGGCAGCGGAAAGAACCTGGTATGCTTTTGGACCTACATTTCCAGTTATAAGGGCATCTGCACCTGAATTTACTAGGTTCTGAGCTGCTTGAATACCAGCTCCTTGTGCCGCGGTGAGGTTTTGTTCGTTCTTAATATAAGAAAATGTCTCAGAGGCTAAATCATAAATAATAAAACCTGGGGCCCGTCCAAACCGTTCATCAAGGGAACTTTCCAGTTTATTGTCTTTAGTACTAATTCCTATTTTCATTAATTTACCTCCTTATAATATCTTTGTAACCCAATAGTAATTGACATATGCTCAAAAATAGTATAACATAATAATGGGCATATGTCCACAAGGCCTTGTTAAAAATTATTTAAAAATGAAAGGGGGTCTATATTATGCCAGGGTATGATGGAACTGGTCCTAGCGGTCAGGGAACGATGACCGGGAGAAGAATGGGCTTTTGTGCTCCTGCAGGCTTATCTAATACTATTGCGCCAGGCCGTGGTTTAGGCTATGGTAGAGGCAGGGGTCGTTGTTTCTGGCCTAACGCGAGGGTGCAAGCTGGAAAGGTAAACGCTACAACACAAAAAAACTATTTACAAAATATGGTCGTTTATTTTCAAGACGAACTAAATACTGTTAAGGAAGAGTTAAACAGACTTGAGAAAAAAGCGGATAAAGATTTAGAGTAGAATAGATTTCTAAAAACATGCACCGACCAGCTGCTAATTTATTAAATGGGAGCTGCTTGGTGCATGTTTCGTATTTTTGCTTTTAAGTTTATAATATAACTATACAGTTTTATAAACAGCTTTAATACCGATAGAAAGGACGGCATAAAGTCTATGAATATTTCTTTTTTCCTAGTTCCAAAGCAAGATGTAGTTGTTCTTTCACATAATGCTACGATGCGGCAGTCTCTTGAAAAGATGGAGTATCATCGCTATACAGCGGTTCCTCTTGTGAATGAGGAAGGGAAATATGTGGGAACATTAACTGAAGGGGATCTCTTGTGGAAAATAAAGAATACACCCGGTCTTAGTTTTGAGAATACTCATAAGATACCGCTTGCGGACGTACCTAGATTTAGACAGAATAAGCCTGTCAATATTGATGCAAGGATGGAGAACTTGATTGATCTTGCTGTAACACAAAATTTTGTACCTGTTGTGGATGATGATGGTGTTTTTATAGGAATAGTCAGAAGGCGAGAAATTATTGAGTATTATGCTAGCCTAATAAAAAAGATAGGCGTACCTATAATAGGTTGACATAATACTTTGATATATATCTTGTTAAAATTAAGTAGTTGGAGGAGATGAAAATGACTAAAAGAACCTCATTAAGGATTAAACTGGATTCCTTTCGACCTCTTGGTGAGATGGTTTATGAGTCGCTAAGGGATGCGATTACGAATCAAGTTCTTAAACCAGGGGAAAGACTTATGGAAATGGATTTGGCTGATGAAATGGGGGTAAGTCGTACTCCGGTGAGGGAGGCCATACGCAGGCTAGAGCTGGAAGGTTATGTCGTCATGATTCCGCGAAAAGGGGCCTATGTAGCTGGTTTATCTATTAAAGATATAAATGAAGTTTTTGAGATAAGAGGAGCTCTAGAATCGTTAGCGGCGGAACTGGCTGCACAAAGAGCTACAGATAAAGAGATTGAGGAAATGGAGCTTAATCTTGCTATGGAGGCTAGTCATTTTGGTACTAGTGATTTACTAAAAACAATAGAGGCTGATACGAAATTCCATGAGCTTATTTTCAATGCCTCCAGAAATAGTCGTCTTTTGGTAATGGTTAAAGAACTCAGAGATCAGGTTCAGAGATTCAGAACCACAACATTAGCTGTACAAGGTAGAATGAAATTTGCACTGGGTGAGCATAGGGAAGTAGTAGAGGCAATTGCTAACAGAGATGTAGAGGGGGCCCAGCGAGCGGCTCACGAGCATATAGAGAGTGCAGAAGCAGCTCTTTTAGAGGTTATAAGCTATCAAAAATAAGATTAGTGACATACTCCCACCCACCTAAGAGGTGGGGGCTTCTTGGGACGTACCGACTAATGCCGATATAATTACCAAGCTATCCCCGTTCGTCCAACG
>PHAD01000039.1 GCA_002841595.1 Firmicutes bacterium HGW-Firmicutes-12
GGATTATGAATAACCGCATCCGCCATACTTTGTCTGATCGTTTTTTCATCTCGAGGAAGATCGGTACCCAAATCCAAATTTTCAAGCCAGCTATCCAACAGGTCAAAAAAGGCGTCTCCTTGCAAACGTAAAGGATATATATTGCTTATGGCAAGTTCTGTGTATTGTTGTAACATCTCTAACGCTTTATCATGATTTCCCTGTGCAATATATCCCTGTGCAGCAGATATATAAAGGCCGACTGTGACGCCAGGGTGCAGGTGTCTCATGTCAAACGCTTCCGCAATAGCAAGTGCGCGCCGCAGCATCTCGTCGAATTTTGCAGGAACATCAGCACATAACGTCAGGTAAGCGGGGAAAAAATTGAACAGGACAACTATATTCTGATAAATCCCGACTTGTAAAATGGATTTTGCATCCTCAACACGCCCCGTCATTTGGTAAGCGGAAGCTAAAATAGATTCGGGAGGCATAGCAGGTCCGATTTTTCCTTCCAGTAGTACCAGCGCAGCATTTGGATCACCAACGGCAAGGCAGCACAGGGCTTCCATAAACAAAGCTTGCTTTGTCAGTGACACATCGTCGCTTTCCTCCCTGACCCGAATAAAAAGAGACATTGCCTCTTTAATTAAAGACGCCGATTCTTTCGGGTCCTTTAACAGACTTACATGGTTAAGCAGCAGTATTCCCATTTGTAACAACAAGGGAAAGCAGGAAAAGTATTTTTTTATGATCTTGTGACAGTCTTCTATCACCGCATCAAAAGGTTTTGACGCAAAATCCGCTGACAGGCTCCGGTACAGCTTACGAATATCCCCTTTTGTCATTTGGGGCTGATAGTCCATCAATTCGTCAATGCTGATGTTAAAGTACGCTGCCAACTGCGGGAGAAAGGCCACATCAGGATAGCTTTGGCTCGTCTCCCACTTGGAAACAGATGCCTTAGAAACCCCCATATAATTTGCTAGTTCATCTTGTGTGATACCTTTTTCCTTACGCTTATTAACAATTACTTTTGCAATATTTATTTCCTTCATTCTGATCACCTCACTTATATTTTAACCAGTGGCTGAAGTAATTCAATGGATTTATAGTTAATATAGGGTGAAAAAATCAACCTGTGCGATACTTTATCTTCTCCACACCAATACAATCCCGTAGACTGGTTCTTTCTATCTATTGGGTACAGCTAGTTAGTTTAACCGGTGTACATATGCGATGAACAGTTAATATCGAAGTTTTGATTGGTGTAAAAGAGGCTTAAATAACTGATAAATCTAACAAATTGGTTAGATTATATACTTATCATGTGGAAATATGGTATTTTAGGATAGTATTATAGGAAATAATGGCTTAAAAGTGGTTATGAAAGATTTTAGGAGGGTTATCGTACGACATGTGAGAGGTATGGTTATCAGCAAAAAATAATATAAACAAAAAAATCATTGGGGGGTAATTGTTGGTTATGAGAAGATGTTATGTCTATTATTAACAATAGTATTTATTTTAGGTATTGCTGCAGGCTGTGGTACGAATGGAAAAGTAAAAGAGTTGAAGGCACAGGCCAGGGCTGTGAAGTGAAATTAAAAGGAATGACGAGGGAATAATTATGAAAAGACTTTTGGTTCTAGGATTAATTTTCGGAGTATTATTAACTGTTATGGCAGGATGTGGTGCAAAAGAAACACCGCAAAAAAGTGAAGAAGAACTGAGGAAAGAGATCAGGGCAGAGCTTGAAGCGGAGCAAAAGGCTACCCAAAAGGCCATTGATGTAAAAGATAAGGAGGCCCTATATGCCTTCGTCAAAAAAGAGCTTACGGATGTCGCAAGAAACAATTTCGATGTTTGGGATATTTATTATTTTGACATTACGAAGGATGGCAGTCCGGAGGCTGTGATTTTAGGGGAAGGAGGGGATACTTGGCTAGAAAAAATAGAAATTATCAGTGGTGACAGTGGTGAATACAAACAGGTGCCTTCCGATATTCCTTTAGCAAAGTATAAAAACGCTCTTGAATTTAAAGACGGATTTTTAGCTGTAACGCAGGAGACCGGCGGTACCGGCGAGCAAATGGAGTATTTGAGTCTCTATCTTTATAATGGGTCAGTAATGGTTAGAGCTTTAGAGAATCTTGATATTACCCACACCGTTTCATTCCCCGACGCACAATTTGAGGAAAACGGAACAATAGATGGTCCCTTGACGAATTTCATGTACACTTTAACCAAGCATGACAATAAAACCGGAAAAGATACCATCGAAAAGAAGGAACATTACACTTTTAACATAAGCACCATGAGCTTTGAAGTGAAACCCCTTGATACACAGAGTGGGACAGGTGGCAATGCGGCTTCCCAATCACAAGGTGTCGTCGATATCAAGGATTTAAAAGAAGGCTCATCCTTTGCGGGCGGGACAATCCAAAAGATTTCATTTAAAGGCTATGAAAACGATGCTACCCTTGATTTAACTTTGGCAGGGGAATTCACTTTAGAGGGGACACTGCAATACAGCGAATTTGATGACGGTGTTAATTTCACAGTTGACAAAAGCAAGTATCCTGCGGAGATTAAATTAAGTGATAAACTTGGGACCATAAATCCCTTTGCTTGGCCTATGAGCTTTAGACCGCAGAACATCTTAGTTAAGCAGCTGGGACAAGTAATCTATAACAAATTGCAAAATGAACCGGGATTAACGGTCCAGATGGTAGTAAGAGCAAAGGATTTGCAATTCTCCTGTAAAATTCCAGGTCAAGCAGGCGGAAATTGGGAAATGATGGAAATAATAGAGATCAAATAAATTAAAGATAAACACGCACATTCTAAAAAACACCCTTAGGTAATTAGTTGATATGCCCCCCTTGAGTAGACAGTTAAAATAACAAAACTGTCTACTCAAGGGGGGCATATTTATGTCAAAGAAACCAAAGATACCACCGGATCGAAGATGTGTCTGTACAAGGGCTAAAAGGGGAAAACCCATCTATTGGCTATTCCACATGCCATTGGTGTCATGTAATGGAACGTGAATCCTTCGAAGATGAAGAGGTTGCTGCTATTCTTAATGAAAGTTATATCTCTATTAAGGTTGATCGTGAGGAAAGACCGGATATAGATAATTTTTACATGAATATTTGTCAGGCCATGACAGGACAGGGCGGCTGGCCACTGACCGTTATAATGACACCAGAGAAGAACCCATTCTTTACCGGAACATATTTCCCGAAGTATTCGAGGTACGGTATGCCGGGGCTTATGGACATTTTGCAACAGGTGCGCGAAAGATGGAGAGAGGACCCCGAAACTCTAATAGAGACAGGACGAGATATTCTTGAGTCAATTAAAGAAAACAATATGACTGCAAGAGATGGTGAGTTGCAGTACAAAGTGTTAGATAAAGCCTATGTTGTATTAATGAAGAGTTTTGATAAGCGATATGGAGGTTTTGGACACATGTATAAAGGGGGCATCTTTGACCATGTGGGCTTTGGTGTTTCTCGATATTCCACGGATAAGAAATGGTTGGCAGAGCTCGTATACTGGATAACTCCGAATATCTCTTGGCGGCAGAGAAAGCAGTAACCTTTATTTTCGAAAAGATACAAAGAGATGATGGACGCCTCTTGGCATGCTATTGTGATGGTGAGGCCACCTATCTTGCTTATCTTGATGACTATGTCTTTTTAGCCTGGGGCCTCATTGAGCTGTATAAGGCAACATATCGCCCTTTTTATCTAGAGAAAGCCTTGGAGCTGAATTCTCAAATGCTTACTCTGTTTTGGACAAAGAGGACGGTGGACTCTTTATGACAGGCGAAGATGCTGAGAAACTACCCATTCGTTCGAAGGATGTACATGATGGGGCAATCCCGCAATCCCCTCGGGAAATTCTGTGGCTGCACAAAATTTACTCTATCTAGCTGAGTTTACAGGTAATATAGAGTTAGAAGAAAAGGCTCAACAGCTGTTTCGTGCTTTTGGTCGTGAGATTGTAGATTATCCGGTAGGTTATAGCTTTTTTCTTCAAGCTGTTTTTACCCTATACGGTAAGTCTATATGTATCACCTGAAACCGCGGATATCACTAAAACTGTTCCCTTTGTGCTAGAATACCAACCGGTAAATGAACAAGCTGCTGCCTATGTTTGTGAAAATAAAGCTTGCCGAGCTCCGCTGACCAAAGCAGCTGAATTCAGGCAAATGCTAACGTAGCACCTACTAACTTGGTGTAAATGTGTAGATCCTTCTATTATCTTAGAGGGTATGGATAAAGTACCGCCAATTATTGCTTTTTGAATAACTGTAAAATATAATCTGTATCAGACAGTCTTTAAGTGATAAGGGGAGCATAATGCTAAGGATAACAGGATTAAAGCTAACATTAGATGAAGACATTGGCAAGCTTCCTGCTATGATAGCGAGGAAGCTTAAGGTCAAGATATCAGATATCATTGAATGGCACATCTTCAAACAGTCTATCGATGCTCGTAAGAGTACGATGATTTATTTTGTATACACTGTTGATGTATCTGTCCGGGACGAAGCTTATTTGGTCAGCAGGACAAACGATCCTGCTGTAGCTTATGTACCAACGTTTGAGGAAGAACTAATAGAAACAGGGTCCGAAAAACTAAGAAACCGGCCAGTTATAGTGGGGACAGGTCCGGCAGGCTTATTTGCTGGTCTTTTCTTAGCACAGATGGGTTACAGTCCGCTTCTGCTGGAACGGGGAGATGATGTTGATACTCGCTTGAAAAAAGTGGAGCATTTTTGGAAAACCGGGCAGCTGGATACGGAATCAAATATTCAATTTGGCGAGGGTGGGGCCGGAACCTTTTCTGATGGTAAGCTGACCACGTTGATTAAGGATAGACGTTGCCGCAAGGTCCTTATGGGATTGGTCGAGGCAGGAGCACCAAAAGAAATACTTTATTCATATAAGCCTCATATTGGAACGGATATCCTGCGAGGTGTTGTAAAAAATATACGCAAAAAAATAACTGAATTGGGCGGAAACGTCCAATTCAGAGCCTGTGTAACAGATATTATTCAAGATAGCGGTGGTATAAGTGGTGTTATCGTAAATGGTAAGGAGAAGATAAGTTCGCAGGTTGTCATTTTAGCTACAGGTCACAGTTCTAGGGATACATTCAGAGTATTGCATGAGAGGAATGTGGAGCTTATCCCCAAACCATTTTCAATTGGCGTGCGTATTGAACACCCTCAGGAGATGATAAACAAGGCGCAGTATAAGGAATTTGCCGGACATCCAAAGCTTGGGGCGGCTGAATACAAGCTGGCTTATCATTCACCCTTCGGTCGTTCGGCTTATACTTTTTGCATGTGTCCGGGAGGGATGGTTGTAGCTGCTTCATCTGAAGAAGGCTACCTAGTCACTAATGGGATGAGTGAACATGCCAGAGATAGCGCAAACGCGAATAGTGCATTATTAGTTGGGGTAAGACCGGAGGATTTTTCTGGATCATCTCCCCTGGCCGGGATAGAGTTTCAGAAGGAATGGGAAAAAGCCGCATTTATTCTTGGTGGCAGGGATTATCGTGCACCTGCCCAGCGGCTTGGAGATTTCTTTCAGGGTAAGGTATCAAATTCTTGGGGTTTTGTACAACCAACGTATCCCCGTGGTGTTATAGGTGCAAATTTAGCTGAGTGTTTTCCTAACTATGTTACAGAAACTCTGCATGGCGCGATTATAGATTTCGATAAGAAGATAACAGGATTTGCACATGAAGATGTTATCCTCACAGGTGTAGAAACTCGCAGTTCTTCGCCTGTAAGGATATTAAGGGATGGTAGCAAGCTTACTGCTAGCCTTGATGGTCTTTATCCGGTGGGGGAGGGAGCTGGCTATGCCGGAGGAATTGTATCGGCAGCAGTAGATGGTTTGAAGTCAGCAGAAGCCGTCGTTCGGAAGTATAGACCAATTAAATAGCAATAAAAGTCGGGAAGGTTACTTTTGTAATTCTTGAGTACCGGTTATATTGCTTTCGCCATCCTTGGTGAAGGTAGATTGAGCTTCAGCCGTTGTAAAATATACGTTGCCTTCAACTGTAGTATCTACCAATTTAAAGTTATCGGACGAAACATAGAGATCACCTTTAAAGGTTCCATGTTGAATGCTGGCTTCGGGACTGTTGATAGTCAGTTTGGGTGCAGTTAATGTGAATCTGTCAGTTACATTTCGATCCTCATCTTGAGTATATAAAGCTATTTTGCGTTGGATAATGTCTTTACCTGCATCATCTTTTTTGCCATTTGTATATTCGCCATCAAGAACTAGTTCTTTGTCAAAGGATAAATCTTTTAACGTAGCAATAATCCAAGTGCCATTGTTGCTGATAGCCTTTTCAAAGGCCGCCGCATTATCTACTATTGATGCTGAGGTTACGACATCCGGAGTAGCTTCCGGTGGTGTTACTGGCGCCGGTTCCGCGGGTTTTTCTTGGGTACAGCCTACAAATAGGACAGCTAGCATAATTAATATTAACAATAGAATTTTTGTTTTCATTACTAATACCTCCATTATTAGATATACTCGTTTTTAGATTACATTTATATAATTTGCTGATGTATTTTTTTATATTCGAGGTAGAATGTACCTTATCTTCCTTCAAGAAGTATAAAAAAGAAACAGACACTAATCGGGTTATCTGATGTCCCGATAAGGTGTCTGTTTCTTTATTATATTTAAATCAAATTAAATAAGTAGCTCGAATAATTCTGGGTTATCATTTATGACGGTGTATTGGAACCCTTTTTCAGTCATTTTATTGATTAGTGGTTCATAATCTTCTTTTTTATTGAGCTCAATTCCTATCAAGGTTGGCCCCTTTTCTTTATTATTTGATTTAGTATATTCAAAACGGGTTATATCATCATGTGGGTCAAGAACTTCAGCTACGAATTCCCTCAAAGCTCCGGGGCGTTGCGGGAATCTGACAATGAAATAGTGCTTTAGGCCTTCGTTAAAAAGAGATTTTTCTTTTATCTCAGGGGTTCTTTCGATATCATTATTGCCGCCACTAAGTATGCAAACAACATTTTTTCCTGCGATTTGTTCTTTATATTGATCAAGGGCAGCGATGGGTAGAGCACCGGCAGGTTCAACAACAATAGCATCTTCATTATAGAGGTCAAGTATTTTTGTGCATACTCTACCTTCAGGAACAGCGATAATATCATCGAGAATTTCCTGGCATATTCTAAAGGTTATTTCTCCTACTCTTTTGACAGCAGCCCCGTCAACAAATTTATCAATAGTATCTAGAGTGACTAATTCGTTGCTATCAAGTGATTTTTTCATCGAACTTGCCCCTAGTGGTTCCACGCCGATTATTTTCGTTTTAGGGCTAATGTTTTTGATATATGTGCCTACTCCGGACATTAGTCCACCACCACCGACAGCACCAAAGACAAAGTGGAGTTCATCCTCCATATCATTCATAATTTCTATACCGATGGTACCTTGCCCGGCAATAACTAGAGGATCATCAAAAGGATGTACAAAAACCATATTTTCCTGATCGCAATACTCTTTTGCCTTTTCATAAGAAGCATCAAAGGTATCCCCAGTAAGAAGTATATCTACGTATTCACCACCATGTCGCTTTACTTGGGATATTTTTTGTTTGGGTGTTGTTGTTGGCATATAGATTTTACCAGGAATTTTCAATATTTTGCAGGAGTAAGCTACGCCCTGGGCATGATTACCGGCACTTGCGCAGACAACACCTTTTTGTAGTATTTCTCGAGGTGTGCTTTGGATAAGATTATATGCTCCACGTATTTTAAATGAACGGATTATTTGTAGGTCTTCTCGTTTCAAAAAGACATTACAGCCATATCTTTCTGAGAGGATATCATTTCTTTCAAGTGGAGAGTGTTTGATTATTCCCTTTAAGGCCTGGTGTGCTTTTAAGATTTCTTCTACGGGTATTTTGTTCATATGAACTCAGCTCCTCAATTTGATTTGTAGTAATTCACGTAAAATGGAAAAATAAAAAACCTCCCGTGACCTAAGATATGTTAATATCTTAGGGACGAGAGATTCGTGGTACCACCCTAATTCTCCGACAGCTTTCACTGGCAGACTAATCAAGTCAAAGAATTTTAATATCCTTTAACTCTGGCCATGTAACGGTGGCCTCGTCTAGGTAACAGACCCCGGCTAAGCTTACTGGAATTACTTCGTTCAGCAGGCAGTTCGGGAGTGATTATTATATACCGCATTGCTACCGGCTCTCAGCATTACCGGATCTCTGTAAACAAACTAAGGTATACTTTTTCTCCGTCAAAACTTTGTAATCGATTTGAAATTTGATTTAGAAACATCTTACTGCAAAGTGAGGGAGAAAGTCAATTTTATTTTAAATTTTTATCACACAGCAGTGTACATATTAGTATTTATTATTCTTTGTAGGTTTTTTTTACAATATTTGATAAAATAGTACTAGTTTCTAATTGGACATGAATAATCGAGGTTATGGCATATGGCAGTATTTCTACCCGTGTTGCAAGTAATTTCTATAGTACTTATTGGCTTTGTTGTCGGGAGGGTATTTGAGATACATCGGAAAACGCTGTCTTCTCTTGTACTATATGTTTTTCTCCCGACTTTTGTATTTAAAGGTCTATATTTATCTAGTCTTAGATTAGATGATGTATTAAGTCTTATTGGTTCTAATATAGCGATGTACCTTTTATTAATTGCAACTGCAGTTCTTGCAGGTAGAGTATTAGGATTTCCAGACAAGTACAAAAGTGCACTAAATATGGGAAGTACCTTTATTAATGCTGGAAATATGGGAATTCCAACAGTAATATTTGCTTTTGGTGTACAAGTCAGTGGATTTGCGGTGGTAAACGCTGTGATGGGAACAATAGTTTTTAATACCGTAGGTATATACATTGCTAGCGGCGGAAAAAACAACTTAAAAGATACGGTAAAGTCAGTTTTGCGATTGCCAACTATTTATGCTGTGCTATTTGCTTTTATCTGCAATTTATTTCATTTCCAGCTTCCAACTTTTATAATGAATCCCTTGACCACCATTGCCGGAGCCTTCGTTCCAATAATCTTGATTTTATTAGGGACTCAGTTGGCTTGTTTTTCAGGTATCAAGAGCATCCCTCTGATAATTACCGGCACTACAATAAGATTGTTGATTTCACCTATATTTGCTATAATTATTTCCTTCGTGTTTAAACTATCGCCTGAAATAGCACAGGTGTTTATTTTGCAGATGGCTATGCCAACAGCTGTGAATACTTTGATTATGACAATGGAATTTAATGGAGATGCGGATATTATTGCCGGAATAGTATTTTTTACTACAATATTAAGTGTCTTAACGGTACCATTTTGGCTCTCATTTTTGTTAAATTGAATACCGTGATATCCCCTTTGTATTAAGAATAAGCTTAAAGTAAACAATAAGCAGGATTTGTTTTTATTGTTACAGGGGGGAAGGACTATGAAAAGGATCGCGGTATTAACAAGCGGTGGAGATGCCCCAGGAATGAATGCGGCTATTCGTTCTATCGTCAGAACGGCTATTTTCCATCGTCTCGAGGTTATTGGGGTAAAGAGGGGATACTGTGGGTTGATTGAAGGCGATTATGCGAAAATGAACTTAGGTTCAGTATCAGATGTTATTCATCGTGGCGGGACTATTCTAGGGACGGCACGCTGCAGGGATTTTTTTAATGAAGAAGGAAGACAAACAGCTCTTTTGAAAATGCGTCAGGCCAGGATAGAGGGATTAATAGCTATTGGTGGTGACGGTACTTTTAACGGGGCTGCGAAGCTAGATAATTCGGGGATGCCGGTTATTGCTGTTCCGGGTACAATTGATAATGATATAGCCTGTACCGATCGTACAATTGGATTTGATACTGTTATAAATACAGTCTTAGATGCTATAAATAAAATCAGGGATACAGCAACGTCTCATGAAAGAATTTTTGTTATTGAGGTAATGGGACGAAATTCTGGTGCTATAGCTTTGGCGGCGGGACTAGCAGGGGGTGCTGAATCAATTCTGATACCGGAAATTCCCCTTAACCTGGAGCAGGTTGTTTCAAATATTAAAAGAGGTATAGCCCGTGGAAAACGGCACAGTATTATTGTTTTAGCGGAGGGACTAGCAAATAGTTTGGATATAACTAAACAGATCGAGGCTATGGCGCAGTTAGAAACCCGGTTGACGATTCTAGGATACTTGCAACGGGGAGGCACTCCCACAGCACAGGATCGTATTCTGGCAAGCCGGATGGGTGCTGAAGCCGTATACATGCTACTACGCGGTGAGCGTAATAAGATGGTTGCTTCAAAAGGTGATATGATTACAAGTGTGGATATTGAATGTGCCCTACTGCAGAAGAAAGAGTTAAACTTTCAAGATTATAAGCTAGCTGGAATTCTATCAAGATAAAAATAAAACCAATACCGGATTAGCCTATAAGACGGATAGCTATTGGATAAGGGAGCGAGTATTATGGAACCAAGCGATTTTATTTCCCTGGGAATAAGTCGAGAATTACAGGAACAATTACTTACAATGGAGATTACAGTACCTACTGATGTCCAAATAGAAACGATACCTGCTGTTCTTGCAGGGAGCAATTTGGTTGTGCAATCCCCAACGGGTTCAGGTAAAACCTTGGCGTATCTGCTCCCCCTCTTAAATAAAATGGATATAGAAAGTAAGGATATGGAGTTTCTTGTTCTAACACCTTCAAGAGAATTAGCAGCACAGGTGGTCAAGGTAGTACGAGCTATATCCGCAGAACGGTTCAAGACGGTTTCTTTTATTGGTGGGGCTAGTCAAATAAGGCAGTTAGATATACTTAAAGAAAAACCCAAGCTAGCTGTAGGCACCCCCGGAAGAGTCCTGGAACTGCTTAAAAAGAGGAAAATTAATGCCCAGGCTATTCGTGCCATAGTCATTGATGAAGCTGACAAGATGTTTTCTGCCGGTTTCATGAATGATGTTCGAGCAATCCTTAAGGCAACCCTAAAGTCTAGGCAGGTTCTCTTTTATTCTGCCACTATACCCCGCGAATTGAGAGAAGATGCCCCGGAGATAATGGGCAATGCCGAGTTTATTCTTATTGGTGAAAAAAGTAGGATTCCTGAAACAATAGAACATCACTATATATTATGCGATAAGACCAAGAGAAATCAGTTGCTAGAAAAACTTTTACGGTTTTATAAACCTCATAAATCGATTGTTTTTATTCAACGTAATGAGGGAGTTGGGCCCTTGGCCGGACGTTTGCAGGAGCAAGGTTTTTCTGCAGCTGGACTGCACAGTGATTTATCTCAGCAGCACCGTAGGGATGTCTTGCAAAAATTTCGTGAAGGTGCAACCAGTATCCTAATAACTACTGACCTGCTAGCTAGGGGAATTGATATTGAGGACGTTGATTTTATTTTCAATTATGATTTACCTTTGGACGAAGAGTTTTATCTGCATCGCGTAGGAAGGACAGGAAGAGCCGGTAAACCTGGAACGGCAGTGACATTATTAGAAGAGAAACAGAAATTTGTCATAGGGAAATTTTCTCGATATTTAAAAATAGAGTTTAATCAGATAGGTTTGGATAAACAAGACCAAGTATTTATTGTGGAGTATAACAAAGCTAAGAAATAGTGTTTGAAGTATTAGTGCTGATAGGTGATTAAGATGATGAAAGAACACTTATTTGTTTATGGCTCACTATTAAAGGGAGCATTAGACCCGGAAGTTGACGAGATTATTGACAAGTATTGCAAGCCTATTAATTGGGGATATATTAACGGGAAACTATTTGATTTGGGAGATTACCCGGGGGCCATTTTGTCAATCGACGATGAAAGTTTTATATATGGGCTGCTATATGAGATATCTTCACCAGACATTTTCTTTTTTGTTCTAGATGATTACGAGGATTATTTCCCTGGAGACCTGGCTAGAAGTGAGTATATCCGACGGAAAACGGAAGTCAGGCTTAATGAGCATAACGAGCAGATCCGCGCCTGGGTGTATGAATATAACAAAAGTATAACGAGTTCTCAGCCGTATATAGAATCTGGAAACTGGCTTGAACATCTTAAATGTAAGATTAACACCAAAATAATTATCAAAAAACGACTCAAGGACGTTATAACGATTGGCTCGGGATGGTTTTTTATATTTCTGGGTGTAGCAGGGCTCTTTTTACCGTTCTTACAGGGGATACTCTTCTTGTTGATAGGCTTATTCATACTTTCGAAGAAAGCCCGTTGGGCGAGAAGCATTCTTATGAAGCTAAAAAAAAGGTATCCTCGTATCTATTTAAATGCTCAAAAGAAATGGGATATAATGAAGCAGTACATTAAGCAAATCCTGCGAAAACCCCTTTAAACGAACAAGCTCGCTAAATTAAGCTGGAGATATAAAACTCCATCTGAATTAGTCTCGCTTTATGTTATGATAAGGTTAATATTTTAAGAGGAGTTGAATATTTATGAATAAGAAAACCTTACACAAAATTTCATACGGGTTATATATTATTAGTTCGATCAAGGAAGGCAAGCTTAACGGGCAAATAGCCAATACGGTATTTCAAATCACTTCTGAACCTCCTACTATGGCTATAAGCATAAACAAAGAAAATCTTACACATGAATACATAAGGGAAAGCAAGCTGCTCACAGTTTCAATACTTGACCAATCTGCTCCGATGACGTTAATAGGGAAGTTCGGGTTTAAGACCGGGCGCGAAATAGACAAGTTTATAGACACAAAATATAAGTTAAGTAATAATGGAGTGCCTATAATAGAAGAAGCAGTAATGGGCTTTCTAGAAGGTGAGGTTATACAGGAGGTGGACATGGGCAGTCACACTATCTTTATAGCTCGTGTGACTGATGCTGATATCACTAAAGATGTGGAGCCTATGAACTATGCTTATTATCATCAAGTTAAAAACGGTAAAGCGCCTAAGACGGCTCCTACTTATATAGAAGAAGACGTAAAAAAGTCAATTAATATTGACAAATATACATGCTCGGTCTGTGGCTATGTATATGATCCTGAAAAGGGTGATGAAGCCGGTGGTATAAAACCAGGTGTTGCCTTTGAAGAATTGCCCGAGGCTTGGCTTTGCCCTATATGTGGGGTTGGGAAAAGTGAATTTGTAAAGGAATAACCTTGTCTATTATGATAATGCATCCGAAAAGCAGGATGCTTTTCCTTTGTTCGTTTAGGAAAAAATGGTTGTCATTTGTATATAATTATTGTACAATTTTGAAGAAAAAAATAACAGCAAGGAGCTGAAATATAAAGATGGAACCTCTTATGGCGAAAATGAGAGAGTATTTGCAGATGGATACGGAAATTCCCTTTCAGGAATTTAGGGATTATTATGAGCAATTACTGGGCTATTTAAAGACAAATTATGAGGGGATGAATAGTGACGAACTTATTCAGACCCGGTATATTTTGGATATTGTAAGTAATAATAGTCAAACAAGGGGTGCAAGAAAAGACGCAGATAGTAAAAAATACAAAAAAATATCAGAAAAATGCTCTTTCTGGAGTGATGCTGTTAATTTTAGACTTCAAAATAATGGGATGACCCAGCAGGAAATTGATGACAGAGTGGGACAGTTAACAGAAGAGAACTAACAATAATAGAACTAACAATAATAGAATTAGTGAATAAAACCCTAGAACTTTAAGCTATAACCATAAAGCTTTTAGAATTCTAGGGGTTTTGCTTTTTAGATTTGTATACCTTTAGCGAGCGCACATATTTTGATGATGGTTTCTACTGCCTTGGTCATGGAAGGAATTGGTATGAACTCATATCTGCCATGGAAATTATGGCCTCCGGCAAAAAGATTGGGGGTGGGCAAGCCCATGAAAGATAGACGAGCACCATCGGTACCTCCGCGAATAGGTGTAAGTAGGGGCTTAATGCCAACTTCTTGCATAGCGCGAACAGCTAGATTTGTAATTTGTGGATATTTGTCGAGTATTTCTATCATGTTGTAATAGGAGTCTTCTAACTCAAGGGAAACGAGGCCTTTGCCATATTTATTATTAAGATATTCTTCACATTGTTTGGCTATTTGTTTGCGTTCCTCAAAATGCACCCTGTCGTGGTCTCGTATGATATATTTGATTTGTGTTTTTTCGACCGATCCCAAGATGCTTACAACATGAAAGAAACCTTCATAGCCTTCTGTTTGAGACGGGGTTTCATCAGCTGGAAAGAAATCCAATATATCTTTAACAAAAAGCATGGAGTTGACCATTTTGTTTTTGGCAGTCCCAGGATGAACGTTCTTACCGGTAATTGTAAACAAAGCAGAAGCCGCATTGAAGTTTTCTGTTTCAATTTGTCCTAATTCTCCACCATCAACAGTATAGGCAAAGTTAGCTCCAAACTCGATTAAATCAAAGTTATCGGCGCCTCGACCTATTTCCTCATCGGGTGTAAAGGCAATTCTTATCCTGGGGTGAGGAATTTCTGGATGTTTATATAGATAGTCCATAGCAGTTATGATTTCTGCTATCCCAGCTTTGTCATCAGCTCCTAAAAGGGTTGTACCATCAGTTACGATAAGGTCTTGTCCGTGGTAGGACTTAAGCTCGGGGAATTCAGCCTCATATAAATAGAGGTTGTTATTCTTGTTCAGTAAAATATCGCCACCTGAGTAGTTCTTAATTATTTTGGCTTTTATATTTTTTCCGGAAAGGTCCGGCGACGTATCTAAATGGGCAATAAAGCCAATAGTAGGTGTAGAGGAAGATATATTTGCAGGTAATGTTGCCATAATATAACCATTTTTGTTCATCTTAGCATCCTTTAAGCCCAGGCGCCTTAGCTCCTTAACGAGCTCTTTGCCGAAAAGGCGCTGAGTATCAGTGCTAGGAACAGTTGAGGAGTATTCGTTGCTTGTTGTATCAAAACGGATATAACGAAGAAAACGGTCAACTACTGATATCATGGGAGTTCTCCTTATAAAATAATATAGTATATTGATATAATCTTAATTCAAGCAATCAGTGCTGTCAAAGCCGTAATCACTTATGATATACTATGGGAAGTATAACCAAGCAGTGAAAAAGGGGTGGTTAAGTGTACGAAGAAAACAATAATGGTGGCAATGGGAGTAGTTCTATTCGCCCTAATCTTTTTAGTCCTAAAGTTTTAGTATTACTCGCAGTTATATTTCTCATTTTCCTTATTAGGACAGGGATAGCACTAAATCTTGATTGGACTTGGTTTAATGTATTGGGCTATGATACAGTATTTTGGCAGATGCTGCTATCTAAATTCGTAATTGGCGGAGCCGTTTTCTTGGTTGCGTTTCTAATAAGCATACTTAATCTTTACATAATTCACCGTGTAGCCAAAAAAAGCTTTCGACCGCTCATAGCTTTACCGATAGCTTTACTCATTGCTCTTTTGGTGGGTTCTAATGCTGGAGCATCCTGGATGACAATTTTACAATCTTATAATGCAGTTCCTTTCGGTATCAATGATCCACAGTTTAATATTGACATTGCCTTTTATGTTTTTAAGCTACCTTTTCTTTGGCTGATTTACCGATTGGTTAGTACATGGTTGATAATTAGTTTGATTACAACTGCTGTTTATTATGTCCTTTTTTTCCCGCGTGGACTTGAAATTGCTACCAAAGGGTTGACCACACGAATTTTTACTGGTTTGGAGAGAAAAGGACTAACGCATGTCGGCTTACTTTTAGGTCTGAGTATCGCTTGGCAAGCTGTGCAATACAAGCTGTCCACCTATGAGCTTCTTTACTCACAGTTGGGTTCAGTTAGTGGTGCGGGAGCTGCGGATATTGGCGCCAAGCTACCGGTGTATAATATTATGATGGTTATTTCCGTGGTTCTTGGATTTGTTATAATGATTCTTTTTAAGAAGCGCATCAAACTTGCTCTTCTTTCAATACTTGTTTTTTTTGTTAGCGCGGTAGTACTAACAGGTGTATACCCTGGAGTATACCAAAAGTTTATTGTGGACCCCGAAGAATTAGGTCGTGAAACTCCTTATCTCGAGCGTGACATTAAATACACCCGCCTGGCCTATAATTTGGATAAGCTTACTGAGCTGGAGTATTCGGTAGGTGATTTGACAGCTGAGGATATAGCTGAAAACGAAGATATAATAGAAAATATTAGGATTTTAGATCATCGCGCGGCCAGAGATACATACGGACAGCAGCAAGAAATACGTCTATATTACGATTTTGTTGATGTGGATGTAGACAGATACATGATTGACGGGAAACTGACTCAGGTATTCTTATCGGCAAGAGAACTGAACCAAACCTCTTTGCCTGAACAAGCACAGACCTTTAATAATCTTATGTTTAAATATACCCATGGTTTTGGTTTGGTTATGAGTCCCACTAATAAAATGACAGAACAGGGAATGCCCTCATACCTTATTCAGGACATCCCACCTCAATCTGCACATTTCCAGATTACTGAACCCCGCATTTATTTTGGCGAGGTCACTGATAATGATGTAATTGTGAATACAGGTTTAAAAGAATTTGACTATCCCTTGGGTAACGATAATGCGGAATATGTGTATGAAGGTAAATTGGGAATACCCATGACATTTACGAACAAAGTATCTTTGGCTCTGCGTGACATGCAGCTCAAGTATCTCCTTTCAAACTATATAACCGCAGAAAGTCAATATCTAGAAACTCGTACTATTAGGGACAGGGCTTATCGGATAGCTCCTTTCTTGCAATATGATGCTGATCCCTATTTGGTCCTAGGAGAAGATGGTAAACTATACTATGTCCTAGACGCATATACAGCTTCTAATAGGTATCCTTACTCTAAAGCTGTAGATGAAGCAGGTAGGACCAATTATTTGCGGAACAGTGTAAAAGTCACAGTAGATGCTTACTCCGGCGAGGTTGAGTTCTATATTTTTGATCAAGAAGACCCCATTATTCGGGTATATCAAAGTATTTTCCCCGAATTATTCAAAGAGGCAGAAGAAATGCCCCAAGATTTACAGAAGCATATGCGTTATCCTGAATACCTATTCAATGTACAATCTTTGATTTTACGGGATTATCAGATGAGTAATTCAACAGTCTTTTATAACAGAGAAGATAGGTGGCAATTTGCTCAAGAATACTATAATGGTAAACAGCAGGCCCAGGAGTCGTATTACTCTATCATTCGCCTGCCAGGTGAAGAAGAGCCTGAATTTGTCCAGATGAGAGCCTTCACACCTACCGGTAAACAAAATCAGGTAGCCTGGTTAGCAGCACGCTCAGATGGGGAAAATTATGGCAAGCTTTTATTATATAAATTCCCTAAAGGAGTTCAGGTACCCGGTACGCTTCAGGTTGAATCAATGATTGATCAGGACCCGGATATTTCCGGACAGCTTACCCTATGGGGACAGGGCGGTAGTAATCTTATCAGGGGTAATTTGCTAATCTATCCAATTGGCGGATCACTTTTATATATTGAACCTCTTTATATAGAAGCTGAACAAAATAAGTTTCCTCAGCTAAGGAAGATATTTGTGTTCTATAAAGATACAATAGTGATGGAAGATACCCTTGAAGAGGCCCTGAACAGTCTTTTCGGAACGCATACACCGACAAAAGACGATACCGGGGTGCAACCAACTGATCCAACAACTCCGGCACTACCGTTGGACGCAACCGATCAAGAGCTTATTAAAAATTTGATATCCTTGCACTATGAGGGTAAGGAAATGCTAAGAGATGGCGATCTGGAGGGTTATGGTCGTATACAAAAACAAATTGATGAGATAATTAACACACTGGAGCAGTAAACTCACGAATATTGTATACCCGATGAAATTCTCTTGTAGTATAGGTTAAATTATGCTATTCTTATCTAAAATATAATGCTTTGGGAGCAAAGGCGTTCTCAAAAAGATTATTATTAATCTTTTGGGGACGTCTATTCTTTTTGCAAGATAATATTGTAAGAGAGGGGATAAGAAAATGGATATTTACGGAATGAATGTATTTAATGATGCCGTGATGAAAGAAAGACTACCAAAACCAATTTATAAGCTTATGAAGAAAACTATTGACGAAGGACTTGCGCTGGATTCAGCTATTGCTGATACTGTTGCGAATACTATGAAGGATTGGGCTATAGAAAAAGGGGCTACTCATTTTACTCACTGGTTCCAGCCTATGACCGGAGTGACTGCTGAAAAACAAGAAGCCTTTATAGCACCACAAGAAAATGGGACAGCTTTATTTGAGTTTTCTGGTAAAGAACTGATTAAAGGTGAACCTGATGCATCGTCCTTCCCTAGTGGTGGCTTGCGGGCGACTTTCGAAGCAAGGGGTTATACAGCTTGGGATTGCACATCACCTGCTTTTGTTAGAGGCTTTAATGGGACGATGATATTATGTATACCTACCGTATTTTGTTCGTATACCGGAGAAGTACTTGATAAGAAAACACCCCTTTTGAAATCTATGGAGGCTCTTTCTAAACAAGCCTTACGTATACTGAAGCTTTTTGGGAACGACACTTCAACTAGGGTAATCAGCACAATTGGACCTGAACAAGAGTATTTCTTAATCAATAAAGATTTCTTTGAAAAAAGAATTGACTTAATGTTAGCCGGACGGACACTATTTGGCGCTATGTCACCAAAAGGTCAAGAAATGGAAGATCATTACTTTGGAAGTATTAAAGAAAACATTGGCTCGTTCATGCACGAGTTAAATTTGGAATTATGGAAGCTTGGCATCTCAGCCAGGACCCAGCATAATGAAGTTTCTCCAGCTCAGTTCGAACTCGCTCCCATATTCTGTACAGCTAATGTCGCAACTGATCATAACCAGTTAATCATGGATACTTTGAAAAGAGTTGCTAATCGTCATGGTTTGGCCTGTTTATTACATGAAAAGCCCTTTGCTGGAGTGAATGGTTCAGGTAAACACCTTAACTGGGCGATGGCCAGTAATGATGGACTTAACCTGTTAGAGCCCGGTTCAACGCCGCACGAAAATGCACAGTTTCTGACTTTCTTATGTGCTATTATCAAAGCGGTGGATGATTATGCCAATTTGTTAAGGGTTTCTTGTGCTAATGCCGGTAACGACCATCGTCTTGGTGCTAATGAAGCGCCTCCAGCTATAATATCAGTATTTCTGGGGGACCAGCTTGCTGATATCTTTGAGCAGATTGCCACAGGAGGAGCTAAGTCTTCTAAGCAAGGGGGCGATATGACCATAGGTGTTACTACTTTGCCACCTTTCCCGAAAGATGCTACTGACCGCAATAGAACGTCACCTTTTGCCTTTACAGGAAATAAATTTGAGTTCAGGATGGTAGGTTCTACCTTTTCCATTTCTGGCCCAGCTATAGTTCTAAACACTATTGTTGCCGAGGTTATTTCTCAGATGGCGGATAGGTTAGAAAAAGCCACTGACTTCAATAAGGAGCTTCAGAAACTGCTTCAAGAGATTGCAACAAATCATAAGAGGGTTGTTTTTAATGGTAATAACTATGCTGAAGAATGGGTTGATGAAGCCGCTAAACGTGGACTGCCTAACATCTCTTCATCGGTGGAAGCATTCCCTGAATTAATCAGTGACTCGGCTGAGAAGCTGTTTGAAAAGCATGGTATCTTCAATAAAATAGAACTTCATTCCAGATATGAAATATTTGTAGAACAGTATGGCAAGACCATAAATATTGAAGCAATGACCATGTTGAGTATCGCTAGAAGACAAATATTACCAGCTGCAGTTAAATACGCAACAGAATTAGCTACCTCCATTAGTGTAGTCAAAGCTTGCGCAGTGGGCTGTGATGTTTCGGCTCAAGAAAAAAGCTTGCAGGAATTGTCCACTTTGATGGCCTCCTTCAAAAATGAAATAAGTGTGCTTGAAAAAGCTACTGTAGAAGCTGTAGATATTGAAGATTTGTATGAACGTGCTGTCTTCTATCGTGAAAAGGTTATTACTTCAATGCAAAGACTTCGTACAAATGGGGATGGCATGGAAGAATTAATCGACGATGAGCTTTGGCCATTACCAACCTATGCAGAAATGCTTTTCCTTGTATAATTATAGATAGACTGGGTGATAAAGGAAAACGGCTCTAACCTGTTTTTTAGGTTGGAGCCGTTTTTGTGGCACAATACAAATAATGTAAGAAATAAGCTTAACGAGTAGTATATTTTAATGTATACTATATAGGTAATCTTTGTTTCTATAGTGAATAAATGTGAAGAGAAAGTGGTGTGCGTTCTAGATGAAGATGCGAGAAGTTAAGGAATGGATTTATACGATACTAATAGCAATAGTTCTTGTTGTAATAATTAGGGCCTTTCTATTGGATACACGAATAGTGCCAACTACATCTATGGTTCCGACTATTGTACCAGGGGACAGATTGTTTGTTGAGAAGGTTACTCATCGTATCTCAGGTCTAGAAAGAGGAGATGTGGTTGTTTTTGAACCGCCTGCCAGCTCAGGATTGAAGGATGATTTGATTAAAAGGCTAATTGGTTTGCCTGGTGATACGGTAGAAGTTAAAGAAGGGAAGCTATTATTAAATGGCGTCGCTATCGAAGAACCATATATAGCAGAAACGATAGAGTATACCTACGAAAAACAGGTTGTACCAGCAGGTCGAATTTTTGTAATGGGAGATAATCGTAACCGTTCTTATGATTCCCATGAATGGGGTTTTGTTGAAATAGAAAGTGTAGAAGGCAAAGCACTTATAACGTATTGGCCTCTTGATAGAATAAAGTTTTGGTGGAAGACGCAAGAATAACTTGCGTCTTTATCTTAGAAATAAAGCCTTGTATTAAGTGGGGTGGAAAATATGCAGGATGTTTCTTTTCTTCATTGTGCTGATATTCATTTGGGGAAT
>PHAD01000040.1 GCA_002841595.1 Firmicutes bacterium HGW-Firmicutes-12
TTTTTACCAAAGAGACCAACCAAGTTGAAACCGGATATGACAGGAAAGTGTCGGAGCATATATTCAAATCATTTGCTGTAATTCCTTCATATTTTGATGCTGTTGAAGAAGTTGATACAACTGTTGATCTATTTGGACATAGGCTATCGTTTCCTATAATTCCGGCACCAATGTCCCGCTTAACTAATATAACTGATAAACCTATTGTCAAGCTAGCTCAAGCAGCAAAAACATTGGGTACCTTGACTACCTTAGGTATATCAAGCGAGGAAATGCTCACAGAAGTTGCAGACGTTGGAGTTCCAGCCATAAAAATTATTAAGCCTTATCGTGATTTTGAAAAGATGAAGAGCATGGTAAAAGCCGCCCAGCAAAATAAGATGACGGCGGTGGGAGTTGACATGGATTATTCTTTTGGTAAGAAAAATGGCGATCAGATATTTTTAGCTGAAGCATTTTCACCAAAAAGCACCGCGCAAATAAGAGAACTAGTCGAGATGGTAGAAATTCCGTTCGTGATCAAAGGTTCATTAAGTAAAAAAGATGCTCTAATAGCTAAAGAAATAGGCTGTAGCGGGTTACTTATTACTAACCATGGTAACACAACAATCGATTATGCGGTGCAGCCTTTAGAAGTGCTTCCTAAAATAAGGGAAGCTGTGGGACCGGAGATGAAAATTATTATTGACGGGGGGATCAGAAGAGGCAGTGATATATTTAAATGTCTTGCACTAGGAGCGGATGCTGTCTGTATAGGCAGAATGGCCTGGATGGGATTGATTGTGGATGAAGTGAACGGGGTCATAGAGATATTTAATATTCTTAATGATGAATTGAAAAGATATATGTGTTCTACCGGGGCCACGCGGCTTAAAGACATTAACCCGACTATGGTGATGAAACGTGACTATATTCTTCCCTGAAGGTAGGTATACAAAAGAAACCCTATGAACTCAAATTCATAGGGTTTCTTTTGTAAGTTTACTTACCACAATTAACTTCTAGATTTCGCAGATTGGTTAAATGTCCTTGTCGGAACAAAGGGCATATATTTTTGAGATGGCATTTACATAAGCCTTAGCACTTGCCTCAATTACGTCAGTGCTTAGGCCCCTTCCAACGAAAACTTCGTTGTCAGCGTGTTTTACTTTCACCGTAGCATCACCTAAGGCTTCGCTGCCTTTGCTGATTGATCTCAGTGAGTAATCCTCGAGAGTGGTGTCTATTCCAACTAATCTGGAGATAGCTTTAAAAGCGGCATCGACTGGGCCGTTACCGATAGCGGCATCTATTTGAATTTCTCCTTTGATTTCTAGGGTCACAGTAGCAGTAGCAATTGTCGGTCCACTACTTGCTACAGAAACATTTATAAGGTTTATACAGTTCTTCTCTATATTGGCATACCCCATCAAAGCATGGAGATCTTCATCAAAAATTTCCTTTTTTTGGTCAGCAAGGTCTAGGAAACTTTTATATAAACTCTCTAATTCCGGTTGCTGAAGATCGTAACCTAATTCCTCCAGGCGGTGTTTTAAAGCATGGCGTCCAGAACGAGCACTTAATACAATTAGGTTGCGGGGGACCCCGACCATTTCGGGATCAATGATTTCGTAAGTAGTTTTTTCTTTTAAGACACCGTCCTGATGGATGCCGGATGCATGCATGAAAGCGTTAGAACCAACAATAGCTTTATGGCTAGGGACGGGGACACCGGTTATTTTAGAAACCAAGCGACTGGTAGGGGCTATCTCACGACTATTTATTTTGGATTGCACGCCGTAGAGACCGCGTTGGGTGTGGATAGCCATTATTACTTCCTCTAAGGCAGTATTACCTGCACGTTCACCAATACCATTTATGGTACCCTCAACCTGGCTCGCTCCTGCCTTGATGCCGGCAAGTGAATTTGCAGTAGCCATACCCAGGTCATTGTGGCAGTGGACACTAACAATAGTTTTTTCAATACCTTTTACATTGTTCATTAAGAAAGAAACAAGCTCACCGAATTCCCAGGGTGTTGCGTACCCGACAGTATCTGGGATGTTCAAGACGGTAGCACCTGCTGCTATAACCTGCTCAAAAAGTTTAGCTAAGAAATTGCGATCACTGCGGAAGGCATCTTCGGGGTAGAATTCAACGTCGTTAACATATTTTTTAGAATGCTTTACAGCTAAAACAGCTGTATCTATAACCTCATGGGGCTGCATGCGAAGCTTTTTAGCCATATGAATGGGGGAAGTAGCTAGACCAGTATGGATGCGTGGGGCATCTGCGGGTTGCAGAGCTTGTGCACATATATCTATATCTTTTTCGACAGCACGGGTAAGACCACAGATAGTGATCCCTTTTATTTCACGAGAGAGTATGTTTACCGAATTAAAGTCACCGGGAGAGGAGGCTGGAAAACCAGCTTCAATAACGTCTACACCAAGTTTAACCAGTTGGTTGGCTATTTCTAATTTTTCCTTTACATTAAGGGTTATACCTAAAGATTGTTCTCCGTCTCGGAGAGTTGTATCAAATGTATACAGTCTACGCATACTAAAGACCTCCTTTTCAATTTTGGGATTATCCGTAAATTATGCAGATATAGTTCTGGTTCCATATAACCACCACCCTTTTGGTGTAAATAAAAAGACCTTCACCTCAATTATTGAGGCGAAGGTCTTATCCTTTCGCGGTACCACTCAACTTAACGGCTTAACCGTTATCTTGAAGAATACAGGGTACTAGCAATAAGCTAATTACCGATATTCTTTCCTGATTAACGGAGGAAAACCCGGCCTAACCTACTTTAGATGATTTATTTCGGTCGGCAACTCGAAGGTGAGTTCGGCAACAAGCTCTTTGCAGTCTTGCACCAGCCGACTGCTCTCTGTATTGAAGCTTATTAAGCCTACTATTCCTCTTCATCGTTTTTAATGAATGTAATCTAAATATTAGCAAGTATTGGCTTAGGTGTCAAGAAGTCTTCTAGAAAATTACTAATAATAATTATTGGAAAATGACAGTAAAAAAATTGACATTAAATATTAACAATGTTAATATTTAATCATGTTAATAAAAAGAAAAGAGATATACTATGGAAAATAGAAAGTTAGAGATTGCCTCCAAACTTTTCTATAAAACAATCCTCGCACAGATTATAAATCTTGATTTAGAGGATGTTGCTAAGAATAAGTTGACCCAGGTACAGCTTTCTTGTATGTATTATGTTTACGTACATAATGAACCATCGGTAGGTGCTATCGCGGGGGGGCTTCACACTAGCGATGCTGCAGCGGTTAAGCTCATAGACAGATTGGTTAAAAGAAATCTTCTTTTGAGAGAAGAGGCTCATGAAGATCGACGTGTTTTAAGAATAAAACTAACAATTCAAGGAAGAGACTTATTAGAAAGGTATTGTGCAATGCAAAAAGAACATTTTAACGAAATTATTAAGAATATGTCAAAAGAGGCTGTGGGTTCATTGGAATATGGGTTATCAGAGTTTTTGAAGGTAGCCTTGGTTGAACCGGAGCAGGTAGATGATATATGCCTAAAATGTGGTTGGGAGCATATTCCGGATTGTCCTGGAAATGTTAGATATATAGAATTAACGGGTCATGAAAAAGAAAAAATATGAGAAGAAGATAAGAAAGGGGTTTGGTACAATGAGCCTTCAAGGTACAAAAACTGAGAAAAATATTTTAACTGCTTTTGCTGGAGAGTCACAGGCTAGAAATCGCTACACTTATTATGCAAGTCAAGCAAAGAAGGAAGGGTACGTTCAGATTTCAGACGTTTTCGAGGAAACCGCTAATCAAGAAAAGGAACATGCCAAGAGGCTTTATAAATTATTAGAGGGAGGAGAGGTTCAAATAGAGGCGAGTTTCCCAGCAGGAAAAGTAGGCAGTACTGCCGAGAACCTCAAAGAAGCAGCTGGTGGCGAGAGCCACGAGTGGAATAGTATGTATCCTGAGTATGCCAAAATAGCTAGAGAAGAAGGGTTAAATAATATTGCTGCTATATTTGAAGCTATTGCAGTTGCAGAAAAACAGCACGAAAGAAGATTTATGGGTTTGTTAAATAATGTGAATAATGATACAGTGTTTAGTAAGGAACAAGCAGTTATTTGGAGATGCCGCAATTGTGGGTATGTACATGAAGGAAAAAGTGCAACGGAGCGTTGTCCGGCTTGTGATCACCCGCAAGCATATTTTGAACTTCTCTTTGAAAATTGGTAAGGAGGAATGGTTAATATGAAAAGGCAGTTAAAGATTTATAAGTGTGAAATTTGTGGTAATATTGTTGAGTTATTACATGAAGGAAAAGGAGAACTCGTTTGTTGCGGTCAACCTATGAAACAGTTTGTTGAGAATACGGTTGATGCTGCTAAAGAAAAGCATGTTCCTGTAATTGAAAAACTGGTAGATGGATACAAGGTAATAGTAGGAGATGTAGCACACCCCATGGAGGACAAACACTACATTGAGTGGATTGAAATAATAGCTGGTGATAAAGCATATCGTCAATTTTTAAACCCGGGAGATATTCCAGAGGCCGTTTTCAAAATTGACGCTGAGCATGTAATTGTTAGAGAATATTGTAATATACATGGTTTGTGGAAGGAAGAACTATAAATAAGAGAAAGAAAGGGGATTTTATAATGAAAAAATATGAATGTAGCGTATGTGGCTATGTATATGATCCGGTTCTTGGAGACCCTGATGCCGGAATTGCTCCGGGAACAGCCTTCGAAGATATTCCAGAAGGTTGGGTGTGTCCAGTTTGTGGAGTTGGTAAAGACCAATTCGAAGTTCAAGAATAAGAAAAAAAGCGTTTGTTTAGAGGTGGAACATGCAACCTAAAAAGATAAAAGAAAACATATATTGGGTCGGAGCTATTGATTGGGATATCCGGAATTTTCATGGCTATGCAACTCAACGTGGTACAACATATAATGCGTATTTGATTATTGATGAAAAAATAACTTTAATAGATACGGTTAAGCATTACTTATATGATGAGATGATTGCCAGAATCTCGGCAGTGATTGATCCCTCGAAAATAGACTACATTGTTTCCAATCATGTAGAGATGGACCATTCAGGTGGGCTTCCCAAGCTTTTAGAGCTAATCCCAAACGCCAAAGTTATTACTTCTCCTAATGGAGAGGCCGGATTGAAGGCTCATTATCAAAGTGAGTGGGATTTTCATGTTATTAAATCTGGTGAAACTATAAACATAGGAAAAAGAAATCTCTCCTTTGTAACAACACCAATGCTTCACTGGCCAGATAATATGGTGGGATATCTTGTAGAAGACAAAATTCTATTTTCTAATGACGCCTTTGGGCAGCATATTGCTTCATCTGAACGATTCGATGATCAATATCCCTTTGACATTATACAAGAAGAAGCAGCTAAGTATTATGCTAACATTGTATTGCCTTACGGTACCCAAGTTCAAAAGGCATTGGAGCCTTTGCAGGATCTAGATATTGAGATTATTGCTCCTAGTCATGGGATTATATGGAGATCACAGATACAAACTATTATTAATGCATACAGAAAATGGTCTAGCAATGAAACTGATCATAAAGCAGTAATAGTTTATGATACTATGTGGAACTCTACCGAAAGAATAGCTTATGCTATTCAAGCTGCTTTTGAAGACATCGGAGTCAATACTCAGATGAGGAACTTGAAAACCGTGCACATATCCGATATTATGACAGATGTATTAACAGCCAAATATATATGTGTCGGTTCACCAACACTTAATAATAATATGATGCCAAATGTAGCAGCCTTTTTAACTTATATGAAAGGTTTAGCTCCGAAGAAAAGAACTGGACTCGCATTTGGTTCCTATGGCTGGGGTGGACAGAGTATAGGACAGGTTGAAGAGGTATTGGCTGGATTAGGTTTTGAGCTTTTGGATAAGATCAAATTACAATATATCCCTGTAACGGAGCAGTTGCAAGAAGCTATACAAAAAATAAAAACAGGATATCAATCATAAGCTTGGTATCCTTGCTTTGCGGATGAATATGATGTATAATGACTTCTTGTATTGGGGCGTCGCCAAGCGGTAAGGCACTGGACTCTGACTCCAGTATTCGAAGGTTCGAATCCTTCCGCCCTAGCCATGATTGACTTGCTAGCTCAATTGGTAGAGCAACTGACTCTTAATCAGTAGGTTCAGGGTTCGATTCCCTGGCGGGTCACCAGAATGAAAAAGCCTCTAAGATTTTCTTAGGGGCTTTTATGTGCTATTTAGGTGTTCTTTTTATTGAACCAACGGATAAGAATGGAGCTTATATTTTTAATATTTCCCTATAAAATCCTTTTTAAATCAACTCATTTCAAGTTATAATTAGTTTAAGGGGTGAAGATATGCGTATTTCGAAATTAATCAAAAGTATGGACTATGCGCTATTAATTAATGTAGCACTCATCCTGGTGATGAGTTTCTTTGTTTTGCATAGTGCTACTTATAATGCTAGTCTTAAACATAACACAGATTATTTACAAAGACAGTTTCTTTCAACAGTTATAGGAATATCGGCATTTCTTTTTGTATTACTTATTGATTATGAGAAATTATCCAAATATGCTTTGCATATTTATGCTCTTAATATAACCTTGCTATTAGCTGTTTTATTCTTAGGAGAAGAGACAAAAGGTGCTCAAGCGTGGCTACCAATAGGCTCGTTTAAGTTTCAACCGGCTGAGCTAGTGAAGATACTGCTTATCATAGGTTTAGCAAAATTCCTTGTACCCAGGGTTGGAAGACTAAATAGTATCAAAGATTTGCTTCCGGTTTTTATTTATGTAGGAGTTCCACTACTATTGATCTTAAAACAACCAGACTTGGGTACTGGTTTGGTTTATATAGCTATTATGTTCGGTATGCTTTTAGCTGCAGGAGCTTCTCCTCTTTTGTTGGGAGGATTGTTAGGTGGCGGTATAGGTCTAATAAGTTTAGCTATTTATGCTCACTACACTTGGGGTATATGGCTACCGCTGAAGGACTACCAGTTGATGCGGTTGATTATTTTCTTAGATCCGATGATTGACCCTAAAGGCTGGGGGTGGAATGTTATCCAATCCCAGATTGCCGTTGGCTCGGGGGGATTATTTGGAAAAGGCTGGGGGCTGGGTTCGCAGACTAAGTATGATTTTCTGCCTGAACAGTGGACGGACTTTATTTTTAGTGTTTTAGCCGAGGAGTTTGGTTTCATTGGTTCAGCTCTACTTCTATTGCTTTTCTTTTTCTTGATTTATCGGGGTATTCGTATAGCTTTTAAAGCCAAAGATACGTTCGGTAGCTTGATTGCTGTTGGGGTCGTTTCTATGTTCGCATTTCACATTCTACAGAATGTTGGCATGACTATCGGTATTATGCCTATTACCGGTATACCACTACCTTTTGTTAGTTATGGTGGCAGTTCGCTGTTGGCTAATCTTATTGCATTAGGATTAATTATGAACGTGCATATTTATCATGATCCAATCATGTTTTAAAGAAAAATTAGCAGATAAATTGATTATATAGCCCTAGGGTGGAGCTGATCATTTTCTCGGCCGAAAATCTTAGATGGGCACTTTTTTCACCGTTAGATGCGAGCTTGTTCTTAAGCTGTTCATTTGACAAAAGGAAGGATATTTTCTGATAGAGTTCCATATACTCGCCTGGGGTAAAAAGCAAACCATTTATATCATCTTGAATTATTTCCCGGATACCTCCGGTTTCTGAGGCTATTACCGGTAAACCTAGCCATTGACTTTCTACAAGTGTAAGTCCAAAGCCCTCTTGTCGTGAAGGTAAGATGAAAACATCAAGAGCCGAAAGAAGCTTGGGGACGTCCTCACGCTGGCCTAAAAATAGGATTTTACCACTTAGTCCTAATCTTTGGGCTGAATCCTGTAGTATAGCTTTTAAAGGTCCATCGCCAATGATTAGCCCTTTAACTTTTTGTGTTTTATTAAGCTGGGCTAATGCTTTTAAAAAAATATCTATACCTTTAGATGGAATAAGTCTAGAAACAGTGCCAATCACTTGGTCCTGACTAGAAAGACCAAGCATTGCTCGGGCTTCGCTTCTAACCTTGTGGGTGAATTTAGTAGACTCAATACCGTTATAGATTGTTACTAGCTTATCTGGTGTAATTCCAATTTCTATTTGGCTATTTCGAAGCTGTTCGGAAACAGTAATAATTTTTTTGCTGTGATAGGAAAGCTGTCTTTCAGCAAGTTTTCCTCCAAAAGTTAGAACAGGAGAAATAGTAGGTAAGAAATTATGGACAGTATGAATGATCTCTTTTTTTCCAGCCCAGATAGCGGCGAGGCGTCCGGTCATACCTGCTGCATAGCCATGGGTATGGACAATCCCAAAATTCTTTTCTTTAATAAGATTCTTTAGGTAGTTAATAGAAGATAAAGCTTTAATATTACAGGGTATCTCTGGGATAGCAATGTTATCTATTCTTACCTGCGGTGGAAGGTTTAGATTGTTTAGAGGGATTACCAAGTATACTAGAAAGTTTTCCTTAACAAGGCCTCTGATCAGAACCTCTAGATGGGTCTTCATCCCCCCTTGTACATAGCGACTTATTAGAAGCACAGAATTATTTTTCATAATTTATTAGCTTTCATTTACTTATTTGCTCAGTTATAAGATAGAGTAGTGTTGTTACAACAAAAATGGATGAGGTTGCTGCGGCAACAATACCCGAATCATTGACGACTAGTGTTATGAAGCTCCCGCTAAGTCCGGTGATAAAACCAGCTTTTAGGTAAGGGTAAGTTGTAAATATCTTTTTTAATTGCCCTGGCGGTTTATAGAAGATAAAAGCGGTAGCACCAAGAAACGTAAGAAAAACACGACTCCACAAGGAATAATGGAGCAGTTTTATATTCATGTTTATCTTACGGCTAAAGATAGGCCATAGAGAAGAGAGCCCTTGTTCGTGAATTAAGCGGGCAGTTAGACCAATATGAGATTGGACTTCCATAGGCCGTTGCAAATCGATAATAAACAGCATAATTAAAGCGGTAGTACAGCAAAGTCCTGCAAAACCTATTGTTTTTAGGTGAATTCTTTTTTTCATAATAAGGATACAAAACAATACGAAACTGCCGGTGAAGGATATGGCTCCGCCCACGTTTGTGCCCCATTGAGGAGCTGCCACGAGTATTGTTAAGCCTGCTATTATAATACATACCATAATCAGCAGCTTGGATCGATGCTGTGGATAAATAGGCAATAAGGACTCGAGCAAAAGAGATAATCCGATTAGACTTGAACCGAGCAGTACGCCCATATATTCGTTGCCTAACCCATAATAGCGTGCTCCGCTGTTTGCATCATATCCTAAAAGGGAAGACTTCATGAGTGTAGCTCCAAAAAGCAGGTCGACGGCAATACAAAGAGCAGTAATTAAGAATAAATGAGCCAAACGTTGAATAGTGGACATTTTTTTTTCCAAGAGAAAAACGATAAAAATGCCGGTCAGTAATAGGACTGTTGACCTGATGTAAAGATTTGTAATAGGTAGTAACGGTAGTAAGAGAAAAAGTAAAGGAGCCGTTGTCAATAAAAGAAGAAAAGGCTTGACGCGATAGAGTAAGTTATTGAGACGAAGCAGGATTAGAATAAGGACCGAGAGGACGCAGAATATTTGCAGAAGAACATAGCCTTTTAAGATAATAGGACGTTGATTATAATTTATAAGGATTTGGGAGAGGAGTGTTTGAAGGTACTCCAATGGTTCATCCTGAGGTATTGTATATAAAGGAGTTCCTATAAAAGAAGGTGGCTTTTCAATGCCGGTTAATTTAAACATGGTCGGAGCAATATCTAGATTTGTTATGATACCAGGCCTCTTTGTACTAGCGGAGGAAATAATGCCCGAAGTAGAAGTATTGTAATAAGTGACAGGCGTTAGAGAATTAGCTATCTGTAAGGAGTAACTATCGGGAAAAGGCGTTATGAGAAGTAGCTGCCCCTTGGTTATATCCACCAGGGAGATGATTTGTTCAAGAAAAGCATCTAATTCTTTTAATAACTTATCTCGGTTATTTATATATATTTCATTTGTAAGATAGGAAGATATTGAGTCTAGCCGGACAAGGTCACCTAGGTCTAAAAAAATAAGACCTTTATCCTTATCAATAAATTTAACTGTTTCTTCATAATAAAAAGAGTAATTAGTAGAAAAATACGTTGGAGAATAAGCGCTGACTTTATATGTTCGCTCATCTACATAACCGTTTTTTATTCTACCAAAACTATCTACAGCAAAGAGGGCACAAGGTCGGGAAATAGTACCTGGTAGGTCATGGTTGCCGATAAAGATGAAGGGTACGCTGCTAAGCTCAAATACATCTGCTAGCAGATCTAAATCAGCAGTATTAGTAGAGGCACCCAACATGCTAATGAAACCTGGCATAAGAACATCATAACCTTTAACTGGCTTATTCAGATATCGTAGATATAAATCTGAAACATTAAATTCATTTAGTGTTTCAGTGTTTTGATATAACAGGGCCCCTTCTTTTTCTGAACAAGCTACTTTAGTGCCTGTTGATAAGCTTAGGTATGAGGATGCTATTCGGCGTCCGTTGCCGCTTGAAGAGTTCATTAATCCCATAGCAGCATTCTCGCTTAACCAGTTGAGATTCTTATATTGGTTGAAATCCTGTAGACTCAATCCTGGTACTAGGACAACTACAAGTGGATGCTGCAATGATTCTGCGGATATGGCTACGGAGGGTTGAAAGGTAAGCATTATAAAGAATAAGAATACAAAAAGAATACGTATAATCATAATAATCACCCGTTGTTATATTTTGCTATTAATAGGGTGCTTTTATGCAGGAAATGCTGGAAACACCAGAAAAAATGGGATCGAATAAATTGGATACAAATAATTAAAAGCCTCAGTCCGATGGAAGTTCGAACCAAGGCTGCTTAAATCATTTTATTTTATTGCACTGTCTACTTGTCAGGGTGCAGTCCAAATTTACTAAATGGCTTTGTATTTGCGTTAGATCAGTGCAAATTTCCCCCAGAGAATACGACGATCAATAAGAATATAATATAGAAGAAACCGACCCCGATTAAAGTGCTAGGAACAAGCTTTTTCTTAAACCGGATACTGAATAGAATTATAGTTGCAGAGGTTAACGCTAGTGCCCCGCTAATTAGCGCTAAGGGTGAAAGCTTCCAAGGAGTCAGTAATATTCCTATGGCTGGGATGAGAGAGCTTTGAAACACCATAGCCCCTGTGATATTACCTAAGGCCAAAGTATCCTTACCTTGCTTAATCCAAACGACGCTGTTAAATTTCTCAGGAAGTTCAGTGGCGATCGGGGCAATGATAATGGCAAGTATAAAGGCAGGTATTCCTAAAGAAGTCGATATACTTGTTATAGCGTTAACAAAAATGTTAGCACCAAGGACAATGACAACAAGAGCGAAGAAAACTTGAAAGACGACCCAAAACAAGGACGGGTTTGGTATGGATTTATTAAACATTAGAGGAGGAAGTTCTGATGCACCCAAAGACTGTCCGGATCTAATAGTCCGATAGGCATAAAATGCATAAGCACTGACCAAGAATATTGCTACATAGATTTTGTAGTCGTGTGAAGGTAAAAAAGCTGCAGCCAGAGCCACCGCATACACTATAATAAAGAAGCTAAGATCCCTTTTAATAATATTAATGTCACATAGCATAAATCTACGCCTAATTCCGTTTGTTTTAAATAGTAGAGCAGCTCCTCCTGTAACCATCATGGCGAGAGTTGCTAGCATGAAAGGAGCCCCTAAAATAGCTCCAATTCCAATATGCGTAGAATCCTCTCCGGAACCGAAGAGAATTGCTATAACCGGAATCATGGTTTCAGGTAGAGCAGTTCCTACTGCTGCTAAGATACTTCCAACCGCCCCTTCGCCTAGGTTGAGTTTTTTACCAAGCCATTCAATACCATTAGTAAAAATTTCGGCGCCCGCAAGAATGATGGCAAGACTAATTATTAAGGTTGCATAAGCCATTATAATCTTCCTTTCGTTTGTATTAAAAAGACCTTTATCTCTATAACGAGATAAAGGTCTTGCTTTATGCATCTTATCCTTAGAAGATGTGCACAAGGTTAAGCCGGGTCCAATCAGACCGGGATGTCGGCTTAGACCAGCGGTCCATTCGCCAGCTACTCCCCTTTAGTATTACATATTTATTATGTAGAAAGTCACGCTTTTTGTCAACTGTGGATTAGTACTTTATGAACTTGTTTCCAGGAACACCGCAGATAAAACATTTATCACTTACCTGATCTATCTCAATGTTTCCGCAAACCGGACAGAGGTAGTAGTCGTGTTCAACTTTTTTATCAACTTCTTCAGCAGCTTGAGCATACAATTTTGCATGGACTTTTTCTGCTTCAACAGCATACTGAAATGCTCGTAGTGCCTTTTGGTCCCCGTCTTTTTTTGCCTCTTCAACAAAAGGCGGATACATACTTTCAAACTCGTGCGTCTCACCTGCTTTTGCGGTTATTAGATTTTCGGCAGTAGTTTTAATTTCACCTAAAGCATTGAGGTGAAGATTAGCATGAATTGTTTCAGCTTCTGCAGTAGCTGTGAATAACCGGGCAATACTGGAGAGACCTTCTGCTTGAGCTTTCTTAGCAAAGGCTAAATATTTCATATTGGCTTGGGATTCACCGGCAAAGGCTTCTTTAAGGTTATCTTTTGTTGACACTTTATACCCCTCCTTTTGATGTTCTTTTTATATTTGCATGGAAGAGACTTTGACACCTTGATACGTTTTCAATTCATTAACTAGATTATTAATCTCATCTTCGGTTCCATTAACCATAAGCAGGATAAGACCTTGGTTCGAACAGCCATCAATCTCATGAACTCCTAGGCGTATTTGAATAATACAACCATGGCCTGTCAAAATCTCTTGAATCTTAGGTGCGTCTGCTCTACGATTATCTAGTACTAAGGCTATTACTTCATGTTTCAATACTATCCCTCCTTTCGTCATATTTTGCTTAAATTTTATTATTACTATTATAGAATATATTACCAGTAAAATTTTATGAAGTAAAGTAAGGTAAGATTTATTAACTTTGGGGTTGAAAACCCATGGTATAATATTTACATATTTAGACTAATTAATCGAAATACACAAAAATGATGGTTTTTAGGAGGTATTATGGAAACTCCTTTAGCGTCCAGAAGGGAAAGAAGAAAGACGCATAAGCAAGGCAGAATTACAATAATTGTACTTCTACTATTTGCTCTGCTTGGTTTTATATTCCTCTATATTCGACCCTGTTTTCAACAACAGCCTCTAAACACCGGACAGACCCGGATATATTATATGGGTGAACTAGTCGAGTTTCTGCCTTATTATAGAGGTGAGCAGCTTTATTTACCTTTCATTTTTGTGAAGGAATATGTCGATCCGGACATTAAATGGGATGAATTTAACAAGCAGCTAATTGTTACAAATAATAAGGAGGTATATCATATAATTCCACAAAAGAGTCAGGGATTATGCAATCTCGAATCTTTCTCACTAGAAAAACCACTACTACTAAGGGATGACATTGTTTATATTCCTAGAGAAATGCTCGAAATACTATATAACATCGAGATATTAGAGCAAAAGGTAGATAACATTGTAAGTATCGTTAATCTTGAAGAACCTATGCAATTAGGGAGAGTTACTGATATCAGTAAGCTTCGCACACACCCAAAAACGAGGTCTGCTTGGGTTTATGAAGTTCAACCTAGCGAGCAAGTAAGAATACTTAAAGAGAAGTCCGGGTGGTTTTGGATAGAAACAAAAGACGGAAGGCTTGGGTATATGCCAAAAGGTAAGCTTACGCTTATTGATATAAATAAAGCAATTCCCGCTATTAAAAGTGGATTTCAGCCTTGGAAACCTCTTGGAGAGCCGATTTTCTCAACCTGGGAATATGTTTACAATAAAACTGCGGATCCTGCTAAGATTGGGGATTTAGCTGGAGTCAATGTACTTGCTCCTACCTGGTTCTATTTAGAAGAAGAGGGCAATGTCCTTAGCAAGGCCGATAAAGAATATTCTAATTGGTATCATCAACAGGGGAAGCAGGTCTGGGCAGTATTCTCTAATGATTGTGAGATAGACCTAACTCACTCTTTTTTAGCTGATAGTAATAAACGAAGAAAAGTTATAGAACAATTGTTGGAATATGCAGATATGTACGATTTGGATGGTTATGGCATAGACTTTGAGTATATGTACATGGAAGATAAAGAGGAATATGTTCAGTTTATTAGAGAACTCGTGCCGATAATGCATAATAATGGCCTCGCTATTAATGTCTATATTATATTTCATTCCACTAGCGAGAGATGGTCATTATGTTATGACCATCAAGCACTCGCCGAAAGCGCTGATTATTTAACTGTCATGGCTTATGATCAGCATACTGCTTTAGCTGGGTCGAGCGCATCTATGCCTTGGGTAGAAAAGGGTATTATCAGGATGTTGGAGGATGTACCGTCCCAAAGACTTGTGTTAGGGATTCCCTTTTATACTAGGCTATGGAAAGAGGAACCTGGTGATGATGGGAAAATAGTTACAACAAAGCAAACATTCAGCATGGAGCAGATGGAAGTGTGGTTGGAAGAACAAAAACCTCAGATAGATATAGATGATGAGGCTGGTCAGCATTATATAGAAATAAGGCAGGGAAAAATACTGTATCGTATGTGGCTTGAGGATGAGTATTCTTTGGAGAAAAGAATTGAGCTTGTCAAAAAATATCGATTAGCAGGGACTGCTGCTTGGCGTAGAGGACTTGAAAAGGATGAGGTATGGTCAACACTAAGCAAGCTGTTGAATAAACGCTGGTAATTATTAACATCCATAAATTTCATAGTTCTTGAAATCCGAATTACTGTTATGATGAAAACACGTCATAACTTGAATTCAAGGGTAATGAAAATAACAGATCAGTCATTTAATAAGGAGAGTAGCCGATGAATACAGTATCTCCGGAGTATGGGATGAAACTCATAAAAAATCGAAAACCGCTGTTATATGGTTTGTTAGTTGTCGGTATATTAATAATTGTATTGATATTATATTTCTCACCTAGTTGGCAGCAACAGCCGCTAAACAAAACCGAGCAGCCTAAGCTTTTTTTGATGGGTAACCTTATAGAACATGCTATCTGCTATGAGGAAGAAGAGCTCTATCTGTCATATGATTTTATTAAGGAGTACCTCGATCCTACTATTCAGTTCAATGAGGAAAGTAAGCTGGTTATAGTTACTACCGAGGAAAATGTATATCATTTTACTGTTGGGTTTAAAGATGGGCTGCAAAATTTGACCCCCTATTCTTTTACTTATCCGGTGATAGAAAAAGATGAGACGATATATCTTCCTGCGGACCCGTTAAAAGATTATTATGATTTGGACATTTACGAAGATAAGAAAGCTTTGCTTGTTTGGTTACATAACCTTGGGCAGCCTATACAACAGGGTAAGGTGATAGCAGAAGGTAAACTGCGTCATCAGAACATTTATCGGTCACCTTGGTCGTCAGTAATTGGTAAAGATGAGGTTGTTAGCATTTTGAAAGAGGAAGAGGGTTGGTATTGGGTAGAGACCAAGGATGGCAGGATGGGCTACCTCGGAGAGGACAAAGTTGAGCTTAGCCAGATTATTGTTTCTCAAGTCCCAACAAAGATATATCCACCTTGGAATCCTTTGCAAAAACCGGTAATTGTGACTTGGGAGCATGCCGGAGATAAAACAGTTGATTCTAGGACACTAGGAGAGATGGAGGGGTTGCAGGTAGTCTCGCCTACCTGGTTCCATTTGCGTGAGGATGGGCTTATTGTTAACAGAGCAGACAAAAGATATGTACAGTGGGCTCATCAGAAGGGTCTGCAGGTATGGGGACTGTTTGATAATGATTTTGACCCTGATTTAACCCATACTTTTCTGCATGATCCAGAGTTAAGAATTAAGGCAATCAGACAGCTGTTAAGTTTAGTAGAGCTATATGAACTAGATGGTATTAATTTAGATTTTGAGAATATGTACCTAAAGGATAAAGAAGCCTATGTTCAGTTCGTACGCGAGCTTGCACCGCTTCTACATGAGAAGGAACGTTTGCTCACGGTTGATGTTACTTTTCATTCGCGCAGTGAGACCTGGTCAATGTGTTATGATCGTGTGGGACTAGCGGAAGTGGCCGACTATCTTATGGTAATGGGGTATGATGAAAATGGAAGTGGCTCTTCGAGTGCGGGTTCGGTTTCCTCATTGCCTTGGGTAGAGAAAGGACTGGAAAAAATGTTGGAAGAGGTTTCTGCTGATAAGTTAATTTTAGGTATACCTTTTTATACTAGGTTATGGATTGAGACAATAGATGAAATTGGTAAAATAAGTTTAACCTCTAAGGCATTGTCTATGGTAACAGCTGAAAAATGGATTGTTGAACATAACGCACAAATACAGATCGATGAAACGGCTAGACAGCACTACGTGGAAGTCAAGGAAGGCGATACCACTTACCGAATGTGGTTGGAAGATGAATTTTCCCAAAACAAAAGGATAGAATTAATGAAGAAATATCGACTTGCAGGAATTTCGGCGTGGAGAAGAGGATATGAACCGGAAGAGACTTGGCCTCTATTGGCTGAGCTTGCCCAGAGGGTATGGTGATAAATTTGGTATAGAATGCACTTAAATGGGAAAATATAGGAAGGATAAATTTAGTAAAGGTGGGATTCCTTTTGAAGGTTTATGTTGACCCCGATTTGTGCATTGCCTGTGGTGCATGTATTAGCCTTTCTCCAGAGGTGTATGATTGGGATGAAGAAGGCAAAGCAAAAGCAATAGCTGAAGAAGTACCTGAAGATAAGCAAAGTGAAGCACAGGAAGGATTGGAAAGTTGCCCCACGGAGGCTATAAAACAATTATAAAACAATTATAAAACAATTATAAAACAATTATAAAACAATAGGCTCTGCTGATAGGCAGAGTCCTTTGTTTTTAAAGCAATAGTAATTAATGCTTGCTAATACTAAGACCTAATGGTTATAATCAAATTAAAAAGCTGAGTGATTAGTATGGAAGCGGAAGTTAGACGTAAAGAAATACTTTCTATTCTGCAAAAGTATAACAGTCCAGTTTCAGGCACAAAATTAGGGGAACTTTTGTGTGTCAGCCGTCAAGTTATTGTACAGGACATTGCCCTTTTAAGAGCAAAGGGGGTCGAGGTATTAGCAACTCCGCAGGGATATCTGCTTACTGCCGGCTTATGGAGTCGTCCACAAAGAGTTATTGCAGTAAAGCATAATTCAGATGGAATAGAAGAAGAATTAAGGACTATAATTAATCAAGGTGGTAAGATATTAGATGTTATAGTTGAACATCCTTTATATGGTGAGATTAGAGGGATGTTAATGCTTACAGCCATGACTGATTTGGAAGAATACTTGGAAAAATATCATGCTTATAAAGCAGAGCCTCTATCCGCCTTAACTGCTGGAATTCATCTTCATACCTTGGAGGCTGATGATGAAAAAAGGTTGGATATGATCGTTAAAGACTTAGGGGATAAGGGATTCTTGCTTGACGATATTTGAAATATTTAACTTATAATTCAGGTGGTATAAATTAACACCAAAGAAATTAGTAGAAACTCACTTGACATTATATCTTTATAAACTATAATGATGATACATTATTACCTCCAATTCAAAGACTAAGAGGGAGGTGGACTTTATGAAAATCAGAAAGATTAGTGATGACAAAGTCCAGATTATTATCACGAACCAGGACTTGGAGGAAAGAGATTTCAAAAAATGGGAGATGATGCCCATAAGCCCTAAAGCACAAGAGTTGTTTCAGGATATTTTGGATATGGCCTATGAAGAATGTGGTTTCGAAATTGAAGATGATTCTCAATTAGTTGTAGAGGCCTTCCCCTTATCTGTAGACAGTTTTGCAGTAGTTATGACTAAAATACAAATTCACCACGGGACAGATTATATGAATAATCTCCTCCTAAATCATCATGATAATCAAGAAGACGATAGTACTTTCATCGAACGAGGAGTAAACCAAGTTTGGATGTTCCCTGACATAGAGACTTGCAGTCAGGTATGTGCTAGGCTAGAATTTTCGTATATCGAAGAGAGTGTACTATACAAATATGAGGGTGAATACTATTTAGCATTGCAAATTATGCCTGATAATCAGGATGAGGTAAGTGCAATTATGGGGGAATACGGAGAATGGTTCCCAATGGATGAAGCGTTTCTCAAAGAGTATGGATCTGTCATCGTATCAAGGAATGCCGCCGTTAATATGGCCAGTCTGTTGAGATAATCTGATACACAAAAGCTTAAGATCTAGTCGATGCGATTAGGTCTTTTTCTTTTGACCTAGATAAAGGGATTGCTTCAAAGCCATAAGGCTCATTTAAAAAAAAGTACAGAGATAGTGGAAGTAGTATATGAGGATTGAAATTTTTCAGCTCACACATTATAATAGAGTTTAATCCAACGAGGATTGTAATGTAGCACAGTAGGAAAATGTAGGAAAATATTTTTAAAAGTAACAAGCAGTATGGTAGAATGGTAGGAAGAAGATGCGGCTTTGGCGCCCTTCCTTAGGGTGCTTTTTTTTACCTCTTTTTCTTATCTGGGTAAACTGCTAAAAAGAAGGGGGTATTTGATATGATTGTTGTTATGCAGACACATGTTGGTGAGGAGAAAATCAATCTTGTCATCACAAAACTAAAGGAGAATGGTTTCCAGATTCATGAATCGAGAGGAGTCGAGAAGATTCTAATCGGTGCAGTGGGAGACAAAACACATTACTTAGATCTTGCTTTAGAAGCTATGGACGGTGTGGAAAAGGTAATATCCATTCTAGCGCCTTATAAGTTGGCCAGTCGAGAGTTTAAACAAGATAATACTATTATTTCTGTGGGAGACGTCAAGATTGGTGGCGATCAAATTCAAATCATGGCCGGTCCTTGTGCTGTTGAAAGCAAAGAACAGCTCATTGAGATAGCTTTTAGAGTAAAAGAAAGTGGCGCAAATATTCTTCGAGGCGGGGCCTTCAAACCACGGTCTTCTCCTTATGCTTTTCAGGGATTGGAAGAAAAAGGCTTGGAATACTTAGCAGAAGCTCGAGAAAAGACGGGATTGAAGATAATTACTGAAGTTATGGATACCCGTAAAGTTGAGATGGTAGCGCATTACTCGGATATCTTGCAGATTGGTGCTCGTAACATGCAGAATTTCCCATTGTTAAAAGAGGTTGCAAAGTATAACAAACCAGTTTTAATAAAAAGAGGCTTAAATGCTACCTTTGAGGAATGGATTATGGCGGCCGAATACATCATGGTTGCAGGTAATCATCAGGTTATGTTATGTGAAAGAGGGATACGTACCTTTGAGACCTTTACACGTAACACATTGGACATCTCTGCCGTTCCAGTGATAAAACATCTTACGCACCTTCCCATTATTGTCGACCCCAGCCATAGTACGGGCAAATGGAGATATGTCCAGCCTATGGCACGTGCTGCTGTAGCTGCCGGTGCTGATGGACTGATTATAGAGGTTCATAGTAACCCTAGCGAAGCTATATGTGATGGGCCTCAATGTATAACCCCGGATCGTTTCAGCGCAACAATGATTGAACTGAAAAAGATTGCTGAGGTAATGGATAGAAGTATATAAACAAAGGGGGCATAGGCAAAAAGATGAATAAAGAAATAGCAATTATTGGACTTGGTCTGATTGGCGGCTCCCTTGGAAAAGCACTAAAAAAGAAACGTCCAGAATATAAGGTTATTGGTATCGACGTTAAGCCCGAGATAATTGAGATGGCAAAGCAGTTAGGAATAATTGATGAAGGTACAACCAATGTAGAAGAAGGGGTCCGGAGTGCCGGGCTCATTTTTCTAGCTATACCCATACAAGCGATGCCCCAGGTCTGTCAAACTATGCGCCCTCATTTACAAGAGGGCGCAATTATAACTGATGTATGCAGTACGAAGGTGAATGTACTGCAGCTTATGGAAGA
>PHAD01000041.1 GCA_002841595.1 Firmicutes bacterium HGW-Firmicutes-12
TGCTGGGCGCGAAGAAGAGATTAAGAAATTTAAGTCCAGGATATATTATGGTATTTCAGCTATGGCAGACCAAATGAAGCTTACTTGGCACGATAGCAAAACTAATGAGTCAAGAATCTTTGACCTGGATAAATGCGATATGCTTATAAAGTCTTTGCAAGGAAAAACTGGTAAGGTAACAAAGGTTGAGAAGATCCATAAGAAGATCAACTCTCCAAATCTTTATGATTTAACAGAGCTGCAAAGGGAGGCCAATAAACGTTTTGATTATTCAGCGAAGGAAACTCTATCCATTATGCAGAAACTTTACGAGCAGCATAAGCTCGTAACTTACCCGCGGACGGACTCTAGGTATCTATCAACTGATATGGTAGATACCCTCAAGGATAGGGTAAAAGCCTGCAATGTCCAGCCCTACACAAATGCAGCCAATAAAATCCTAAGAAGTCCTATTAAAACTGATAAGAGTTTTGTGGATAATTCCAAAGTGTCAGACCATCATGCGATCATCCCTACGGAACAAAAGCCCTCTTTGGGTGCTTTAACTGATAAAGAGAGAAAAATATATGACTTAATTGTGCGAAGGTTCTTAGCCATATTATATCCACCCTTTGAATACGAAGAGACAACTATTACAGCTATGATTGATGCGGAATTATTCAAAACCAAGGGTAAAAGAGTAATTGCATCTGGTTGGAAAGAGGTATATGGCAGTACCGATGAAGAAGAGGAGCAGGGAGATAATCTAGCCAATCAAACGCTGCCTGCTGTGAACAAAGGTGATATAATCAAGGTATTGTCTCTTTCTCAGACTAAGGGGGAAACCAAACCACCAGAATATTTTACTGAAGGAACTCTTCTTTCGGCTATGGAAAACCCGACAAAGTACATGGCCGGTGAAGACGAAAAGTTGATAAGAACAATAGGGAAAACAGGTGGACTAGGGACGGTCGCGACAAGAGCCGATGTTATAGAGAAGCTATTTAACACATTTTTGTTAGAAAAAAAAGGTAAGAATATTTATATTACCTCAAAGGGGAAGCAACTTCTTCAACTAGTACCTGATGATTTGAAGTCTCCGGCCTTAACGGCAGAATGGGAACTTAAGTTGGAGTCTATAGCCAAAGGAGAGTTGAATAAGAGTACCTTTATTAATGAAATGAAGAATTATGCCAAAGCGGTAGTTAATGAAATAAAAAATGTGGCCGTTCAGTATAGGCATGAGAATATAACTGGCAACAAATGTCTTGTTTGTGGTAAAAATATGTTGGAGGTGAATGGCAAGAAAGGGAAAATGCTCGTCTGTCAGGATAGAGAATGTGGTTATAGAAAAGGCCTCAGTAAAACAACAAATTCCAGGTGCCCTAACTGTCACAAAACTTTGTCTTTGTATGGTGAGGGAGAAAGCCAGATATTCATCTGCAAATGCGGCTACAGGGAGAAAATGTCATCATTTCATAAGAGAAAAGAAAATGATAGAGCTAATGTTTCCAAAAGGGATGTCGCCAAGTATCTTGATAAGCAACAGTCCGGTAAGGAGGATCTACGAAATCCAGCTTTGGCTTTGGCCCTCGCTAAGCTAAAGCTTAAGAATTCGGAGTGAAGATGTATCCATACAATTAAGTTGTTAAATTTCATTAAATAGGAGGTCATAATAATGAAAGTAGTAGGTATTAATGGTAGCCCGCGTAAGGAAGGAAACACTTCCATCCTTTTTAGAGAGGTGTTTCGTGAGTTAGAAAAACACGGTATTGAAACAGAACTAATACAGATTGGAGGTACGCCTATTCGCGGCTGTAAGGCCTGTTACACTTGTGCTAAGACCAAGGACAAAAAATGTGTGTTTAAAGATGATCTTGTGAATGAGTGTATTGAGAAGTTGACAGCAGCCGATGGGATTATTCTGGGTTCTCCTACATATTTTACCGATGTCACATCTGAGATGAAAGCGTTTATTGATCGGGTTGGGTTCGTATCCAAGTTTAATGGCGACCTTTTTAAGCATAAAGCAGGGGCGGCAATAGTGTCTGTTCGACGCGGGGGTTCAATTCATACTTTTGATACTATGAACCATTTTCTGCATTATATGCAAATGTTCCTAGTGGGCGGTAGCTACTGGAACATGGTGTATGGACGCGAAATCGGGGAAGTTGAAAACGATAAAGAAGGCATGTTGAATATGAAAGTAATCGGTGAAAATATGGCATGGCTCTTAGATAAAATATGTAAATCAAAATCATGAATATATTATCGATTGAGAATCTAGCCAAAAGCTATGGGGAGAGGTTATTGCATGATAACCTCACTTTTGGTATCGATGAAAACGATAAGATTGGTCTGGTAGGTGTAAATGGTACTGGTAAATCCACTCTTTTAAAAATCATAGCAGGGCTTGAGACTCAAGATTTGGGCAGTATTATTTCAGGGAATAATGTTAGCATAGAATACTTACCGCAAAACCCAGAGTTTAATAGTGAAGCTACGGTATTAACGCAAGTGTTTAAAGGGAATTCTGCGGTAATGGGTACCTTGCGAGAATATGAGGAAGCCTTGGACCAAGTCAATAAGCAGCCAGGAAATAAAAATTTGCAAACACGGCTAATTAATTTGAGTCAGAGAATGGATACCAGTAATGCTTGGCAGTTAGAAAGTGAAGCTAAAACAATTCTTACGAAGCTCGGTATCACAGAATTTATGGACACAGTTGCAACCCTTTCTGGTGGTCAAAGAAAAAGGATAGCCTTAGCCAGTGCCTTAATTAATCCAGCTGAATTGCTAATTTTGGATGAGCCGACTAACCATATTGATAATGATACCGTGGCATGGTTAGAGCAATATTTGGCCAAGCGTAAAGGGGCACTATTGATGGTTACCCATGATCGTTATTTTCTTGATAGGGTAACAAATCGAATTGTTGAACTTGAGAACGGGAAGCTTTATAGTTATGGTGGAAATTATAGTAAATATCTTGAAATTAAACTCGAACGCACAGAGCAGCAAGAAGCAAGCGAAAAGCGAAAGCAAAACATCTTGAGAAATGAGCTAGCTTGGATAAAACGTGGAGCCAAAGCACGCACGACAAAGCAGAAAGCACGTATTGATAGATATGAACAGCTTAGCTCGGAAAAAACACAAAAGCAGCAAAACAAAATAGAAATATCAGTTGGTTCGAGCCGACTTGGTAGGAAGATAATTGAGATAAGTAGTATTAGTAAGAGCTTTGATAGTACCACTTTTATTCGTGATTTTAGTTATATTCTGCTTAGAGATGATCGGATTGGTATTGTTGGTCCTAATGGTAGTGGTAAGTCCACCTTTCTAAACATTCTAACCGGACAGGAATTTCCTGATAGCGGAAAAGTTGAAGTCGGGCAGACAGTAAAAATCGGATATTTCTCGCAAGAAGGCAGTGAAATAGATGAGACAATGAAGGTAATTGAGTATATTAATGAAGAGAACCGTTATATAACTACGTCTGAGGGCAGTGCTATTAGCGCTTCGCAAATGCTCGAAAGATTCCTTTTCCCATCGAATCTCCAATGGATGCCTATCTCCAAGCTCTCAGGAGGAGAAAAGCGGCGTCTTAATTTATTAAGGATATTAATGGGTGCACCTAATGTTTTACTGTTAGATGAACCGACGAATGATTTTGACATACAAACCTTAACTATCCTAGAAGATTATCTAGATGATTTCCAAGGTGCGGCGATTATTGTTTCACATGATAGATATTTTCTGGATAGATTAGTAGACAAAATATTTGTGTTTGCAGGTAACGGCCAAATAAGTGAGTATCTTGGCGGCTATTCGGAAAACCAAGAGAATTTTAAAACAACCCAAAAGGACAGTGTTGATAAAAGTAGGAGTACTGCTAATAAGAAAACAATTACTGTAGAGAAGACTAAAGTGGTTCAGCGCAAATTTACTTTTAAAGAGCAACGCGAATATGAACAGATTGATGATATTATAGCAGGAGTCGAACAAGAATTACATATAGTAAAAGAAAAGATTGAGGCAAATAGCAGTGACTTTGAGGCTTTGCAAAGACTGTATGTAATGCATCAGGAGCTGGAGAATAGGGTAGAAGGACTTTTAGAACGATGGACTGTTCTTAATGAGTTAGCTGAGGAGATAAAAAAAAATAGGATTTAGCAAAAAAAATACTATTTACATATTTACTATATGCTTAAAAAGGTGTAGTATAAGAGTATAAGTATTTCAATATCGATATCGATATCGCGATTGGTTTTTAAGGTAAATATAGAAAATATTATGAAAAACAAAAATTTTTAATTCTACTAGTGAAAGTGAGCACAAGTACAAACAAGGGAGGAATGTAAGATGAATTTTGCTTTAACGGCGAAACAGGAGATGTTACAAAACCTGTATCGGGAATTCGCAGACAATGAAGTAGCACCACTCGCTGCTGAAATTGATGAAACTGGTGAATTTCCTAGTGAAACTGTAAGAAAGATGGCTGAACTTGGGATTCTTGGCCTGCCTTTTCCAAAGGAATATGGTGGAGCCGGTGCGGATACTCTGAGTTATGCTATGGCTGTGGAGGAATTGTCTAGGGTATGTGCATCGACAGGAGTTATTGTTTCTGCTCATGTTTCTTTAGGGGCTAACCCTATTTATCAGTTTGGCACACCAGAACAAAAGGAAAAGTACTTAATACCATTATGCAAAGGTGAAAAACTAGGGGCTTTTGGTCTTACCGAGCCTAATGCCGGAACTGATGCCTCGAACCAGCAGACGATTGCTGTATTAAATGGTGATAATTATATTTTAAATGGATCGAAAATTTTTATTACAAATGGTGGTAAAGCTGACACTTATATTGTTATGGCAGCGACGGATCCATCCAAAGGATTGAAGGGAATCAGCGCGTTTATTGTTGAAGCAAATATCCCAGGTTTCACTTGTGGGCCAAAAGAGAATAAAATGGGGATACGGGCGTCTAGTACAACAGAGCTTATCTTCCAAGATTGTCTGGTTCCTAAAGAAAACCTCTTAGGACGTGAAGGAGAAGGCTTCAAAATAGCTATGCAAACACTTGACGGTGGTAGAATTGGAATCGCTGCTCAAGCATTGGGAATTGCTCAAGGAGCATTGGAAGAATCGATTAAGTACTCTAAAGAAAGACAGCAGTTCAAAAAACCCATAGGTGCCTTCCAGGCTATTCAATGGATGATAGCAGATATGGCGACTGAAGTAGAAGCGGCACGTTTATTGGTATATCGAGCTGCCTGGCTTAAGGATAATAAGAAGCCTTTTGGTCAAGCATCTGCAATGGCTAAACTCTATGCAGCTGAAGTAGCCATGAAAACAACGACTAAGGCTGTTCAGGTTCACGGTGGTTACGGTTACATGAAAGATTACAAAGTAGAGCGTTTTATGAGAGATGCGAAAATTACAGAAATTTATGAAGGTACTTCAGAAGTACAACGTATGGTAATCGCTAGTACTGTACTGAAGTAAAGGAGGGGAAGATAGAATGAAGATAGTTGTTTGTGTAAAACAGGTACCTGATACCAACGATGTTAAAATTGATCCAAAAACAGGGACCTTGATCAGAGATGGTGTTCCTAGCATTATCAATCCTGATGATAAAAATGCTATCGAAGAGGCTCTAGTTTTAAAGAAAGAAAAAGGTGCAGTAGTAACTGTGCTGTGTATGGGACCACCCCAGGCAGACTTTGCCCTGAGAGAAGCGTTAGGAATGGGTGCAGATGAAGCTATCCTGCTTTCAGACAGAGCTTTTGCCGGAGCGGATACATGGGCGACCTCATATGCACTATCTATGGCCATAAAAAAAGTAGGAGACTATGACTTAATCTTCTGCGGACGTCAGGCAATCGACGGCGATACGGCGCAAGTGGGTCCTGAACTTGCAGAAATAATGGATATTCCGCAGGTCACATATGTTCGTAAAATTGTTTCTATAGATAACAAAACAGCAGTTGTTGAGAGAGCCATGGAAGACGGTTATGAAGTTATTGAGGTAAAAATGCCGGCAGTATTGACAGCAGTAAAAGAACTGAATGTTCCTCGTTATCCTACTGCATCCGGTATTGTAGACGCCTTTGATGTTAAAGAAGTTAAATTATGGACAGCAGCAGATATTCAAGCCGATCCTGAAAGGCTTGGCCTGAAGGGATCCTACACACAGGTTAAACGTACCTTTGCTCCACCTGTAAAGGGAGCAGGTAAAATGTTGGAAGGTTCTGTCAAGGAAAAGGCATTAAGTCTAGTACAAGAATTAAAAGTAAAGCATGTATGGTAAGGAGGTAGTGAAATGAGCGTATTGATAAAAAAAGATGCTTGTATAGCTTGTGGCGCATGTATCGGCTCTTGCCCATTCGGGGCGATTGAGATGGACTCGGTTGCAGTTATAAATGATAAATGTACGGGTTGCGGAGCATGTATTGAATCATGTCCGGTAGAAGCTATATATCGTACAGATGAAGAAGAAGTAATAGAAGAAGTATCACTTGATGACTATAAAGGTGTTTGGGTGTTTGCCGAACAGCGTGGCGGCAAGGTAATGAATATAGCTTTTGAACTTCTTGGAGAAGGAAGAAAGCTGGCCGATTCTCTCGGAGTTGAATTATCGGCGGTTCTCATCGGTGATAAGATGGAAGCATGTACAAAAGAATTAATTGCTTATGGAAGCGATAATGTCTATCTGGTTGAGGATCCTGAACTTAAGGACTACCGTACAGATAGTTATACTTCGGCCATGGCAGATTTAGTGAATCAGTATAAACCTGAAATTGTCTTAATCGGAGCAACTAATATCGGCAGGGACTTTGGTCCGCGTTTGGCAGCTCGTGTTAAGACTGGTTTAACAGCAGATTGTACAGAACTATCCATTGATTTGGAGACAAGACTTTTAATGCAGACACGACCTGCCTTTGGCGGAAATATAATGGCAACCATTTTATGTCCGAATAGTCGTCCGCAGATGTCTACTGTACGTCCAGGCGTCATGAAAAAAGCAGACCCAGATGCATCTAAAGCTGGTAAAATAATCAGCAGTAAATTTAATAGCAACGCAGCAAGTATTCGTACTTTAGTCAAGGAAATAGTCAAAGAGGCCGGACGTGTAGTAAACCTCGAAGAAGCGCAGATCATTGTTTCGGGTGGTCGCGGACTTGGCAATGCTGATGGCTTTAAGCTAATAGGAGAAGTAGCAGGGAAACTAGGTGGTATTGTTGGAGCCTCAAGGGGTGCCGTAGACTCAGGTTGGATTTCCAATTCCCATCAAGTGGGCCAGACTGGTAAAACAGTACATCCTAAATTATATATTGCCTGCGGTATATCGGGAGCCATCCAACACGTAGCAGGAATGCAGAAATCGGGCCTTATCGTTGCAATAAACAAGAACCCTGGAGCTCCTATCTTCCAAGTGGCGGACTATGGAATTGTCGGTGACCTGTACCAAGTCCTACCGGCATTAATGGAAGCACTAGGAGAAAAGAATGGTGAGAACATAGCTTGCTAACCCCGGTCCGAAAAAAACGTAAAAAAAGCGCGGGTAGTTTTCTTTAGGATGAAAGGGGAGATATATATGACTTCCATAACAAGATCATTTGAAGACTTAAAAGTTGGTATGCGCGATAACATGAGTAAAAAGATTACTCAAGAAATAGTGCATCAGTTTGCCGAAGTATCGGGGGATTTTAACCCTGTACATGTGGATAAAGAGTATGGTAAAACATGCATTTTCGGTAATAATATTGCACATGGTATGTTAGGTGCAGCCATGATATCTGCTGTATTGGGCAATAAGCTTCCTGGAGTTGGTTCAATTTATTTGAGCCAGGACTTAAGATTTAGAGCCCCGGTATATTTTGGGGATGTTATTACGGCATATGTAGAAATCATTGAACTTGATGAAGAAAAGAAGAAGATAAAACTTAATGCCTGGTGTGAAAACCAGGATGAGAAAAAGGTTGTCACAGGAACGGCTCAGATCTATCTTAATCAATGATTAAATGTATTATATGCGAAAGCCATGAGGAATTTTCATAACTCCTCATGGCTTTTGTGGTTTTGTTTAATTAAGTGTGTTGTCGGTACCCATTTAGCAAGCAGGACTTTTTCTATAAAGAGAATGCATTTTCTTGTAGCCATCTAGCTTGACATAGGCTGGAACTCCTTTTTCCATCGGGATAGAGATTTCGCCCTCAATTAATGGTTGAGCATAACGGATAAAGTCATAGGTCACATAGTTTCCATCTTCATTAATCATGTTAGAAGGCATTGTTTTTTCAATATTAGCTACTTGGGAAAGATCTACAAAACTAGTTTTACTAATATATTGCGGATGGTCATCTCTTTCCAGCATGATCATTATACCGGAAAGACCTTTTACAGCAAGATTCACAGCGTCTCTACCAACAAGATAAGCTTCGGATGCATCTGTTCGTGAAGCGTAGTGCATGGCACTCCTTTGTGAAGTACCTAGGACATTGCATCTTACCTTAAGATTAACTCGGGAAGTTATGAGGTTTTTTAATTCTGCTGCCAATCCGTTTCCAAGCTTAGCGTGTCCAAAAGCATCAGTGGCTTTTTCAGCAGCAAGATAACTACCGTCTTTAACTCTTAAGCCCTCGGATGCGACTACATAACAATACCCTAACTTTTTGTGAGTCTTAACTACATCTTCGATGAACTTTTCTTTTTCGAAGGCTACTTCAGGAAGATAAATGAGATGAGGAGCATCATCGGAATGATGTTTGGCTAAAGCTGCAGCGGCAGTAAGCCAGCCTGCATTGCGACCCATGACCTCCAAGATGGCAACGTCACTCGAAGCCAAGATATTCTGCAGATCTAGCCCGGTTTCTTTTACCACAGTAGCAATGTATTTGGCTGCACTGCCGTATCCTGGGCTGTGATCAGTGTGAGGAAGATCGTTATCAACTGTTTTAGGAACACCGATTACACTCATGTCATAACCGTTCTCTTGAGCTAGGATACTTATTTTATTTGCCGTATCCATGGAATCATTTCCGCCAACATAAAAGAAGTAGCGGATATCGTATTTCTTAAAAATGGCGAGTAATCTTTCATAGTCCTCATCTTGAATTTTATAGCGGCAAGAACCTAGTGCAGCCCCTGGGGTATAACGCAGGCCTTCAATATTATGCCTGCTTTCATTACCTAGATTAATAATTTGTTCTTGCAGGAGCCCCTTAATCCCGAAAAGAGCTCCGTAGACAGTGTTTATCTGGGGGGACCGCATAGCTTCTTTGATTAAACCGCTGATACTATTGTTGATTACCGCAGTTGGTCCGCCTGACTGAGCAATAAGACAGTTTCCTTTTAGGGTCATGCAGGTCAACTCCCTCTAGTATTAGAATATATAAATAATTCTTGTGTACTGTACAATTATAACAACGTTCTAGAAAGTATGGTACAGGAGTGTGTTGGTATGGATGGGAATATATTTCATATATTCAACATAATATGGTAGAAAAAGACAATTACAAGATAACAATATCAATATTTAAAATTAAAAGCCCATGGAAGTAACGGTATAACACCGTGACCTTCATGGGCTAGTTATTGTGTTGCTTATTTACGAAATTTATATTATTTACTAATGTAATTCATGGGGTTAGCATACTTACCATTTATCCGCACCTCAAAATGTAAGTGAGGACCTGTACTCCATCCTGTTGTGCCTATCTTAGCGATAGCTTGACCTTTTCTCACAGCATCGCCAACATTAACTAAGGCAGCTGAGGTATGTGCATACATGGTGACAATACCACGACCGTGGTCTACCATGACAACTCTGCCGTAGCCTCCATACCAGTCGACCTTGACGACTTGGCCATGGTCAACAGAAACAATAGTCGCACCATATGGAGCGCCAATATCAACACCTGTATGCATGCGATTAGTTTTCAGGATAGGATGTCGTCTCATCCCATAAGCGGAGGTAATTCTACTATATCCAGGAGTAGGCCATGTATATTTACCACTGCCCATGTATTGAGTATTGGGATTAAGCCTCAGTAATTCTTCTTCAATTTTTTGTGATTCCTTTTCCAGGTCTTCTAGAGCGGATTCAATTTGTTTCTTTTCTGAAGATATATTCTTATATAACTCATTTTGCCGCGAACTGGCAATTCTGAGTTCTTCCCTTTGTGTATTTTCTTCGTCCTGTAATTTCAATAGAGTATCTTTTTTGACTAGCACCTGATTCTTTTTATCTTGGGTAACTTTGATTTCATCCTTAACTACATCGATAAGCTCCATATCCATTTTGGCTAGTCGACTCATTAAGTCCCAACGAGTAAGGAAGTCGGTTATGCTGGTAGAAGATAGTAAGACCTCAAGGAAATGAACATTACCTTGCTCGTACATTGTGTTTACTCTGCTGGAGAGCAAATTCATATTGCTGGATAGATTTTCTTCTTCTATGTTTAATTCAACAGTGAGTTGATCTAGTTCTTGTAAGGTTGTAGCAAGTTTACTTGCAGTCGTTTTGAGCTTTTTTTCGGCCGACCCTAAAACACTGTTAATGGACCTAAGTTCACCTAGGGCTTTGGTTTGTTCATTTTGCTTTCTGGTAAGCTCTTGTTCTTTTTGTAGCATCTGCTGTTCTAAGAGCTCTTGCTGTTTTATCAGGTCAGACTCAGATACTGCAGCTAGTGAAAACGTACTGGTAACCAGTACACTGAGTACTACTATTGCTATAATATTTCTAATCTTCACCATTTTCTTATCCAGCCTCCTTGCCCTAACTGGATTCGACATGAAAACAAGGAATCCTGCTGAAAATGACGATTTATTTACTAGTAAAATTTTACTAAAAAGATGGAACCCTTTTCTTTGGTCTTTAATATATTATGACAGAGAGTATAAACGGGGGATACCTATGGATAGCGCGGATTGGAAAAAACCTAACCAGCTGATAAAGGGTGCGTTTTTAGCAGCGGCAGCATTTACGCTGCAATCTGCATCGCTTTATTTCCCGGTAATAGGTGCTTCACTAAGCTCATTAAGTACTTTACCTATCGCTTTGGCAGGATATCTGAATATCAATACAGGAATACTGGCATACATTGTAACTGGGCTGCTATTGGGTTTATGGAGTGTCCCTAGAGCCTTATTCTTTTACTGTGGGGCAGGTATTCTTGGTCTATGCTTAGGGATCCTTATAAAACGGAGGGTTCCATTTTTCTATCTAGTTTGTCTTTCTGGAATAACAATGGCGTTTGGACTTATATGTGTGAGTTCATTTCTTAATTGGCCTCTTCTTCCATGGCTGCAACAGGATAAACGCTTTTTATTAATACCGGTGATGCTGGTATGGTCAACTATATATGCAGCTATTTGGGTGCCAGTTTTAAAGGCTGTTATAAGGCGACTAAGAGGATACATTTAATGATATGTAATTCTATTCCATTTTTCATCAATTCTACATAATTTATATAAACAAAAAAAGGTCATGTTGGTAATCCAACATGACCTTTTTTTGGGTGTGCTCGGCATGGGCGGTAACTTAGTCTTATCAAATTAGTCTTATCAAATATTGTATTTAGTGATTTTCTGGTATATGTTGGCTCGGCTGATACCAAGCAATTTAGCGGCACGAACCTTATTGCCGTTACATGTTTTTAAGGCGTTTACGATAGTTAGACGTTCAGCTTCTTCTATATGATCCCTTAATTCCATTGCTTTACTTTCTTTACCTTGGGCAGCATTTTTAATATGATACGGCAGGTTCGTTAGTTTGATTACACCATGATCGATAAAATTTAAGCATCTTTCGAGTACATTCTCCAGCTCCCTGATATTGCCGGGCCAATTATAACTCAAAATGGCCTGGCGAGCTTCTTCGGCTATGACAGGGATAGGACAACCAAGCTTGGTCGAGAGCTTAGCCAACAGATAGCAAGTTAACTCGTCCATATCCTTTTTATGATAACGAAGTGGAGGTATTCTCAATTCAACGACATTAAGTCTGTAATACAGGTCTATTCTGAACTTTTCTTCTTTAATGAGTTCTTCAAGATTACGGTTAGTTGCTGCTATTACACGTACATCTATGGGGATGGGGGCGGTGCCACCTACTCTTTCAATTTCCTTTTCCTGTAGAACGCGCAAAAGCTTGCTTTGCATATTTATGGCCATATCTCCAATTTCGTCGAGAAAGAGCGTGCCTTTATGTGCTAACTCGAATTTTCCGGGTTTACCGCCTTTCTTTGCTCCGGTGAAAGCCCCTTCTTCATATCCAAAGAGCTCAGATTCCATTAGGCTTTCCGGTATGGCACTGCAATTTACTTTAATAAAAGGACCATTTTTACGCATACTGGCAAAATGGATGGCGTGAGAAAAAAGCTCTTTGCCTGTGCCGCTTTCTCCTCTTATGAGAACGGTTGAGTTACGTTGTGCAGCCCTTTGGGCCATTTCTTTTACCTCGGTTATTTCGGGTCCATTACCGATAACATGGTCAAAAGTATAATGAGAGCCTTGGATTTTTTTCACTATATCTCGATAGTACTCCAGCTCAACTTGCATTTTACTGAATTTATCTACGAAAGCAGTGAAATCTTTAAAATCTCTAAACATCGTTTTGCCAATAGCCCCGATGATTTTACCGTTTTCTTTAATAGGAACACGATTGCAGATCATTTCCCTACCACAAATCTTTTGCAGTGCTGCCATTTCCGGGACGCCTGTTTTGACTACAAGATGCAGTCTGGTATTCTCAATGACCTCAGTTACATGTCGTCCGATGGCTTGTTTCTTCGGAATGCCGATGAAATCTTCGTAAGCTTTATTATACATTGTTATGATACCTTCAGTATCTACAACTACAATGCAATCGTAATCATTATCAATTATTGTCTCTAGTGTCTCCTTGTATTCTCGGACCTTAGTTAGCTCATCGATAATGTTTTGAAGCTCAGTAATGTCTTGAAATATTGCTAATGTACCAATGATGGTATCGTTTTGAATTACTGGAGTTCGGTTTGTAATAAATGATTTACCTTTTAATTCAAGAGTACAACCAATTTCCGGCTGGCCTGTTTTCAATACTTCGGGCAGTCTACTATTAGGTATAAGCTTATTAATGTGCTGGCCCAAGGCTTTTTCTACCGATATTCCCAGTAACTTTGCAGCACTTTCATTTAAATATGTTATTGAACAATCTGTATCAATACATAATATACAGTTGCTGCTTGCAGATAGGATAGCTTCAAGATTGCCGCTGGCATTATCCCGTTGATGTCGTAATGATGCAGCCAACTTATTTGAAGAAATAAATCCTAAAAAATTATCATTATTATCAACTATAATTGTTTTTTCTAGGGGGAAAAGCAGGAAATCGGGAGTGACTGCTAGAAAGTTAATTGTTGTAGGTTTCTCAAGATAATGGTCTATCTTTGTTTCTAGAGGGACACTATCAAGATAAGCTTTCGATAGACTGTGTGCGGTGAGGATACCCACAACCTTATTGTTGTCAAGTACGGCGATGCGTGCCGAGTCGGAGCTAACCAATAGCTTGGCTGCTTCTTTTATAGTTGTTCCTGTTTTGCATGTAAGACTATTTTCTGCAATGAGATATTTGGCCAACATAATTAAACAACCACCTTAAAAAAATATTGATAAATTCAGAAATTATTTATTATAATAACAGTATACCTTATATTAACAATATAATCCAATAGTATAGACAGTGTCTATAATTTAAGAAGACATAAAATATATATAAGTACCAGTTGCCTGATAGTAGGACATATGAGGTATACTTTATTCAATTATATTATGAATTTAGTTCTTTTGTCTTTACATTTTCCTAACATATTTATAAATGTTGTCTAAATTGTTAGACAACATTTATAAATATGTTAGATAGTACGACGATTATGCCGATTACTATAGGCGTTGCATCGTAGCAAACAGGCGCAGTTGTTGGGTTTTCTTGTATCTCTGGGTGTACATTGGCACAATTATTGCAATACATTTATTGAAAGAAATACCATTTTTATTATGTTTATTTAACTATTGTTTAATTCGTCCCAATCGTATAATATAGAATTATAAAAGAATTGCAACAATAGTTACACAATTAAAATGACCCTGTTTAGAAGCTCTGTAGTATAACTTCGGTAACACTTGGCACAAAGGTTATAAATATCATGAGCAATATTTTAAGGGGGTGATATTCGGCTACTGAGATGTAGGAAACATCGGTTTTAAGAAGTAAAAAAAGTAAAAAAATGGAGGTAGAGATAATTGAGTAGAAACAAAAAGTTTGTAGCCCTGATCGCATTACTTTTAGTTTTTTCGTTCGCATTAGCAGGTTGCGGTGGTTCCAAACCTGCAGCACCAGCAGCAGAAGGTACTGGTTCTGATCCTAATTTCCCTGAAGTTAAATGGACTATGCAGACTACATGGAGCCAAGGTTGGCTGATACATGATGGAATGCCTGTAGTGTTTGCTGATCGCGTTAGAGCTATGACTGGTGGCAAATTCGACATCGAAGTTCTTCCTGCCGGCGCAATCGTTGGTGGCCTGGAAGTACTTGATGCTTGTAATGCTGGCACAATCGATGCTTACCACAGCTGGACCGGATATTGGTTGAACAAGCATCCAGCAGCTCCCCTGTTTGCTTCTACCCCAATGGGCTTTGAGCCTGACATGAGTTTTGCCTGGTTGTATGCCGGCGGTGGAAAAGAATTCATGGCACGTATGTTTGAAGAAATGCAAATGAACGTAGTAGCTTATCCTCTCGGCATAACTCACCCTGAAATACTTGTACACTCCAACAAGCCTGTTGGTGTTATGGAAGACTTTAAAGGTCTGAAATATAGGGCTCCAGGTTGGTGGGGAGAGATCCTGAGATCAACCGGCGTTAACGTAACCCTGCTTCCATCACCTGAACTTTATCCTTCGATGGAAAAAGGCGTTATCGATGCTGTTGAATTTAATATTCCTATGGTTAACAAGCAGATGGGCTTTGATGAAGTTTCCAAGTATATCGCTGGCCCTGGAATGCATCAGCCGACTTGCGTATTTGAAGTAGGTTTCAACAAAGATAAGTATGATGCTCTTCCTCAAACTTACAAGGATATCCTCTGGTCTGCATCCGTGGAAGCTACAGTGGATAGCTGGACTACAGGTATTGTAGGAGACCTCGAAGTATTGAAAGAATGGCAATCAAATGATAAGTGGACTTTACAGAAGTTCAACGCAGAAGATCAGCATGCAATCAGAAAATTATCATGGGATTATATTGATGGTCAAGTAAAAGAAAAGAACAATGCACTCTATACCGAGGCTTGGACTTCTTACAAGACATTCTTCAATGAATTCTGTGACTTCGAATGGTTCATGGTTCCTGAGCGTCCTATCGTTGCTGACAAAGACAGAATGTTTGGTGCTCCTAAATAAAGAGCTTTTCTAGGCAGATGGTCATGCTCGGATTTCCCGAGTATGACCTCTCCTTAATAAAATCTTGTACAGAAAAGAGGTATGCATTTTTGTGAAGACGATTATAAATGCAATTGACATAATGAATGAGAAAGTTGCCAAGTTCTTTTCGTACCTTTCGATGCTTCTCGTCTTACAACTCGTCTACGAAGTAATTTGTAGGTATGTTTTTAACAAACCAAACCTGTGGAGTTTCGATGCTACTTATTTTATTAGCAGTATTGTTGTAGTATTTGGTTTAGCTTATACATGGAAAATAGGTGTTCACGTAGGTGTTGACCTTTTTTCAGGTTATATGCCACGAAGAGTCAAAGCTGCAGTTTTCCTTTTCTTTATGGTAACCCTGTTCTTTACCACCTGGGGTAACATTGTACTGGTTATGCTCAAAAACACTATGTACTCCTGGGAAATCAAAGAGACTGCATTGATGGGTTCGATGCCACCAGTTTATCCTTTTAAGACATGGATGATGGCAGGAATATTGTTGTTCTTTGTACAAGGAATTTCGGAGTCTTTAAAAAGTCTTCATATATTAATAACTGGTAATCCTATACAACTCCAAAAGACGGGAGATGAGAACTAATGAGTGTAGAACTACTAACCTTTGTAATGCTGGGAGTCTTGATTGCTGTTATCTTGTTAGATTTCCCGATTGGCTTGTCGCTGGCGGGTGTTGCTACACTTTTCGGTTTCATTTTTGTCGGCCCGCAGATTTCAAGCTCTTTTATGCTGCGCTTACATTATCAATATGCTGACTATATCCTGATTGCAATTCCACTATTTATCTTCATGGGTGTAATTGTTGAGAAGTCCGGATTAGCGGCACGCTTGTATGATGCCATGTTTGTTTTGTTTGGAGGACTACGGGGCGGCCTTGCAGTTGCTACTGTTTTGGCATGTACCGTATTTGCAGCTGCTACCGGAGTTGTAGGAGCTACAGTTGTTACTATGGGTATGATGTCACTGCCCTCGATGATGAAATATGAATATGATAAGGTTTTAGTCAGTGGCGCTATCTGTGCCGGTGGAGCCTTGGGAATTTTGATTCCTCCGAGTATTATGATACTAGTTTATGCGCCTGTTGCTAACGTATCCGTTGGTGCTTTGCTGATTGGAGCTTTTATCCCTGGCTTTATTCTTTCGATGTTGTATATCTCGTATATCTTAATTAGGTGCTATATTAACCCTAAAATGGGTCCGGCCATTGAAAAGGAAATCTTGGATAAATACTCAGTAGCTGATAAAATCAAAATGCTGTTTACTTCTGTTTTACCGGTTTGCGGTCTTATACTAGCGGTACTCGGGTCGATCTTCTTCGGCTTGGCAGCGCCCACAGAAGCAGCAGCCCTCGGAGCATTTGCCGCGTGCTTATTAGCACTCGCATATAAGGGGCTTAGCTGGCAGTCATTGAAAGAAGCAGCAATTGGAACTGTGACAACTACCAGTATGGTTTTTCTGGTTATGACAGGGGCTGCTTTCTTTACTAGCGTATTTATGAGATTAGGTTGTGGCGCTGTTGTTGAAACCATGATTTTAGGACTGCCTTTTGGCAAGTGGGGAATACTCCTTGTTATGTGGTTCATAATCTTTGTTATGGGCGCCTTCATTGACTGGATAGGAATTGTTATGATTGTTGTACCTTTGTTTAGCCCAATCGCTGTGAAGTTAGGTTTTGACCCGATCTGGTTCGCAATAATGAATATAGTAGTAATGCAAACATCCTTCATTACTCCGCCGTTTGCATACTCTATCTTCTACTTGAAGGGAATTGCACCTCCTGGAATGACCCTTGGTCATATTTACAAGGGTGTAGTACCATTCATAATTTTAATCTGGATCGCTATCGTACTGTTCTCTGTATTCCCAGGGATTGTTATGTGGGCGCCTAGCCAGTTTGTTGGTTAATAGGATTAGTTAACTTTGAGTAAGATAATTAGAAAAATATGACATTCTGATGAATGCTTAATATGCCAGACCTTCACACAAGAAGGTCCGGTTATCTTTTTTGTGTAAACCTCAAGTGCTAAGGCTAGTTATACCTTTGATTGTAACCACATAATGCATAGAAAATATACATTATGTGATAACTGCCAAGTGTTACAATTAAACATAAAAAGGTGGGTAAATCATGGCTGGCAAAAGCAAATTATGCAGTGTGGATGATGCAGTTAAACTAATAAAAGATGGGGCTTCAATTGGAGTATCCGGATTTGTCGGTTTTGGACACCCGGAAGAAATATCTATAGCTGTAGAGAAAAGTTTTTTAGAAACGGGACATCCTAGAGATGTAACTCTTGTCTACGCAGCAGGCCAGGGTGATGGCAAGGACAAAGGTTTGAACCATTTTGGGCACGAAGGATTGGTAAAAAGAGTAGTAGGCGGACACTGGAATCTAGCTCCAAAGCTGGGTAAACTGGCTGTCGAGAATAAGATTGAAGCCTATAACTTTCCGCAGGGGGTTATGTCCCATTTGTTTAGAGATATTGCGGCGGGAAAACCCGGCACAATAACTCATATTGGGATGATGACACTCGCTGATCCACGAGTTCAGGCTGGAAAACTCAATGAAAAAACAGTCGAAGATTTGGTAGAACTTGTAACCTTGCGCGGCAAAGAGTGGTTAATGTATAAAACATTTCCAATTGATGTAGCTCTTGTAAGGGGTACCACTGCTGATGCTAACGGCAATGTGACTATGGAAAAAGAAGCAATGCCGCTCGAAACATTATCAATATGTCAAGCGGCCAAGAATTCCGGAGGTATTGTTATTGTACAGGTCGAGAGACTCACACAAGCGGGCTGTCTAGACCCTAAACTAGTTAAAATACCTGGAATTTATGTAGATGCAGTTATAGTTGGAAAGCCGGAGAATCATATGCAGGATTATGTTGAACAATACAATCCTTCATACACAGGAGAAATAAGGTTGCCTCTTAATGAGATAAAGCCCATGCCAATGAGTGAAAGAAAGATCATTGCCAGGAGAGCGGCAATGGAATTAGTTGAAGATGCTATCGTTAATTTGGGCATTGGCATACCAGAAGGAGTAGCTGCTGTAGCTAGTGAAGAAGGGGTTAATGACAGCATGCATCTCACGGTTGAATCTGGGCCAATCGGTGGAATACCTCAAGGAGGATTAATGTTTGGTGCATCAATAAATCCCGAAGCAATTCTTGATCAGCCCTACCAATTTGACTTTTATGATGGTGGAGGATTAGATTTAGCTTGTCTCGGTATGGCGCAAACTGATAGTACAGGAAACGTTAATGTAAGTAAGTTTGGACCCAGAATAGCCGGAGTTGGTGGATTTGTTAATATCACGCAAACGGCCAAGAAGGTTATCTTTTGTGGAACGTTTACTGCAGGTGGCCTGGAAATCAAATGTGAAAACAACAAGGTAGTTATTAAGACTGAAGGTAAGGCTAAGAAATTTGTATCTACTGTTGAACAGATATCTTTTAGTGGTGAATATGCCGCTCAAAAAGGACAGGATGTATTATATGTTACAGAAAGAGCTGTATTTAAGTGCACGCCTGCTGGAATGGAATTAGTTGAAATTGCACCAGGAATTGACTTAGAAAAGGATATATTGAATCAGATGGACTTTAAGCCTCTTATATCCAAGGATTTAAAAGAAATGAATCCCTCAATATTCCAAGAAGGTCCAATGGGACTAAAACTTGTCGTTAAAAAGTAGGCATAAATGTAAAAAGTACAAAGAAGAAATAAAAGAACCAAAATAATTTTATATGTAAAGGAATAAAGGAGGAACCGAAATGAGATTAAAAGATAAAGTTGCTATTATCACTGGAGCAAGTGATGGAATCGGCGAAGCAATCGCCAAAGCATATGCTGCTGAGGGTGCCAAGGTAGTCTGCTGTGCCAGAACAGCTGCAAAAGTTGAAAAGGTTGTTAATGAAATTATTGAAGCTGGTGGAGATGCTCTTGCAGTTCCAACTGATGTTAGTAAGAAGGCTGATGTTGATAATCTATTCAAGGCTGCTATTGATAAATATGGCAGAGTTGATGTTTTAGCGAACAACGCTGGCATAACTGCTGACGGTCGTCTACTAAACATGACAGAAGAGCAGTGGGATAAGGTTGTTGATATTAACCTCAAGGGCGTGTTCTTCTGTGGTCAAAAAGCCGCAGAAATCATGGTTAAACAAGGTAGTGGTGTTATTATCAATACCTCATCGGTAGTAGGCTTATACGGTAATTTTGGCCAAACTAACTATGCCGCAACTAAATGGGGAGTAATTGGCATGACTAAGACCTGGGCCAAAGAACTTAGCCCCAAAGGCGTAAGATCATGTGCAGTAGCGCCTGGTTTTATTGGAACACCAATGGTCGCTAAAATGCCTGAGAAAGTTCTCGATGGTATTAAGAGTAAAGTGCCTCTCGGTAGATTAGGGACTCCTGCAGATATAGCTAATGCTTTTGTATTCTTAGGTTCCGATGATGCC
>PHAD01000042.1 GCA_002841595.1 Firmicutes bacterium HGW-Firmicutes-12
AACCTCTATCAAGAGGTTTTTTCATAAGTAATATTACTTATCTTAACTTAAGAGACGGGTTCTCCATAAATTGGCACAATCCTGCTCCAACCTTTCATTTTCCCATACTTAAGATACTTATCGTAATAGTCCAGCTCTGAACTAAGAAAATCGGCCCAGAGCTTACGCAAAGAGTCATTTCTAATGTCTCAATTATGGCTCTGACATGCGTGTCTAAGGCATTTAAGACCCAGCTTAAGACATTACTGTACATAAATTTATCTTTTATTGTTTCGGGATCAATAGGGGACATTACCGGAGGTGAGGGCCTGTTAGGTAGCGGTACATTAAGCTTTTACCAAACTTATAAAGGATTTCAAAATCTTTAAAATGAGTTGTTAAATCCTGTATTATAGTGTTTCTCAAAATGTTTTATAAATCTGTCTAATACTAAATCCCAATCCCGATCATGAACGAAATTCTTAAATACCTGCACTGTTTGAGTGCTAACATATCTGGCTCTGAGCAGGTTGAAAATATTAAATGCTTCCTGGATATCGATTTGTTCTGTTCCACCTCGAGCTCTTTTAAATATTGAAATTGGGGTCAATACCTTTCACTCCTCAATTGCAATAGTATTTTTTATTTTATTTATAAGGCTCTTTTAGGTAGTTTCTTAGCAAGTTTAGGTGTTTTCCGGCAGCAACTTCCTGCTGAGCTTGTTGCACTTCGTTCTGCAACCTGCTTTTTGCCTGAGCTAATTCCGTACCCTGATCCAAAAGACGATGTTCCAAAGCTGCTTGGGTTTTGCGCAGCTTCGTCTCCAATTCTTTAAATTCGGTTATATCCACAAAGGTGACTACTACCCCGTCTATTTTGTCCTCTAAAGTCCGGTATGGTAGAATACGTGCGTTAAACCAACGTCCATTACTAGATAGGACTTGTTTTTCTGCAGTATTTAACGTTTGTAGAACTTCACGCACATCGCAAGCCAGTTCCGGATAGAAAAGATCAGAGGCAATATCGGTGATAGGTCGGCCTGCGTCATTCGGAATTAGGTTTGAGACCACTGACATTTGGCTGGTAAAGCGTCGCACGCACAAGGAGTTATCCAGAAATAAAGTAGCAATTTTCGTGCTATCCAGAAAATTTTTCATGTCATTATTGACCAATGAGAGTTCGTCCACCTTAGATTGCAACTCGTAATTTACTGTTTGCAGCTCTTCGTTTAAGGACTGCATTTCTTCCTTGGTTGTGGTCAGCTCCTCGTTGGTCGATTGGAGTTCTTCATTGGTGGATTGCAATTCCTCATTGAAGGATTTGAGTTCTTCATAAGATGCTTGCATTTCTGTACGGGTTACTTGCAACTCTTGATGTTCCTGCATCAATTCTCTTTCCAGTTCCTCTTCCCGTTGGCTGCGGGCGGGGCTACGTTTGGATGTACCTGTTATTTTGAATTCAGGAAGGGTGACCACGTCTGTAAAGACGATCATGACCATCCCCTGAAGTGCCTCCGGCTCTTTGAGTGGTTGGACGGTGATGTCCACCATCTGTCCCCCACCGTCGTTTTTAACAATTGCATTTTTGAAGATTGCCGCCTCTTTTTGGCGAAGCGCTTTCTGGAAGGTTTCACTCAGTTCATAGTGTAGCCCTTCACGGGCCATAGCAAAAATATTCCAGTTGGCCTTACCCGCAGCCGGCTCGAGGTACTTCCCCGTTCGACCGGTTATGTAGAGGATATCCCCCTTGCGATTGACTAATACAGTTGGCGGTGAATAGCATTGCAAAATCAGTTGATCAGCAAGCGACTGAATGTTTTGGATCGGTTCTGGCGGCAGATATGAAACAGACTGAACCGAGACGAAGGAGGAGGGAAATATCACAGGGTCCATCTGAAGTGGAGACTGGAGTCGCTGGTAGACTCGTGATTTACGGTTCAATGGTTCAAAAAGATCGGTAAAGCTCCCCACTGTCTCTGCGCTACCTAAAAACAGAAAGCCGTTGGGATTAAGGCTATAGTGAAAAAGAGGCAAGAGCTTTTTCTGTAGTTCCGCTGTCAAGTAGATCAGCAGGTTGCGGCAGCTCAAGATATCGAGTTTAGTGAAGGGAGGGTCCATAATGATGTTTTGTGGGGCAAAGATGATCATATCCCTAATAGGTTTGGCAACCTGATAGCCTTGGTCTACCTTCACGAAATAACGGGCCAGTCGCTCCGGCGAAACGTCTGTGGCGATATTCGCTGGAAAAACCGCTTCTCGGGCTTTGTCAATAGCATCACGGTCTAGGTCGGTGGCGAAAATCTGCAATGAATAGTTTTGAACTGGTTTTAATTGGTCCAATGCTTCTTTAAAGACAATAGCCAAAGAGTACGCCTCTTCACCTGTAGCACAGGCAGATACCCAGGCTCGCAGCATCTGACTGGGGGCTCGTTCTACTAGGAGAGCTGGTATGACTTTGTCCTTTAACATGTCCCATTCTGCCGGTTCGCGAAAAAAACTGGTTACCCCGATTAATAGCTCTTTAAACAACAATTCCAGTTCATGTGGATTCTCCTGCAAAAAGTGGATGTAGGTGGTGATTTTATCTATCTGGTTTACACCCATGCGTCGTTCTATTTGACGGTTAACAGTGGTTTTTTTATAGGAAGAAAAATCATGACCAGTCTGTGAACGTAACAAAACAACTATCTTGTCAAAATCATCCTGGTCTTTCTCTACCAGGTCTGGGTCATTGCTGTCGACTAGTTGCTTATGTTGAAGAAAGGAAATGATTTTTAAAGGCATAGTCTCTGCCGAGGAAACAACGTCTGCTAAACCCGCCTCAATAGCACTCCTGGGCATACCGTTGAATTTTGCCGAGGACGGATCCTGGACAAAGACAACTCCCCCTTTTTCCTTGATAGCCTTAAGTCCCAACGTACCGTCGGTATCCATACCGGAGAGGATAACGCCGATACTTCTTTTCTGCTGGTCATCAGCCAGGGAGCGAAAGAAGAAATCTATGGGTAGACGCAAACCGCTAGGAGCTAAATAATCAAAAAGGTGTATGATCCCTTGTTGGATAGACATATTCTTATTCGGCGGAATTACAAAGACACAGTCCGGCTGAACAGGTGTGTTCTCATCAACCTGAATAACCTTAACAGTCGTAGCACGCTGGAGTATTTCTACTAATATACCATTTCGCGAGGGGTCGAGGTGTTGAACAACAATAATAGCCATGCCACTTTTCTCCGGCAGATTACTCAGGAAAGCTACTAAAGCTTCTAAACCACCTGCAGAAGCACCAATACCCACGATGGGAAAGCCTGTATTCTCTTTCATCTTTGCTCCTCCATTTCCTGAGTTGAAAAGTACAGATTTTTTTTAATTATACCAGAACATGGGTAGAAATGAGCCTAAAATCACAATTCATTACACGAAAATATTAAAGTTGGGAAGATAGTCAAAGTCCCGTAGGTATAGTTATGGATGTTTGTCTCGAACTCCAAGACAGTTTTTTGTATAAAGTAATGGAAGTGTGTTTTTTTGGTCACAGTTTAGTTTATTCTGCATATCTTCTTAGTAGCTAATTGATTTAGAGTTCTAAGGTGGAATGAACCCATGTTAACAATAGGAATGCTACATCATCGTAAAGACCCACGAACTGTAATAAAAGCATATGCTTATGCAGCAGTTGCCAAAGCAGAGGGAGTTGAACTAATATTCTTTTCGCCTAAAGGTGTTGATTTTAAAAATAGGAAAATTAGGGGATACAGATATGATGATGGATTTTGGCGAAAAATTGAGGAACCGTTTCCTAGTGTTATTTATAATACAGGGAGTCCGGAAAAACTGAAAAAGTCCTACGAAATAATAAACAGATTAAAAGAAGAAATACCTTTTACCACTTATTCAATAGGTCATAAGATGGCCGTGTATGAAAGAATAAAAAAGGCTGGAGAATTTTCGCAGTATCTTATACCATCGGAAAAAGTATCTTCAATAAAGGAATTATTAAATTTCCTACAGTTATATCATAGGGTCATCTTAAAGCCAGTAGTCGGTCACAAAGGGCAGGGTGTAATTTTAATAGAAACGTGTGGTAATGATTTTTATTTACAGGTTGGTTCCCAACAATATAAATATAATATAGATGAATTAGGAAGATATCTTTCTAAAAGGATAGATGATGAACATCTTCTCATGCAACCCTATATTAATTGTCGAACCAAATCCGACTGTCCTTATGATTTTCGATTACACGTACAAAAAGATGGTCAAGGCAAATGGGTAATAACATCTATTTATCCCCGTATCGGAGCAAATGGAAGAATTGCTACCAACCTTAACTGTGGAGGTTACACGCTTTATCTCGAACCCTTTTTACAGCAAGAATTCAAAGATGAATACTACGACATTAAAAGGTATTTGGAGCATTTCTCACTTCAACTTGCTCAGTATCTTGACAAGATCCAAAAAGAGTATTTTTCTGAAGAAATTGATGAACTAGGAATAGATGTGGCATTTGATGATCATGGGAAAATATGTATATATGAAATCAACTGGCGGCCGGGTTGTCCTCCAGCATTTTACTTAGAATTAGATGTAATAAGAAATATGATCAGGTATGCAATTCATCTAGCTAAAGAAGCATCAAGGTATACTCCTAAATAACTTATATTATTGATATAAAGGAATTACTACTTATGAAAACTATTATATTCATTGGTACGCAAAAATCTGGTTCAAGCAGGGAAGCAATACGTATTGCTGAAAAGCTTGGTTATTACACGGTATTGTTCACTGATCGCTTAAGTTTCATAGAAAAGCGTACTGAATTTCCCGATGTTCATTTAATGCAGTTATGTGAACTAAATAGTTTCTTAGAAATTAGAAGTAATATATACGATTTACTCCATAAAGCCATTAAAATTTCCGCAATAGTCTGTTTTGTTGATGGGCATTGTCATATGGCTTGCTTATTGGCTGAGGAGTTTGGAGTAAGCTGCTTTTCTACACAAGCTGTCAGGAACATGGAAGATAAGGTTATCTCACGCCAGATTATTTCACAAATGCCGTATGCCCCGCGTTTTGTAGTCTTGTTTGATGACTTAAGTTTAACATATGTTCAAGATAGAATTAAAACAGGCTTTCCTTTTATTATGAAATATCCCAGGTCAGCGGGCTCAAAAGACGTATTTCTCATTAATAATGAAGAGGAATATGTGAAATGTATAAAGAGAATAAAACAAAAAGATCCTGATAATCCTGTTTTAGTAGAAGAGTATCTGGATGGTCCTCAATATATTGTAGAAGTAATTACATATAAGCAGGTTGTTTTCATAATTGCGGTTATTAAACAAGAAATTACGTATAGTAAGCGCTTTATTATAACCGGCTATAGTCTACAGCTTAACCTGACAAATCATTTTATGGAAAGTTTGCGAGAAGCTGTAGAATCAATTATCCACAACCACCATTTGGAGACGGGGGCTTGTCACTTAGAAATGCGCTTAGTAGAAAATAAGTGGAAACTAATTGAGTGTAATCCCAGAATTTCAGGCGGAGGTATGAATAAACTACTTAAATGCGGGTTGGGAATTAATTTAGTGCAAGAAACTTTGAAAATAGCCCTGGGACAGGAACCTAATCTGGTACCAGTGTGCCGCCAGCATGTTTTTGCCCAGTATATTACCTCGGCTAAAGTAGGAATTCTGAAAAAGGTAACGGGAAGGAAAAGAGCCGCGCAATGTCCCGGGGTAAGGGAAATTTATGTAAAGCCAAGAAAGGGAACAATGCTGGGTCCTCCTATATCAATGGGTCATAGATATGCTTATGTAATCGCTTCGGGTGATACAGAACAAGAAGCTGAAGCTAACGCCAAATATGCCGCATCCCAGATAAAATTTGAACTTACACCTATAAATACAGTAAAGGAAGAAGCTAGAGAATCCTGTAAAACTTTTGATGAATGATTTAGCTGAGGTATAATTCATATCTTTTGAGATTTCTCACAGGTTTGAATTTTTCCTTGAAGTTTCTGAGCCCACCAGATCCAAGGTCACTTCCGACAACCCATCTATATCCATGGTTTTAATGAAATAACTAAAAGATTGTCCGCTGGGGACTAAACCGCCGCTAATCATACCTATAATTTTATCTTGCTATTCCATAACAAGAATTAAGTGCTGCAATTTCTGAAAATGCTTGATTGTTTCGCAGTATCTAACTGAGTCATAAATTCTTTTATACTTTTTACCTGTGGTATTATTCCAGTAGTCTTGCAGCTCTAGTAGGGCATCATAATCCTGTTGTTCAAATTCTCTTAGTAAGGCCTCTGGCTGATTCTTATGAAACTTACGCATTTTGTTTCTTATTTTACCAAAATCCCTTCCGGGGAGAGTGAGCAAGTTTTTCATTGAATGCAATCTTTCTATACCGTTTAATCGTTTTGTGTAGAAAAGCTTACTAAAGTTTGAATATTTTTGGAGATACTCCAGTTGAGGATTGTTTATCGTTCTCACCATAGGCTTAAATCCTTTTTCCTTATTCCATTGAGTACAATATTTTAAAGATTGGTATAACACCTCTATTACTTTCTCCAACCCACCTGGGCCAAAGGGCAAACACCATAAATATAAGATATCTCTTCTGGTATGTGCAAAGGTCACAAGCATATCATCAAACATAGACCAGCGAATTTTACGGATCGATGATTGTGATGATGACCAGAGATAAGGAAAATACCAGGAAAAAACATTAGTTGGAAATTCTGAAATTTTCATATAGTCGAAGTATAAGTCTCGATCGGTTAGAGATATTTCTTTAAGTTCAAATGATTCTCTAATTGTACCGTTTTTTGATTTTGGCATTTTCATATTTGATCTCCTTGTAATACTTCCTGTAATGCTTCAATTAGAGGGCTTATTCGACTTTATTATATTCATTGCAAGAAAGAGATATGATATAAAAAGAAATACGGCTATATTCAGGTTGAAAAAAATACGAAAGACACATATAATAGGTACATACCCAGTAGGGGTATGTACCTATTATATTTAAGGGGAGATAAAAAAATGAATAAAGACCTTTTATTTGTAAGTTCATTAATACTTATATTTGCTATTTGGACACTTTTAAGAAATGCTGGTATTAAAAAAATTAGCCCCTTGGAAGCAAAACAGAGACTAGAAAGAGATAACGGTATTATACTTTTAGATGTCAGAACAAAGAAAGAATACCTAGATGAGCATATTTTGAAAAGCACATTGATACCTTTAGATGTTCTTACAAAGGAAGCGAGCAAAAAGTTGCCTGATAAAAACGCCCCAATATTCGTTTACTGTCAAAGTGGTAGCCGTAGTGTTAGGGCAATTAGAATTTTATTAAAAATGGGTTATAAGAATGTTTATAATCTAGGAGGTATTGGTAGATGGCCATACCCAAAAGTATCACCTGTCTACAAGCCCTAGTCGTGAAAGTATAAAAAGTGTAATATAAAAGAACAGAGAAAGAATTGGTATAGGTTCTTTTTTCGTATTTAGAATTAAAAAGCCGTTTGCTTTAGTAGTAAAGCAAACTGCTTTTCTGTAGCATTTTATAAAAATTGTAACAGTTCAGGACTTAATAAATATTCATCTTAATAACAAAAATGTACTGACGATTATGAAAAGGATATAGAACTCGAATTATTGGATGAAGAATGTAAGCTGAATAAGACGGAGGAAAGAACCTGATGCATATTTTACTGAAGATAAATACACTCACTGGACGATATTTTGCAGTATTAGCCATTCTATTTGCTGTAATCGGCTTAAGTAGACCAGAAACATTTTTATGGATACTGCCAAATATTGCTCTTTTCCTTGGAATCGTCATGCTGGGAATGGGGATGGCGATTAAGACAGCAGACTGGAAATATATTTTATCCCATCCCTGGCAGGTACTCCTGGGAGTTTTAGTTCAGTATACTGTAATGCCGTTTTTGGCTTTTCTCATCTGCTTTGCTTTAGAACTGCCGCCAGAACTGGCAATCGGGGTTATCTTGCTGGGTGCTTGCCCTGGTGGTACGGCTTCCAATGTCATTACTTACCTGGCTAAAGGGGATGTTGCTTTCTCTGTAGCAATGACCACAGTTTCCACGTTGCTTTCACCTCTAATGACGCCGCTCATTATATTGCTGATTGGCGGCCGCTGGATTTCTGTTTCTCCGTTGAGTATGTTTTGGTCGATTGCCCAGATTGTTATTCTTCCCTTGATATTGGGAATGGTTCTGAAGAAAATTTTTAGCCGTCAAACCGAAAGGTTCCTGACGGTTTTGCCGGTTGTTTCCGTACTGGCCATCTGTTTAATTATTGGCGGAGTGGCTGCTGGAAATCGTACGCAAATTTTCCTCTCGGGCCTCTTAGTTTTGACTGCAGTTATTTTGCATAATATCGCGGGACTGTTCATTGGGTATGGTATTGGCAAAATCTTAGGAATCCCTGCCGATAAACGACGGGCAATGGCCATAGAAACGGGCATGCAGAATTCCGGACTAGCGGCAGCACTGGCCACCCAGTTTTTTAACCCTCTTGCTGCCGTACCCGGAGCGATATTCAGCGTCTGGCACAATGTTTCAGGTTCCCTGCTAGCGGCCTGGTGGACAAGAAAAGATAAAATACCCGAAAAGGAAATTATATAATGTATTGTTAGTAACAGTTATTTTAATATAGTATAAAGGCCACCTATATTAGGAAAAATAAAATACATCTAAAATAGGGTAGGCGATTATAATGTACAAGATTAAAGACAGAGTCCTATTAGGGACTCTGGCAGGGTTTACTGGTGATATAGTTAAAACTGTCATCGATGAAATATCGCATAAAAAGAAACTATCCCAACGGTCATTTCGCGAGACTGCAGCAGGTGTTTGGGTAAAGAAAGGCAGTGAAGCTAAGTCTATTAAGGGACAAGCCCTCGGTGGTTTGCTCGATTTGGGCATGAGTATGGCGGGTGGAATTGGCACAGTATATTTATTGACTAAAACAGGTAGAGATCATCTAATCACTAAGGGAATAATCGCAGGGATTGGGTTAGGGTCATTGCTCGATTTTGCAATTAGTTCACTTCCCCAAAATAAGATAAAGCCTACGGACGCCACCAGTCACTTATCCTATATGGCAAGTCACGCGGCATATGGGCTCGTAACAACTGTTATGGTGGCGAAACTTGGTCATCCCTCTTTATTTGACAAACAACCAGACAATGATTACCTGGAACCAACGGAATTAACCACCGAAGAGCAAATCCAAGAAGAACGGATATATAGTTAATTTACGTATATCTTTTTGTAACCAATCCGCATTTTTGGTCAAATGAATTCCTACATTTTATGTAAAGAAAAATACCCCACTGCCGAAGTGGGGTTAAATTAGGGCTTTGTTAAATATATTATGCGATTACTTTATCTTGCTATTATTTAAAAATGCGATTATTTTTAGCCACGCAGATTTAGTATTTTCGAAATCTTGATAATGATCTTCTACATGTGCATGAAAGTATTCAAGCTCATCCAATATACTCTTAAATTCCTCATCATCAAAAAAATTACAAATTTTTGGGATTACATATTCCAAATTCTTTTTTATGTTTTTAATCTCCGTTTCATAATTATCCCTTTGAGTGATATACAGCAAGAGTGGCTTGTATCTGATCCACCCGATGGAGGCTTTTAAAAACCTCTTGGTATTTATCCCAGAATCAGCACGCATAGCTTTTAATTCATTGGGGAGCACTCCAAGAAGTAAATGTTCATAGGTAGAGAAACCATCGTGGAAGGTATAGCAAGGCACTTTTCTTATTGTACAGTCACAAATACAGGTGCTTAAGAAAGTATCTTCTCCTCTTGCACCAGGCGGGTTATAAAACGGGAACAATTTATCTAGGTTTTTGAGGTTGAAGCCCAGATTAGCCCCTGAAATAAATTTCATTCCGTTACTCTCTTTAATAACTTCAATAGTTTTGCTGTTAATGATATCAATGTCGGCATATGTAACGCCACCATCGTTCATTTTTGCCTTTATTGAATCCCAATTAATAATATCATTGCTTATTGACTCAATAAAAACTCTAAAATCATCTTCAGAGAAATTGACGTTGAAATCCAGTTGTGGAATTGGAGAAATATAACCGCAATGATGTCCATGTGTCATATCCGCATGCATAATATTTTTAATATGCGTTGATAAAACCTCTTGACCTTTCCATGCAATACTATTATTTATTTTGATATTTGCTATTGGGTATTCGTCATCATCAAAGAAGATAAGATGGTCCATTTTGTTTTTTAATGCAAAATATAAAACGGCATTTCTTTTCATTGCATAACCTTCACCAAAAATCAGTTCAGCCTCTTCTAAACTAACAACTTTTTTTTGCACCAGAAATTGAGCTTCGTTTGCTATCGCAGATTCACCCATGTAGTACGCTGAATCAACTGTATCCAATATTTCTTCGTCAGTAATTTTATAATCACTTATTATTGTGCTTTTATACTTCAAATCGTAAGCAACAAACAGATGTAGTGCAATTTTTGCATTATTGATAAGTCCAGACTCATTCCAATTATTCACATATGTTTTTACCACTTTTTTAAAACTACTACGTCCCGTTACAAAGCCGATGCCAACGTTTATCTTTTTTTCTTCAATATTTATATGACTTCGCCAACTTTCCATTTTATCAAATTAGGCTCCGTATCCATTATTTATATACAAAAAATCTGTATTCACCATGTCCTAGCGCATTACCACCAATGATAACACCCTAAGTATTATTCTCTTTTAAAATTAGTTAACAGTATGCTGGGGGTTTCATCAATGTTATCATCAACGAACATATAATCTATAGAGAAGGTGTTCAGTTTGAGATTTTTTCATTTCTCGTAATAACAAAGAGAGGTGAAAATATAAATTTCGACTGTTTATTTTACTTAACAGGCTTTTTAGCTGAAAAATTTCCAATTATAGTTGCAGGTTGCTCAATAACTTTCACAATAGGTTTTTTCTTCTTTTTCAATTTATTCGGATTTTTATCGCCCATAAAAATTGCCCCCTTTTTTGTATTATTCAGATTTCAATGCAGCCACATATATTGTTCAAGTTATCAAAAAAAGCCACTTAAATAAAAAGTGACTTTTCATAGTTCTATCCATTTTTATTTTTAGCACTCTTTGCCTCCGAGTGCTAAATTTGATTTTATCACCAAGTTAACATAATGTCAAATTCACTACGAATATGGCCTTGTAGAGGGATACTTACATACAAAGCGATAAGTAATTTAATTAATCTCAGATGTTTGGGATTATTTCTTTTATCCACTATTACTAAGGGAGGGTGGAGTTAAAGCCTGGTTATCTCCACATAATCCCAGGCTGTGTTACAATGTGTTTAATGATTGTATCCAAGAGGAAGGAGAAATAGGAATATGAAAAAGACAGGCTTGCTATGGAGTGTTTGTGTTGTGCTTATCATAACATTATTTATTGTCTTAGGGCAGGGTAGCTCTATTAGAGCGGCACAAACTCAGGAAGAGGATACGGGTTTGGTTTCCGTGGCCAAGGAATACAAGGTCAAAATTACTGTTAATAATAAAAAGGCTCGGGTCTTTGTCGACGGCAACCCCCAGGAGCAGGGGACCGTTATGCTTGCTGAGGGCATACACAGCCTTGATGTCAGCGGCGAAGGAATCAAGAGCAAAGCGATCAGTTTTAATGTGAACCAAGACCGGGAGCTTAATGTCAAGACAGACCCGCCTGAATCAAGGCTAACGCATCAAAATACGCTTGCGGTGGGATCTCTGCCCAAGGGGATGGAATTTACTAAAGACGGCAAATACCTTTTTATCTCCCTTTTGGGTGAGTCTGCTATAGTAATGTTAGATAGTGAAAGTGAAGACATGCAAATTATCAAAAGGATCGAACCTGCTGACAAAAGATACAAAAATGCAGGTTTTGTAGAAATCGGGATATCCCCGCTTGAAGACGCCGTTTTGGCTAGTCAGATGACAACCGCCAGCGTTCACCGTATTCCGTTAACCGGAGAAACTCCTTTTGAGATTACTGAAACGATTCCAACTGGCGGAACTTGGTCAAAGGTAATAACCTTCAACTCTGATGGCAGTAAATTTGCCGTTTCCAACTGGACGTCCTGGGATGTAACAATATTCAGTTATCCGGAAATGAAGCTTCTGCAAAAGATTAGTATCCCCGGTATCCCTAGAGGAATGGTATTTGCCGATGAAGACAAAACGCTCTATGTATCCAATTATTCCAACGGCGCGCTACATAAAGTAGATCTGACGAAGGGTAAGGTTGTATCGACCATATCGGTTAAACGGCTTGGGGCCCTCAGGCATCTTGTACTGGATGAAGAAAAAAATATTATGTACGCTTCAGATATGCAAATGGAGTGTATTAATGTTTATGATCTTACAGCCTTCAAGCTTATCAAACAGATTAAAGTGGATTATAACCCCAATACAATAGCCTTTTCGCCCGATAAAAAATATCTGTATGTATCCTGCCGCGGGCCTAACGCCAAGACAACATATCTTGACCGTAGCCCTCGCAACAGTTATCTCTATATTATAGACTGCGAAAAACAAGAAGTAATTGAAAGAAGGGAACTGGGTAACCAGCCCACTGCACTGGCTGTTCACCCCTCCGGCAAATATATCACTGTATCCAATTTCCGCGACAAAAACATTGAAATCTACCAGGTTGATGAAATGATAGAGATTGAGCGGTAGTTTAACCCTCCCTTAGCATTATTAAAGTTAATAGTGCAAAAAAGCCCTGTTTTGAGTTGACAAAATAGGGCTTAAACTTGTGACATAATACGATAAATTTTATTGTAACTTAATTGTAAATTTTGTCACAATAAAGTATACTGTCTTTGAAAAGAGGTTGAAGATTGTGGAGAATACAAAAGTACATATTATGCAGCATCCACTTATTAAGCATAAAATTTCTTTTTTACGCGATAAGAATACAGGTACAAAGATTTTCAATGAGCTTGTCAGTGAAATTGCAATGCTGATTTGTTTCGAGGCAACACGCAATTTGTCACTTGAAAGCGTTGAGATTGAAACACCTCTTGCTGTTACAAAAGCGGAAGTTATTAGTGGCAAAAAAATGGCAATTATACCGATATTGCGTGCTGGACTCGGCATGGTTGACGGTATAAGGATGCTTGTTCCCAACGCCAAGGTTGGTCATATCGGGCTTTACCGTGATGAAAAAACTCTACAACCGGTTAAATACTACTGCAAGATGCCACAGGACATAGACCAGCGCGACGTTTTCCTGCTCGATCCTATGCTTGCAACGGGCGGCTCCGCGGCGGCGGCAATACAGTATATAAAAGACTCCAGTGCAAAAAGCATAAAATTGATGTGCATCATTGCGGCACCTGAGGGCATTAAGAAAATTACCGATAAGTACCCGGATGTTGAGATATTCTGCGGTGCGGTGGACTCTTGCCTTAACGAGTTTGGTTACATAGTGCCCGGTCTCGGAGATGCAGGCGACAGAATTTTTGGCACAAATTAGGACAGATTAGGAGTATGATAATATGAAAGAAGTTCAAATACACGAGAGATTACCCCTAACGAGAGCTATACCCCTTGGTATCCAACATTTGTTTGCTATGACGGGAGCAACAATTCTTGTGCCGATTCTAACAGGACTAAGTCCTGGTACTGCTTTGTTTTGTTCTGGTATTGGTACAATTATTTTCTTACTTCTGACACGTAGCAGAATTCCTGCTTATCTTGGCTCTTCTTTCGCCTTTATTGGTGCTTTAACGGTTTTTGTTAAAGATCAGCAGAATCTAGCTTCAGCAATGACTGGAGTTTTATCGGTAGGAATAGCCTATATTCTTATTTACATTATTCTAATCATATTTGGCACAAAATGGATTAATAAATTAATCCCCCCTGTTGTTTCAGGAAGCGTTGTAGCAATTATTGGCTTAAGTCTCACACCAGTAGCAATGTCAATGGCAAGTCAGAATTGGATCGTAGCAATATTCACATTGGTAGTAGCAATTATTATAAGTATATATGGTAAAGGGTTTTCTAAAGTCATACCAATCCTTATAGCTATTGTGGCAGGATATATACTTGCTTGGGTTATGGGATTAGTTGATACAACTAAGATCATTGCATCTTTTAGTACCCCAGTTGTTATACCTTTCAATAACTTCGGTACATACAACTTAGATTGGACTGCTATAATTGCTTTCGCCCCACTAGCGCTCATTACAATGATTGAAGATTTAGGTCATATGATGATTCTTGGAAACATTACCCATACTGATCCAATTGAAAACCCTGGTTTTAATAAAGTCATTTTGGGGAATGGTTTAGCAACAGGTGCAGCTAGTTTATTTGGTGGAGTACCTCTAACTACTTATGCAGAAAATATTGGCGTATTAGCCATAACAAAGGTATATAGTACATTTAATCTATGGATTGCAGCTATCTGTGCCATTATTCTGAGTGCATTTAACCCCCTGCAAGTATTGATTATGTCCATCCCAACTGCTGCTATGGGCGGTGTAGTAATCTTATTATTCGGGATGATTGGCGCTGCAGGTCTCCGCACTATGGTTGATGCAAAAGTCGATTTTTCCAAAAACAAGAACCTAATTATTGCATCAGTAATATTTGCTGTAGGTATAGGGTTAAGTAACCATGGTGTCATGTATGCCACTATAGCAGGGATTTTCTTAAATCTTATTCTCAAGGATGAAAAGAACGAAGAGATAAATTAGGGCGTTAATATTAAAACTTATTATATAAACATGATAAACCCAGACTAATAGTCTGGGTTTATTTTTAATACACCATTAAAATATAAAAACTCATAAACCTGGTTATCTCCACATAATACTAGTCTGTGCTACAATACCTTTCTCACCCGACAAAAAATACTTGTATGTATCTTGTCGCGGACCCAATGCCAAGACAACATATCTTGACCGATGCCCTCGCAACAGTTATCTCTATTTGATAGACTGCGAAAAACAGGAGGTAATTGAAGAAGGAAATTAGGTAATCAGCCAACTGCGCTGGCTGTCCACCCTTCCGGTAAATATGTCGTGGTTTCCAATTTTCGCGACAACAACATTGAAATATACTTGGTTGAGGAATGATAATCACTGGAAGGTGATACTAATGATTACCTTATAGAGGAATTCGGTCTACTGAGATAGAATAGTTGAATTATGTTTATTTGGTTAAGCGGCACAAAAATAATTTTATATTCCTGGTTTTTAATTAGAGTACTGCAGAAAACCCCGCTCAGTTTGTGGCTGATTGCAATTATGATTGCTATTTTAGCCGGCGGTTTGTGGCGCAGTTATTCAGGGTATACCAGGGCAAAATTAAATATGCTTACCTTGCTGCTGGACTTAATTTTAGCTACCCTTATTTCTCTGTTCCCCAAAAGTGCCGGCTTCGATAAACTTTTCATGATCTACCTCATAGAAGGGACAGCAATTTTACCGAAGCCTTACTTTATTATTTACGCTGTACTTGCCATGGTGTTCAGTATGGGATCTTACGCGATATCTGAATTCAGGGATACCGGTCAGATGCAATTACTCGGGATTGCTGAAATAATGCTCTATGTATTTGCCTTCATTCTGGTTTTAAGTGAAAGAAGGCAACGAGAACAAAGGCTGGCTTATGAAAGATTGACTAAAGAACTTGAATATGTCAACCTTCAACTGAACGAAAGCATGGCCTTAAGTGAAAGGTTGGCCTCCGAGGCAGAACGTCGGCGCATAGCTGGCGAAATCCACGATAGTCTTGGTCATGATCTCACCGGCTTGATTTTAACCTTGGAAGCAGGGAAAAAGCTGACGAATCATAATCTAGAAGCTGCAAAGACTCACTGGGATAAAGCCCTTAAAGTTGCCCGCACAGCTCTTAACTCAGTGAGGGAACTGGTTACTGAAAAAAGAGAATCATATTACGAATTTGAGTTGAGTTCACACCTTAAAGAAATGGCTTGCGAGGCCCAGGCTTTAACCGGTTTGCAGATAGAACTCGATATCAAGTCCCAGGATTTGTGCTTATCAAGTAAAGAGAATTTCAATTTATATCGGATATTTCAGGAAGCCATTACCAATACCCTACGTCATGCCAATGCTGACCGTGTGCAAATTTATGTTACAGCAAACCAGGAAGCGCTATCCTTTTTCTATTGTGATAATGGAGCCGGAACAAATAAGATGGAAGAGGGAAATGGCTTAAAGGGTATGCAGGATAGAATTGCCGAACTTGATGGTGTCATTTCTTTTCAGTCCCAAAAGGGAAAGGGATTTAGAATTGACGGGCATATAGACAGACGGAGGGTAAGAAATGAAGAAGATAAAAATTCTGATTGCTGATGACCAGCCCATTGTCTGCGAAGGTCTGAATACTATTCTACAGTTTGAAGAGGATTTTGAAGTTGTGGGTGTTTGTCACAATGGGCAAGAGGCCTTGGATTTTTGCGAGCAAAACATTCCAGATATAGTCTTGATGGATGCGCGTATGCCTGTGATGAACGGTATCGAGGCTACCGGAGAAATCACCAGACACTTTCCAGGGACTAAGGTGCTGATTTTGACAACTTTTAATGAGGACATGCTGATTTTTGAAGGATTACAAAAGGGTGCCAAAGGTTTTTTGCTTAAAGATATGCAGCCCGAGGAACTGTGTAGTATCATCCGGGTTGTTCATAACGGTGGAGTTTGCTTGCATCCTGATGTAACCCAAAGAATTCTTGCCAAGATATCAGACCAAGATAGGAAGGCTACCGCGGCTAATCTATCCGAGAATAGTATTTCTCAACTGACCAACCGGGAGAAGGAAGTCTTCAGATTAATCGGCAGGGGTTTATCCAATCTGGAAATAGCTTCGGAACTGTTTATTGTGGAGGGGACTGTAAAGAATCATGTAAGCACTCTTTTGGCCAAGCTCGGGGCTAGGGACAGGACCCAACTAGCGTTACTTGCTCATAGAAAGCATGACTTAAGATAGAGAAAAACCATGTCTGGGGTATGATGTGCAAAAACCCTTCATCTTTTTGTGTATAAAGGGGAGGGGTTTTTCTTAATTGAAGCTTTTGGCTGAGAGTGAAAATGAAATGCAACATAAAAAAACAATCGTCGTCTTAATATTTATCCTAGTGCTGGTTATTTCCATATTATTGAGCGTATTGGACGTACAAACACAAGTAACAGACTTATTCCGCTTGAACAAAGAACTTCAGGAAGAAGGCTATTATATGGACGATTTCGAGTTCAAGATGATGGGAATAACATATTGGCTGGATCACGGTCAATACTAAACAGCGTTGTCAAGGCTGGGTAAATTCCACAGACTGTTAAAGACAAGAGAAGGATTAATCAAAGTGCCGAAGTTTACAGACAAGTAAGATGAATTGGAGTTCTACTTAATTTGCAAAATCCCAAAACGGGGGCCTTTATGGACCGTACCAATCATAGTACAGCCTCATATAATACAGCTTGGATTAACAAAACAAACCAGTATAGTACAATCAATGTTATACTGATCATATATGATGAACAGTATAATAAGGAAGAAAACAGCAGGGCTTCTGAAAATGAACGATGTTTCAAATTGTCGGTTAGTGCTACTTGAGGATATTAAAACTGAATTAAGTAATTAGTACTGCGTAAACCAAATTTGATCAAGGAGGAGTCTCATGGAGAATAATGCAAATATACAAAACAATCAAACTAAGGGTGCGTTTTACAGTTGGAGAAAAACCATCAAAGGGGTAAAGCGAAGAAGCTTATATATACTAATAGCTGTTGCCATAGTTCTTTTTAGCTTACCAGCTATTCCAGCAGTAGCAGCAACTACCCTCAGTACCGGTGATATTGTCTTCGTTGGTATTAACTCAGATGGTGATGATGATTTTTCATTTTTATTATTGAAAGATATCACAGCTGGGACCTCCATTTATATTACCGACAAGGGTTGGAACGATAGCACGGGTTTTTATTCGGCAGCTGGAGATGGTATCTGTCAATGGTCTACATCTTCTGATCTGAGCGCTGGAACAATAATACATATAAAAACTAGCAATAATGGGACACTTGTAAAACCTGGTAGTACAGAAGCTTTAGCAGGAACACCGCTAAGTTTACAAGCTTCCATAGGAGCAGTAACATGGATTGAAGATAATGGTTCAGTAATATCTTATACCGGAGATCAGATTTTTCTTTATCAGGGAACTCATTCCGCCCCAACTTTTGTAACAGGTATACATTATAATGTTGAGGCTGCCACTACTAACAGTAATTGGGATGGTTCTTCAAGTGTAGTTCAGACATCTGCTTTACCAGATCAGTTAACCAATGGCGTAAATGCTATTTGGCTATATGGTGCAGGTCCAACAGAATACGACAATTTTAGATATAAGGAAGCCGCTACCAAAGAAGGTACTCCAGTTGAATTAAGAGCTGCTATTAATAATATAGATAACTGGGATGTTGATACAACAAATTCTACCGCATATACCCTTAATCCTTTTCCTGTTAGTTTCACTGTCAAAGCGGCAGTCCCGACCATCTCTAGTATCAACCCCACCAGTGGCTCGACTGCGGGTGGAACGAGCGTGACAATAAGTGGAACTAGTTTTACAGGAGCGACAGCAGTAAAGTTTGGTAGCGCAAACGCTTCCAGCTATAATGTCGACTCGGATACCCAGATTACAGCAACTTCACCTGCCGGTTCAGCGGGAGTGGTGGATATTACGGTGACTACAGCCGGGGGCACAAGTGCCTCTAGTGTTGCTGCCCAGTTCACGTATATGGTGCCAAGTATTAACAGTATAAGCCCCACCAGTGGCTCGACTGCGGGCGGAACGAGCGTGACAATAAGTGGAACTAATTTTACAGGAGCGACAGCAGTAAAGTTTGGCAGCACAAACGCTTCCAGCTATAACGTCGACTCAGATACCCAGATTACAGCCACTTCACCTGCCGGTTCAGCGGGAGTGGTGGATATTACGGTGATTACAGCCGGGGGTACAAGTGCCACTAGTGCTGCTGACCAGTTCGCGTATATTGTGCCTAACAGCTCACCAGTGGCCTCCGATGTGCAGATTAGCGGTACAGTCCAAGTAGGACAAGCACTAGCGGGGAGCTATACATATACAGACGTTGAGAGTGATGCCGAAGGAACCAGTACCTTCCAATGGTACCGCTCCAACGACAATAGCGGCACAGGAAAAGCGGCCATAGGCGGGGCTACGGCTATTAACTATACATTGGTTGCTGACGACCTGGGCAAGTACATAAGCTTCCAGGTTACACCGGTGGCATCAGCCGGAACAACTCCCGGGACTCCCGTGGAGAGCAGCTATACGACTGCAGTGAATGCGACTCCCGCGCATACCGCAACAGCAGTTGCGGCTACATCAACACCGGCAGCGGGAACAGGGGATACCATAACCTTGACAGTAAAAAAATCAGATAACAGCACAGATGCGGACTTTGATGGAGATAAAACTGTTACCATAACAGGCTATGAAGGAGCGCCGGATGCCACGTATGGCAGTTTCGGCGGGACAGCACTGGAAGCCGACGGCTCAACAGAGGTAACAGTAACCTTCACCGACGGTGTGGGGACCGCCGCCTTAATAATAAACAAGGCCGATGAACAGATAATAGGGTTTAGCCTAGCGGGAGTGACGACACCTGCCACCAATTCACTGACCATAACACCGACCGCAGGAGCAGTAGCCAGCCTGACCGTAACGACCCATCCCATACCAGGAGCGGCTAGTGGAGATACCTTTGTTACTCAGCCAGTTGTTACTTTAAAAGACCAATACGCTA
>PHAD01000043.1 GCA_002841595.1 Firmicutes bacterium HGW-Firmicutes-12
CTTCGTAAGGCAATTAAGGATGCTGAAGAGAGATTAAGCTTCTACCAGCAAGGAACTATAGTTTTTATAGATGAAATTCACCGTTTTAATAAAGCGCAGCAGGATGCTTTGTTGCCAGCTGTTGAGTTAGGAAGTATAGTCTTAATCGGTGCGACAACAGAAAACCCTTACTTTAGTATTATTTCACCGTTACTTTCGCGTTCACGCCTATTTAAGTTGCAGGCTTTGAGTAAGCGTGATGTAGCTAATCTACTGCAAAAGGCCTTGGTGGACAAAGAAAGGGGATTGGGTAATTACCGACTGCAGGTTGCCCCGGATGTTATTGATTATTTTGCTGATGCGGCAAGAGGAGATGCACGGCTTGCCTTGAACGGGCTAGAGCTAGCAGTCTTATCAACCTTGCCGGATGAACAGGGGATAAGAATAATAGACCAAAAGACGGCAGAAGAATCTATTCAAGAAAAGGCCGTTATCTATGATCGCATGGGAGATCAGCATTATGATGTTTTTTCAGCCTTTATTAAAAGTATGCGTGGTTCTGATCCAGATGCTGTTCTTCATTATTTAGCACGAATGTTACAGGCCGGTGAGGATCCAAGAGCAATTATACGCAGGTTACTTATACATGCTGTTGAAGACGTAGGTTTGGCTGATCCAATGGCTCTTGTCGTAGCAAATGCTGCTGCACAATCTTTTGAACAGGTGGGGATGCCTGAAGGAAGACTTATATTAACTGAAGCTGCTTTGTATATTGCGTGTGCACCAAAGAGTAATTCTGTCTTGGCTATAGATGATGCTATAAATGATGTAAAAAAGGGTAAGTATGGAGCAGTTCCGTTACATTTACGGGATGCTAACTATCCAGGTGCTAAGAACTTTGGACATGGTAATGGGTACAAATATCCTCACGATTATCCCGAACACTATGTTAAACAGGACTATCTACCTCAAGAACTAAAAGAAACACGATATTATAAACCATCGATGATAGGGAAGGATAAAGGTGTAGAGTTTAAAAAACTGTGAACTATCATAAGGAGATGAACAACTTGCCAAGTGTTTATTTAGATCATGGCGCAACTACACCTGTCCGTCCCGAAGTAGTGGAAATAGTTAATGAGTATATGACAACAATTTTCGGGAATCCTTCTAGCACTCATACCTTTGGACGTACAGCCAAGAAAGCTATGGATGAGGCACGTAAAAGAATCGCTGATGTCATTGGTGCTAATGCTGAAGAGATTTTCTTTACAAGTAGTGGTACTGAAAGTGATAACATAGCAATTATTGGAGCTGCCTACCAGCACAAAGAAAAAGGAAAGCATATTATTACTTCGTCCGTTGAACACGATGCTGTACTAGATGCCTATAAATTCTTGGAAACAGAAGGCTTCAATCTGACAATTTTGCCTGTCGATGAGTACGGTATGGTTAGTCTGTCAGATGTGGAGGAGGCTATTAAAAAAGATACTATCTTAATATCCGTAATGCATGCTAACAATGAAGTAGGTACCATTCAGCCGGTTGAAGAAATTGGAAGGATAGCTAGGAAAAATGGTATCATATTTCATATAGATGCCGTGCAATCCTTCGGAAAACTGCCAATCGATGCGAAGATGATAGGTGCTGACCTTCTAAGCGTATCCGGGCATAAGATTTATGGACCAAAAGGTACCGGGTTTCTTTATGTTAGAAATGGTATCGAACTAAGACCGCTATTTTTTGGCGGTGAACAAGAACAGAAGCTAAGACCGGGGACAGAGAATATGTCAGGAATCGTGGGCATGGGCTTAGCGGCCGAATTGGCAGTAATGGAGATGGATAAAGAAAAGCTACGGCTATCTAAGTTGCGAGAAAAGCTTATTACGGGTTTGTTAGAGGTAGTGCCAGATATAAGCATTAATGGGCATCCGGAAAATAGAGTAGCTGTAAATGCTAATATTTCCTTTAGCTATGTTAAAGGGAAAGAACTTCTCCATGCTCTTGATTTACAAGGTATTGCAGCATCTAGTGGTTCGGCCTGTTCAGCGGCCTTAGACACTCCGTCACATGTTCTTATAGCGATGGGCCTTAGTAAAGAGCTAGCTCAAGGTTCGATCCGCATGACGTTAGGCCGGGAAAATGATGAAGAAGATATAGATTATATTTTAAGTGTTCTTCCGCCAATTGTTGAAAACCTGAGGTCAAAACCTCAAAGCTATGAACAAAAAGAAGAAAAAGAAGAGTGTCCATGTCTACATTGAAGTAAAGAATGAAATAGGAAACAAAGGGAATCAAAAGGGTGATAAGATGATGAGTGATAAGAATAAAAGAAACAAACGTGTGGTTGTAGGAATGAGCGGGGGTGTGGATAGCTCAGTAGCTGCTGCGCTTCTGCTTGAAGAAGGATATGATGTAATCGGAGTTACGATGGAGATTGGGCTGTGTGCGCTTAATGGTCATAGTGAGCCGAGTTTGAGTATGGAAAAAGCAGTTACTGATGCGCGTATAGTGGCAAATAGCTTGGGTATCCCCCACTATGTAATGAACTTTCGTAATCTATTTACCGAAAAGGTTATAAATTATTTCACCGCTGAGTATTTGCGAGGGAAAACCCCTAATCCTTGCATAGCTTGTAATCGATATATTAAGTTTGGAGAATTTCTAGAAGAAGCTAAAAAGCTTGATGCTGATTATATAGCTACCGGCCATTATGCAAGAATTGAATATGATGTTAAAAATGATAGGTTTTCACTTATGCGCGGAAAAGATTTAAGCAAAGATCAGAGTTATGTTCTTTATAATCTTGGACAAGAGCAGCTTAAGCATATACTTTTTCCGTTAGGGATTTATACAAAAGGACAGATAAGACAAAAAGCGGAACAATTGAACTTGACTGTGGCAAAGAAATCAGAGAGCCAGGAAATATGCTTTATACCGGATAATGACTACAAAGGTTTTCTGCAAAAACAAGTGACCACTGAAGAGATCAAACCTGGTTTTTTTCTGAATACTAAAGGTGAAGTAATAGGTAATCATGCAGGATTGCCATATTATACGGTCGGTCAGCGTAAAGGGTTGGGGATGGCGTTAGGTTACCCTGCCTATGTAGTAGCTATCCAACCAGAAAAAAACACTGTAATAATTGGGCGGGAAGAAGAAGTATTTCAACAAGGGCTGTGGTCAATTAATAACAATTTTATCGATTTTGATTGTTTGCAAGTGCCGTTGGAGATTGAGGCAAAAATACGTTATTCAGCCAAGCCGGCTCCTGCTGAAATATCATGGGTAGAAGGGGAGAGGGTACGAGTACTTTTCCACGAGCCGCAGCGAGCGATAACTCCTGGACAGTCAGTGGTTTATTATCGTGGGGACAGAGTTATTGGTGGCGGGGTTATAGAAGAAGTTATTCATTCATCAGGCTAGAATTTAGCCTAGTGAATGTTTTTTTTTGTTTCGGGAGATACTATTATAAAAGCATATAAGAAGGGCTTAGGGGGATGAAAAAAGGTCGGGACTATATTGAAAAGCCCATTATAGACGTAGACAGTGGAAAGCTTCTTGGCTATGTAGAAGGTTTTAAAACGGATGAAGACCAGCGGATTGCGGGTATATATTTAAAGACTGTGCATAAAGAGCAGGCTTATTTACCCTTTGCGATGGTTAGCAGTTTGGGTCGTGATGCTGTTCTAGTGCAAGGACCGCTTGTAGTTTCATCCCTTGAAAAAGTTGTGGAAAAGCGGGCAGGTTCTTTAGTAATGACGGTCTCTGGGGATAGCATGGGTACTATTGAAGATATAATTCTTGAAGAGAAAGATGGGACTATTACAGGATATGAAGTGTCTGACGGGTTATTAATGGATGTGGTGATGGGAAGAAAAATTGTACCTACATCTAATGTATTAGCCTATCATGAAGATGCTGTAATTATTGGGGATACTCATCCGGATTAGGGGGATAATAAAATGAAATGCCCAATTTGCGGCGGAAGGGCTGTAGGAAAAGTAGGTTTAGAACAGTATTATTGTTGGAATTGCTATTTAGAATACCAATACCAAGGTAGTGTTCTCAAAGTGTATAAGGTTTCAGAGGATGGAAGCTTAGTTGAATATAACGATGCTGAAATTGGATAGTATACATACATGGGTAGGAGGTGACAAAATGCGTAGTAGATTTGTCAATGGTATTTTACTTGGTGGATTGGTGGGTATTCTTGCAGCAGCATATTATTCGCCGCGAATGAAGCCAGCCCCAAAGAGGTATCTAATGGGACAAACCAGAAGATTAGGTATGAGAACGGGAAGAATGGTATCGGATGTAGCTAGAGATGTTCAGGACTTCATCAGGAAATAGCATGGGGTTTTTTGGGTAGGCATCTGTTGGAGCATTTATACTCTAACAGATGTTTGTTTATTAGCAGTTAATTCTACTGGTAAAGTGTGGAGAATGTATGAATAATCATTACCATAAGATCTGGCATATATTTAGAGGACTTTTATTTTTGAGTTTGGTAGTTTGGTTTGTATATTCAGTTCGTACCATACTGATCCCCTTTTTCTTAGGTTTTTTGATTGCTTATGTGCTACATCCGCTTGTTGATTTACTTGAAAAAAGAAAGTTACCGCGAGCTTTGGCAATATCGGTAATCTATGTTTTCTTTGCTGCTATTGCTGCAGTGGTAGTGTTTTATGCTTTACCGGTTATACTAAGAGACCTTAACAACCTGGTAGAGGTAATCCCCCATTATACAGCTACTATACAAAATATGGTTATTGAATTTCAGCTCAGTTACAGTCGGGTTCCTATTCCCGATGGTATTCGCGAGGTAAGCGATGGGGTTATAAACAGATTTGAACAAACATCTTTAAGCATTATTCGAGGAATTGTGAGTGGCATTATAATATTGTTATCACAAACCTTTAATATCGTCTTGGCCCCATTACTAAGTTTTTATTTTTTAATGGATTACAATGAGATGGGTAATAAAATTTTGTGTCTTATTCCCACTCGTTATAGGCAGGGCCTTATAGTGATTGCTCATGAAGTAGATGCGGTAATCAAAAAAGTTATTAGAGGTAATTTATTAGTAGCTACTTTAGTAGCTATATTGGCTACTGTAGGCATGATGATTATAGGCATGGACTTTCCTTTATTGATTGGCATTTTAGTAGGGATAACCAATTTTATTCCGTATTTTGGGGCATTTATTTCTACTGTACCGATTGTTTTGCTTGCACTTCTGAAGTCAAAATGGCTAGCTCTTTATGTGTTCGGAGTTATGGTGTTCATTCAGCAGATAGAAGGGAACATTATCTCGCCCAAGATTCTTGGGGAATACATTGGTTTACATCCACTAGTAATAATTTTTGCACTACTGGCTGGGGGAACACTTTGGGGGTTTGTCGGATTGCTATTAGCTGTGCCAATTGCCGCAATACTTAAGGTGTTGTTTAAGCATGCTTATCTACATCTGATATGAGATTTCGGTTATAATTGACAAAAAGTCTCAGGTTTCGTATAATTAATGCGTTGCCCAAATGGAAAAATAAAGCATCAGGCTAATAGAATAGTATTTAATAAACAGTCGCCGTGTAACGGCAAACAGGGCAGTGATGAAGAGATAAACTCTCATCCTGACACGGAAGTGTTGGCGATGGGAGTTAATTTTTAGTAGATATGTTTGTTTTTTGAATAAGGAGGGGCAGTTATGTTAACCGGTAACGATATCAGAGAAAAATTCTTATCATACTATGAAAGTAAGGGACATACCCGTGTAAGCAGTTCATCTCTTGTACCTCATAATGACCCAACGTTACTTTTTACTAATGCAGGGATGAACCAATTTAAAGATGTCTTTTTAGGGTTAGAAAAGAGGCCGTATATTCGTGCCACAACCTCACAAAAATGTGTACGAGCTGGTGGTAAACATAATGATTTGGAAACAGTAGGGCGGACGGCTCGTCATCATACTTTTTTTGAGATGTTAGGGAACTTCTCTTTTGGCGATTATTTTAAAAGAGAGGCGATTAGTTATGCCTGGGAGTTCCTAACTAAGGTTATGGGGTTGCCTGAAGATAAATTATATATCACTATTTATAAAGATGATGATGAAGCACAGGAAATATGGTCAGAAATCACCTCGGTCACTCCTGAAAGGATTATCAGACTGGGAGAAAAGGATAATTTCTGGTCAATGGGAGATACCGGACCATGTGGGCCTTGTAGTGAAATACTAATTGATCGAGGAGAAAAACACACATGTGGTCCTAACTGCGGGATAGGCTCTTGTGACTGTGATCGCTATTTGGAAATATGGAACTTAGTATTTATGCAGTATAACCGTGATGAAGATGGAAATATGACGCCGCTACCTCGGCCAAGTATCGATACAGGTATGGGTCTTGAAAGAATTACTGCGGTTATGCAGGATGTAGAAAGCAATTATGATACAGACCTACTCCGAGCTATTATTACGGCAATTGAGGACATGAGCGGCAAGAAGTATTATACGGATCGACGGGGCTTCCCCTTTAGAGTTATAGCTGATCATATACGCTCCTGTACTTTCTTAATTAGTGACGGGGTATTACCTAGTAATGAAGGCCGGGGTTATGTCTTGCGCCGCATACTACGCAGAGCAGTCCGCTTTGGGAAGGTACTGGGTATAGACAAGCCGTTTATCTATACATTTGTTTCTGTTGTTGTAGATCTGATGGAAGGTGCTTATCCGGAAATCAAAGAGAAAAGTGATTTTGTAGCTAAAGTTATTCGTACTGAAGAGGAACGTTTCCATGAAACCCTTTCTGATGGCATTAAATTAGCTCAGGATATTATAAATAGTACTATAGAAAAGGGTTTGGATACTATCCCAGGTGAAGAAATATTTAAACTTTATGATACTTTCGGATTCCCTCTGGATTTGTCACGAGATATAGCTGAAGAGGCAGGATTAAAGGTAGAGCAGGTAGGATTTGATGCTGCTATGGAACAACAAAGGAAGAGAGCTCGTGCAGCACGTCAGGATACAAAGACTTGGGATCTGGCCCTTACTGTTTCTAAACTAGTCGGAGAGATACCGGCTACGGAATTTACCGGTTATGATGAACTGAGCCATGAAGCATTGCTTTTGGCTATGATTAAAGACGGTGAGCTGGTTTTGGAAGTCCAAGAGGGTGACGAAGTGTACTTGATTACCAACCGGACACCCTTTTATGCTGAAGGCGGCGGGCAGGTAGGGGATATAGGTACTATAACGGCAAAGCATGGTGCCATTAAGGTTCTAAACACTCAACGAATGCCAGATGGTAAGGTTGTTCATCGCGGAATAGTTTCCGGACACATAAAACAAAACGAGAAGGTTGAAATTTCTGTTGATAATGAATCGCGTTCGGCCATTATGAAGAATCATACTGCAACTCATCTTTTACATAAAGCCTTGCGTAACGTGCTAGGTGAGCATGTTCAACAGGCAGGGTCATCAGTTGATGCAAATCGTCTGCGGTTTGACTTCAATCACTTGACCTCTGTTACAGATGAGGACCTTAAGAAAATTGAAGAATTAGTGAATGAAAAGATTATGCAATCTATTGATGTTTGTACAGAAGTAATGTCTATGGATGAGGCCAGACAAGCAGGGGCGACCGCACTTTTCGGTGAGAAGTATGGAGATGAAGTACGAGTAGTTAAAGTACCGGACTATAGTATGGAATTATGTGGAGGGACACATGTCAAGAATACAAGCCAGATTGGCTTAATTAAGATTATTAGTGAAGGGGCAGTTGGAGCCGGATTACGCCGCATAGAAGCGATTACCGGTAAAGGTGTAATGGCTTACCTGGAAGAAGAAGAAAAGCTTATTAGTAATATTTTAGCTGTCTTAAAGACACCTCGACATGAAGTTATAAATCGTATTCAAGCACTTCTTGATGAAAACAAGCAGCAAGAAAAAAGACTTGAACAATTGGAGGCACAGTCAGCCAAAAGTCAGGTCGAAGAATATCTAAATAAGACGATTAGAATTCAGGATATCCCTCTTCTAGCTTGTCGAGTAGAGGCTTCAGATATGGATTCATTAAGAAATATGGCCGATATGTTCAGAGAAAGGCTTAATTCGGGCATAGTAGTACTAGGAGCAGTAATGGATGAAAAGGTGAATTTTGTTGTTGCTGTTACTAAAGACCTTTTATCTAAGGGTATTCATGCTGGAAATATAATCAAAGAGGTAGCAAAAATTGCCGGTGGTGGCGGTGGTGGAAGACCTGACATGGCCCAAGCCGGAGGTAAGGATAAGGACAAACTGGATCTAGCTTTAAATAACGTAACGCAAATTGTTGAAAAACAACTCAAGATTTAGCAGGTTTAAAGGATTTCAGCTTGGTCTTGAAGAAATATAGATTTAGAACAAAAGTGGGGTGATGTGGTGTCTAATGATAAACATGAACATACCATGATGTTTCAGGTCAAAAGTGAAGAAGACATACAAGCAAAAGATGTTTTACTCCAGGTTTATAGTGCATTAAAAGAAAAGGGATATAATCCCATCAATCAGCTAGTAGGATATTTACTATCGGGAGACCCAGCCTACATCACAAGCCACAATAATGCTCGTTCGATGATTAGGAAGCTGGAAAGAGATGAGATATTGGAGGAACTTCTACGCCAGTACTTAGACACAAAAGAATCTTAAAGACTAAGCCTCACACGATTGTGTGGGGCTTAAGAGTGCGTCGAGCAAAGTTGTATATTTGATAAACACTAAGGATAGTGTTGCTCAGGTTTAGTAAATGAGGAGTGCAAGTAATGAATTATGAAATTTTAGGCAGTACGGGTATTCGGGTTTCACGTCTGTGCTTCGGTTCGTTGACGCTTGGACCTCTTCAGGCTAACCTGAGTTTGGCAGAAGGAGCTGACTTGATTAGATATGCTCTAGAGCGAGGAGTTAACTTCATAGATACTGCTAAATTATATGATAATTACGCTTATATCAAAAAGGCATTGCAGGGATGGAACCAACCTGTTGTTATTGCCAGCAAATCGTATGATTATACGGCAGAAGGTATGAAAAAAAGCCTTGAAACGGCTAGGCTTGCTCTGGATCGAGATTATATAGATATATTTATGCTTCATGAGCAGGAATCTGAACAAACTCTTGAGGGTCATCGGCCTGCCTTAGAATACTTATGCGAGGCCAAGGTTTCTGGCAAGGTTTGCGCTATCGGAGTTTCTACACATACTGTAAATGTTGTAAAAGCAGCCGCAGAAAGTGACGTAATAGAGATAATTCATCCTATAGTCAATATGCGGGGCTTAGGCCTTCTGGACGGAACTCTACCTCAGCTTATGGATGCACTTGAATATGCCTATGTACGTGGTAAAGGTATCTATGGCATGAAAGCCTTGGGAGGTGGAAATCTTATACCCCAAGCACAGCAGGCTTTGGAATTTGCTTTTAAGGTTCCTTGTTTACACAGTGTTGCTATAGGGTGTAAGGTTAAAGAAGAGTTGGACTTTAATTTGTGTATTCTTGAAGAGATAAATCCACCTGAAAGCTTGGTTTCTAAATTAAAAGCAGTGCCACGCCAGCTTTATATAGAAGAATGGTGTCAGGGATGTGGGGCGTGTGTTGAACGCTGTCCCTTTGGTTTACTCGAAATCAGAGCAGGAAAAGCTGTGTTAATAGGGGAACAATGCATGTTTTGCAGTTATTGTGCGGCAGCTTGTCCACAGTTTGCGATTAAAGTAATATGAAGGTGAACAAATGATGCGTGTAATGGGATTAGACATAGGTGATAAAAGAATTGGCTTAGCAGTTAGTGATGAATTAGGCTTTACAGCCCAAGGCTTGGAAACATATAACAGGACATCTTTGGATAAGGATATTCCTAAGTTATTGGAGCTGTTTCGAAGCTGGTCTGTACAAAGAATAGTCGTAGGATTGCCGCGTAATATGAATGGAACATATGGGCCCCAAACAGAAAAAGTAAAGGAATTTGTACACCAACTAATTCAAGATAGCGAGCTTGTGGTTACCTACTGGGATGAAAGACTAACAACTGCAGCTGCAAAGCGGGTACTCATAGAAGGTAATGTGTCACGCAATAAACGAAAAAAGTCAATCGATAGGTTGGCAGCAGTATTGATTTTACAGGGATATTTAGATAATCAACAGTATGGACATACATCTTTTTAGCTGAAGTTGACAACTATATTAGCACGGGGTACAATGTCCTTAACAAAAAAGGAAAGAGGTGGAAATGCATGGTTGAAACTGATGAAAAGATTGTACTTATTGATGAAGAAGGAGTCGAACACGAATTCATTTTAATTGATATGCTTGAGGTAGATGGACAAGAATATGCTATTTTGGAACCTCTGGAAATTGAGGAAGAAGAAGAAGAAGCAGAAGCAATAATTCTTAAAGTCACCAAAGATGAAAATGATGAAGATATTTTGACTGATATTGAGGACGATGAAGAATGGGAAAAAGTTGCTGACAAATGGCAGGAACTGATAGAAAGCGATGAAGAAGAAGTAGAATAGAATAGCACTATATTAAATCTCTTGCTTATATAAGCAAGAGATTTTTATTTATACCTCCATAAAAGTGTAAATTGCATAAATCTACTACTAATTGGAATATGTATAGATGATAAGACAACTTAACGATGGGGGATAATAGTGTTTAAAAAGGTTAAAAAGAAGATCACTGCTTATATAATAATTGTTTTTTTACTGCTGATTGTATTTGTTGTGCCTTTACAAGGAGAAGAAAATCAGGTTTATCCTGGGGTATTTTTTAATGGTTATGATTTAGGAGGGAAAAATAAAGAAGAGGTGTATTCGCTCTTACTTGAAGAGGACAAAAAACTAGAACAACAGCAAGTTATTTTAGAAATTCCAAGTATGGATGAAACCATAGGATCGAGCTATCAGGAAATGGGGATAAGCATAGACAAAGAAGAAATCTGGCATAAGTCTGTAGCAGTGGGGCGTTCTGGTACTTGGTGGGAAAATCTTTGGAAGAGATGGAAAATAAAAAGAGAACCTGAAGAGATACCTCTACAATTACAAGTGGATAAAGACAAGATGCAGCAAGAAATTAAAGAGCGCTCAGTTACATGGTATCAAGCCCCTATAGATGCACGAATACTAATAAATCAAGATAATAGTATTGAAATAATCCCCCATGAATATGGGAGGGAGATAGACATAAATACGGCTGTGTCAGAAATTGAGACGAAAATATCTTCAAATCCGGGCAGCGTAATTAAGATCAATTTACTTTTTATTCCGGTGAAACCAAGTAGGCTCAAAAGTGATATAGAGGCCTATAATATCGAGGGGCTGGTCACGGGCTTTGCCACTAAATTTAATAGTGAGAATATCAATAGAACGCATAATATTGAGCTGGCAGCAAAATCAATGGATAATTGTTTAATAGCTCCAGGTGAGGTATTTTCATTTAATGACGTAGTAGGGCCGAGGACTGTAGAAAAGGGGTATGACGAAGCTGATATTATCCTACAAAATGAACTAGTACCCGGTGTAGGTGGTGGGGTATGTCAGGTTTCCACGACATTATATAATGCCGTTTTGCAGGCAGAATTGGAGATAATTGAGAGAACGCCGCATTCAATGATTATCTCTTATGTTGCACCAGGCTTGGATGCGACAGTGGTTTATGGATATAGAGATTTAGCGTTTCGAAATAATACTTCGACGCATTTAATAGTAAAGGCTCTAGTGTATCAAGGAAATCTAGAGATAAAAATATTTGGTAGACCTACAAGGGATAGAAAGGTTGTCATTAGAAGTACAAAAGAAAAAGAAATATTTCCTGAGACTATATACCAAGAGGATCCAACTGTTCCTAAAGGAAAGTATATTCTTGAAAAGGAAGGAGGAAAAGGGTATATATATAAGGTAGAGAGATTTGTTTATGATGAGACAGGTGAGTTGGTGAGAACAGATCAAATCTCTAAAGATTACTATCCGCCGATAGACCGGGTTATTAGAACTTCTGTAAATTCTCCTTTACTGTCACATTTAAGGTTTTTATAGTATAATTAATCATTATGGTCTAAAAGGAGAACAGGGTGATGAATGTACCTGTGTCTAAAAATAATAAGTCATTACAAAAATCAATAATTAGTATAGCAATAGTCGTACTGTTTGCTGGGGGTATTATACTGTCATATTTTTATGGACAGTTGGCTCCTGCAAAGCCTGATGCTAGTGGAGTTGAATTATTTGATATAGAGTCTGGTTCAACTCCGGGGGAAATAGCGGGGCAGTTAGAACGACAAGGTTTGATAAAAAATGCAGAAGTCTTTCTTTTGTATTCTCGTTTAGTTGGAAAAATTGATAAATTCAAAGCAGGTCAGTACTTTATTGATCCCTCTTTTGACGCGCCGAAAATAATGGATATTATCGAGAAGGGTAAAGTCGCGACCATGTCCTTTACTATTCTGGAAGGTTATGATTTACGCCAAATAGCGAATGTTCTAATTGATAAAGGCATAACGACAGATGAAGAATATTGGAAGGTAGTACAAAATCATCCTTATGATTATTCTTTTTTGCAGGATTTACCGGTAGCGGAAACGCGTCTTGAAGGATATCTGTTTCCTGATACGTATATTATACCGATGGGTATGAGTGTGGAAAATGTTGTGGATGTAATGCTGCGTCGTTTTGAACAGATATACAAAAGAATGCCAGAGAATCAAACAGGTTTAAGTATGCATGAAGTGGTAACTCTTGCTTCAATTATTGAAGGGGAGTCCTTACTTGATAAAGAAAGACCATTGATTGCCTCGGTATTTCTAAATCGCTTGAATATTGGCATGAAGCTCGATTCGTGTGCTACAATCCAATACATACTTGGAGAGCGTAAGGAAAGGCTGTTGTACAGTGATTTAGAAATTGAATCAACCTATAATACCTATCTCAATAAAGGCTTGCCCCCCGGACCGATAGGTTCTCCCGGGGAAGCTTCTATTAAGGCTGTGCTTGAGGCGGAGGATACTAAGTATATGTATTTCGTGGCCAAGAAGGATGGTAGTGGAGAGCACGTCTTTTCTAAAACCCTACAAGAACATAATAGAAATAAGAATTTATTGGGATATTGATTGTAGTGACCTGGATATGGAGGTGGGTAAGTGTCAAAAACAATTCCCGATAAGTTGACTAACTTTCTCCAGATGATGCTACCAGAGAGAAATGAGCTGTTAAGAAAGATTGAACAAGAATGTCAAGAAGATTACATACCCTTGGTTGCGCCCGAAACAGGTCAATTCCTACAAGTTATGGTAGAGGCCTTTAAACCTAAGAGGATCTTGGAAGTTGGTACGGGCATAGGTTATTCAACTATACTTATGGCGACTACCGGAGATGGCTGGGAAAGACATATTACTACTATAGAAATTGATACAACAAGGTATGCCCGAGCCTGTCAAAATTTTCGGGATGCTCAAATAGCTGATATCGTAAACCCACTTTTGGGTAATGCTAGTGACATAATTCCAACCTTAACAGATAACTATGATTTTGTGTTTATGGATGCGGCAAAGGGTCAATACCCTGATTTTTTTTCTAAAGTTTGGCCATTGTTGAATAGTAGGGCCATGTTAGTAATTGATAATGTCTTTTTAAATGGTTGGGTTATTGATATGACCTGGCCAGAAAGACGTAAAAAGACAATGGTATGTCGTGTTAGAGACTTATTGGAAACCTTAAAGAAACATCCTGAATTAGCAACCTCGCTTATCCCTCTTGGGGACGGGCTTGCAGTCAGTGTAAGGAGATAGAACTGATAATGAAGAAGATCGAACTGCTTGCTCCGGCTGGCAATCTGGAAAAATTGAAAATGGCCATCCACTATGGAGCGGATGCAGTTTATGTAGGTGGTAAAGCATACGGACTGAGGGCTGCCGCAGGTAATTTAAACTTGGACGAATTGAGGCAAGGCGTTGAATTTGCGCATAGTAGGAAGGCTAAAGTCTATGTTACCGTAAATATTTTTGCTCATAACGATGATTTAACTAACCTGCCCAAGTATTTAAAGGAATTAGAACAGTCCTCTGTAGATGCTGTTATTGTCTCCGATCCTGGAGTTTGGTTGATTACCCAGGAAATGAATACATCTATACCGGTTCATTTAAGCACACAGGCCAATACTACTAATTGGGCAGCAGTGAGATTTTGGGAGAAGCAGGGCTTGCAAAGGGTTATACTGGCGCGTGAGCTATCTATAGAGGAAATAAAAAAAATAAGAGAAGAAGTGAAGATTGAACTGGAAATGTTTGTGCACGGAGCTATGTGCATTTCGTATTCGGGTCGTTGTTTGTTGAGTAATTATATGACTAATAGAGATGCTAATAGCGGTGAATGTGCTCAGCCTTGTCGTTGGAATTATTCGCTTGTTGAAGAAAAAAGGCCTGGTATTTACTATGATTTGGAGGAAGACGAGAGAGGATCATATATTTTTAATTCACAGGATCTTTGTTTAATAAATCACCTTCCCGAGTTAATACAAGCCGGCATTAACAGTATAAAAATTGAGGGTCGCATGAAAAGTGTTCATTACGTAGCAACAGTTGTAAGTGCTTACCGGAAAGCCTTAGACGCTTATTATAAAGACCCAGAAAACTATGTATTTAATCCTCTCTGGTATGAGGAAATAACCAAGGTTAGCCATCGTGATTATACAACCGGCTTCTTGTTTGGAAAGCCAGATGCGAAAGATCATAATTATCTAGATTCTTCTTACCTCCGTCATTACGATTTTATTGGTGTTGTTGTTGATTATGATTCGGAGTCAGGGTGGGCAGTAGTGGAACAGCGCAATAATTTTAAAATAGGTGATGAACTTGAGATTACCGGTCCTGAAACGGAAACGTTTACGCAAAAATTGGAACAGATGATTGATATTGAGGGTGCAGTGATTGAAGTGGCACCGCATCCATGTCAGATAGTACGAATTCCTGTTTCAAAACCAGTAAAACTATGGGATTTAATTAGGCGGGCTAAAAATGATTAATGAAATTTTTTTGAGAATACCAAGAAATAAGATCGCTTTTCTTACGAAAATCATTGAAGGCTACGATAATCTTGGTGTTGTAACTACAATTGATCCAACCCAGGGTGTGGTTGTGGTTCGAGTGACACCTGATACAGAGGCTGAGATTAGCGAAATACTAAGTAATTTAGATTTCGTAGTATTCCTATAGTTAGTTATTATGAAGAACAAAATAGAGGCTACATTAAAATGACTCTCATTTTAATGTAGCCTCTATTTTGTATTTACAAACATATAAAAGCAGAGTAAAATAAACATATATAACACATGAGCATGTATTCATATAAAGAGATAGAAGATATTCATACAAGGGGAGAGATAAGTATGGTTGATGGAATTTGTGAAATAAAGAGTGTTGATCGCCAAAAGGTAATTAGGGTTAAGGAAGAAATGCTTTCATACACAGATGTGCAGGAACTTGCTAATATTTATAAGGCAATGGGGGATGAGACTAGGATTACTATTCTGTACGCTCTTTCATGTGCAGAATTATGCGTTTGCGAATTAACCCAATTACTAGATATATCACAGTCCGCCATATCTCATCAGTTAAGATTGCTTCGTAATCTTCGTCTTGTCAAATATAGAAAAGAAGGGAAGCAGGTTTTCTATTCGTTAGATGATGAGCATATACTCAATTTGTTTTCACAAGGCATAGCCCATATCCAACATAGATAAAAGGTAAAAGCATGAATAATTAGGAGTGGGATAGATATAAAAGAGAGGAGATTAGGAAGTTGAATAATACAAAAGAAGTAATAACCTGCAGCTCAGGCTGTTCGTGTGGTCATGATCATGGAAAGGTGCAAAATCCAAATAGAAGTAAAGATCTATATAATATTATTTTGGTTATAGTGTTATTTCTTATAATATTAGCTTTAGAATTACCTAGCAAAATAGAATTAACTTTATATGCTTTGACTTATCTACTAATAGGTAGACGGATAATATTAAGGGCGATTAATAATATAATTTGTGGCAAAATATTTGATGAGAATTTTCTTATGACTATTGCCACTATTGGTGCAATTGCTATTGGTAAGTATGAGGAAGCTATAGCTGTTATGTTATTCTATCGAGTAGGTCAATTCTTTGAAGATATGGCTGTCGATAAATCGCAACGTTCTATACAGGCACTCTTAGATATAAAAGCGTCATATGCAAACCTCTTAATTGAAAAAGAATTTGTACAGGTTAATCCGGAGGTAGTTAAACCTGGTGATACCATTTTGATTAAGCCTGGAGAACGAATTCCTCTTGATGGTAGAATAATCTACGGTGAATCTACGGTAGATACTGCTTCCCTAACCGGGGAGACGTTGCATCGTTTTGTTAAAACAGGAGATGAGGTCTTAAGTGGTTTTATAAATCAAGGTGGCTTAATGCAAGTTGAAGTAGAGAAGAGTTATAATGATTCTACGGTAACGAAAATTATCGAATTAGTACAAAATGCCAGTAATAAAAAGGCAGAAGTTGAGAGAACAATTACAAAATTTGCGAAATACTATACTCCCGCAGTAATATTTACTGCAGTCTGTCTTGCGTTAATACCTCCTTTATTTTGGCAGCTTTCTTTCCATGTATGGTTGTATCGTGCTTTAGTTTTCTTGGTTGTTTCTTGTCCTTGTGCACTCGTCATTTCCATTCCCTTAAGCTACTTTGGAGGCATCGGAGGAGCCGCAAGAAACGGAATCTTGATCAAAGGTGGTAATTATTTAGAAGCATTAAATAAAATTGACACGGTTGTTTTTGATAAGACGGGAACGCTTACAAAAGGTAATTTTACTGTTAAAGATATTGTCCCTTATAAGAATTTTACTAGCCTAGAAGTATTGGAATATGCGGCTTTAGCTGAAAACTTTTCAAGCCATCCTTTAGCGAAGGCAGTCCTTTTGTATTATGGTAAGAATGTAGCACTCGAAGCTGTTGAGGCCTATGAGGAGAAAGCAGGTTTTGGGGTAAAGATTATGGCAGGAGGGAGAGAAATTCTAGCAGGAAATAAGGATTGGCTGGAAGCCTTCGAGGTAGTTTTTGACAAACAAAAGATTGAGTGTACGGTTATTCATGTAGCCATAGATAAAGAATATGCTGGATATATACTAGTCTCTGACGAATTGAAGGAGGGTACTGCAGAAACATTTAAAACACTGAGGACGTTGGGAGTAAAGAAGCTAGTAATGTTAACCGGTGACAATAAAGAAGCAGCTATAAATGCTGTTGGAGATTTAGAGCTGGATGAGATCTATGCTAGTCTTCTTCCTCATGAAAAGGTTGAACAATTAGAAGAAATTCTTAAACAAGAACGACAAGGAAGTGTTGTTTTCGTTGGAGATGGCATTAATGATGCTCCAGTTCTAGCGCGTGCTGATGTTGGGGTAGCCATGGGTGCTTTAGGTTCTGATGCAGCTATTGAAGCAGCTGATGTAGTTTTGATGACTGATGAACCGATTAAGCTAGTGACTGCTATTAAAATAGCCAAAAGAACACAAAAAGTTGTTTGGCAGAATATTGTATTAGCACTTGGACTGAAAACAATAATTCTGCTATTGGGAGCAATAGGCCTCGCTAGCATGTGGGCAGCCATATTTGCGGATGTTGGTGTTGCTATATTGGCAATCTTAAATGCTATGCGATTGACAAAAACAGCTTTTGTTATTAACTAAGAAAATATTGATAAGGTTAAAAAAACTGCTTCCTGGCAAGGCTACTTGTTGGGAGGTATACACTAATGAATAAAAGAATAATCTATGTCTTTGGTACGGTAGCAATACTATTTAGTATACTAGCACTACGAACTGTATATCTTCAGATTTGGGAAGGACCTGAATCAGGGGCAACTCTTGCTGCAAAAGCTCTAAAATATCGGACACAGGTGATTTCCGGTGAGGAATACTTCCGGGGTGAGATTCTTGATCGAAATTTAGTTTCTATCACAGATAGCCAAGTTAAACTAACCTTGGTTGCTTTTCCATCTAGTATGACTAATGTAACCGAAACAGCCGCGGAACTTGCAAATATTATAGATTATTCTGCCGAGCATATTGCAGCACTTATTAAACGCGGTCAAGAAACCTTTGGAAACAGAACTCCTGTGATTATAAAAACAAATCTAACAGATATTGAAGTGGACAAAATACAAGGTTTGATGAACCAAGGAATTGCTGTTGTACCTATTAAAATAAGATATGGACCGGATTCTTTGGCTCGCCATCTAGTGGGATATCTTAACAAGATAGATGAAGAGCAATGGCAGCTACTGCTTAAAAAGAACAAAACAGCTGAAACAAATCAGAATTTACCAACTAGTTACAAGATAACCGATGATATAGGTGTTACTGGATTGGAAGGTAAATATGAGGATGTGTTAAGAGGCTCCAGAACACAAAATAGTATTGTTGGTATAACTGATGCGAATGGACAATTGCTGCAAGGTTTAGGGTACAAGATACAAGAAGATGCCATAGATCCTTGGAGAAATCATTTGGTATTAACCTTGGATAGAAGATATCAAGAGATTGTAGAGAAAGTTATGGATGAGCATATTCATCGAGGTGCTGTTGTGGTGCTAGATATATCTAATGGTGATGTACTTGCTGCAGCAAGCCGTCCTAATTTTGATCAGAATCAGATTGAAAAGTATCTAAGTGGTAAAGATGAGTTAATTGATCGTACGTCGAGAGTAGCCTTTTATCCCGGCTCCGTGTTTAAAATGGTAGTGGCGGCGGGTGTCTTGGAGGAAGGCCTAGTAACTATGGATGAGAAGTTTATCTGTAGTGGATCGTATAGTTTTATTGATGGTACAGTAATTGGTTGCTTGCGTGAACATGGCGAGGTTAATATGGAGGAAGCAATTAGCAAATCCTGTAATACTACCTTTGTCAAATTGGGTCTACGCTTAGGAAACATAAAGTTTGCTGAATATGCAGCGAAGTTGGGTTTCACAGTAAATGTGAACAGTATGTCACCTCCTGCGCTGGTGGGAAACGCTTCTATTGGCCAGCAGGGTGTCTTGGTGAGCCCTATGCAGATAGCCAATTTATATGCCACCCTAGCGAGAGATGGACAATATAAGCCCTGGCGTATTTTAGCAGAAATACGTAATTATCAAGGGGATGTTATCTATGAGTATCCTAGCAAGCCAGCTATACAGGCTATAAGTTCTAAAACTAGTGGGATCTTGAACAAAGCATTGATAAATGCTACTGAAAATGGCTCGGGACAATCGGGTTGGCTTGAGGAAGTAGGTGCTGCCGGAAAAACAGGTACAGCGCAGACAAATGATACGGATGAAGTAATTGCCTGGTTTGCTGGTTTTACTCCGTTGGATAACCCGCGCATTGCCATTGCTGTAATGGTTGAAGAGAATGCTCATGGTAATGTAATTGGCTTACGCGGTGGTCAAACAGCAGCTCCGATTTTTAAAGAGATTGCCCAAGAGATTCTAGATTTAGAAAAAGAATAGCTGTCAATAGTCAGCGAAAATGTCACCCCTATTGAAGGATAACTGGTCAGCGAAAATGTCATCCCTGAAGTGAATAAT
>PHAD01000044.1:0-19475 GCA_002841595.1 Firmicutes bacterium HGW-Firmicutes-12
TGTCCTCTTTAATATGCTCTATCTTTGGATCTTCGGAGACAATATCGAAGACCGCCTAGGCCACACTCGTTTTTTATTATTTTACATTTTAGCCGGTATTGCCGGTAATTTAACCCACATCATACTCCATTCTGGTTCTCCAATACCGCTCGTCGGAGCTAGCGGTGCTATTGCGGGAGTCCTTGGAGCATATTTCATAACATTCCCTCGCGCTAAAATCACTTCATTGTTCTTCATTGTTTTCATTATATTTATTCGTGAAATTCCAGCCATCTATTTTCTGCTCTTCTGGTTTATTCTACAGCTTGTAAATGGTCTTACTAGCCTGGGAATAATGGGTAATACCGTGGCCTGGTGGGCACACATCGGGGGATTTCTTGTCGGTATATTGCTAATGATGCTTCTCAAAAAGAAAGACCGTTGGTCATATAACAACCTACCTTAAGATATTCCAAACCTAGCTAAGACAAAACGAGTCTTATACTATCTACCTTTAAAAAGTTATACTTTCCGATAGTGCGAAAAAATGAACTTTTTAGGCTAACGCCGGAAAAGTTCATTTTATTTACACGTTATGAAAATTTAGTCTACAGCAAATAAATGATTAAGGGTATTGTGATAATTGATAGGATATGTGTTAAGACAGCACCCCTATCGCCCAGATTACCGTCACACCCATTAGTCCTAGCAAAAACCCCCGCAAAAAGAGCAGCTGGAATTGCTGACATTATCACAGATATACCTACTAAATAGTTATTTAATCCCAATTGTTTTAATATTATAAGTAGTATTACTGGAATAACTATCAACCTTAACAATGAAACATACCACAACTGCTTGTCTACAAAAAGTTCTTTAAGTGGAATACTAACTAAGCTATTACCTATTATTATTAGGGCAAGTGGAATAGTAAGATTTCCAACCAACTGCAATGAGGATAAAATAACATAAGGAAATTCAATTTGCATAAAGAATAATATATATCCTACTATAACGGCAATAAATCCCGGATTGAGCAACTTTTTGAGAATACTGCCACTTCCTCTTTTTGATAAAAGAATAATCCCATAGGAAAAGATTAGCAAAATAGCAACAAAATTATAAGAGGATGCGTAGAATAAGCCTAACTCACCATAAACGGCGTTTATTATTGGATATCCCATGAAAGTTGTATTACCAAAAATAATAAGAAAACGAAGAACCGACATCTTTTCCTGAGGAAGGTCAAACCATTTGCTCCATAAATAAGCTACAAAGATAAATGCCACATGAACACATATCGATATTATTAATATTCCTATACTATTAATTAATAGCTCTTTATTAAAGGTTTGATTCATCGAAACTATGATAAGAGCGGGTAAAGTAACCTTCATTAATAATTTACTTATTTCATCAGCAGCACTGCTTGTTATTACACCTAATCTACTACTGAAATAACCAACTCCCATAATCATAAACAACACAATTATCTCTTTATATATGCTTATGTAATCCATTGTTTTATTCTCTATTCCCTTTCTGCTGTAAAGTCTTTATCTGTCTTGGGTGATGTTGATTGAGCTATCCTTTCCAAACCAAGAAGGATACCTTTCTCCATATATTTATCACTCTCATCCTGTAAACCAAGCTGCTTATAAACAAAACCCAAATTATAATAAGCTAAGCTAAACTGTTTGTCTAACTCAACGGCATTTTCTAGAAACTGTACCGCCTGACGAAAACAGCTTTTGGCTTCTTGTTTAGAATTCTTTTCGTCAAGGGAAATACCCATCTGATGGTACGCTAAGCCTAAATTAAAATGAGCTTCGGCCTTACTAGAGTCTAATAGAACTGCTGCCTGAAACAACCAAATAGCCTTTTCTAAATCTCCTTTGGAGGCTTGTTCTACTCCATCAAAAATAATTTGCTTAGAAGTATTGGAATTATAATTGTTAAGCCAATAAACATATGATTCTCTATCTTTATGATTTGGTTGATGCCCCAGTACATAAACCATCGAGCCTGCTACAGCCTGCCAAAAATCCTCGCCACTCAATTTTTTTTCAAAAGCCCCTAAGAAAATAGGATAAGAAAAATCTGCGGTCATTTCCACCGGAACATTTAATTCGTACGAAATTACTAGATAAACCAACTGTGCACTCCAAGATTCATCCCACGGCTGATATTCCCGCATCAAAAACATTCTCCTTCCCTTTATAACTATAAGAATTGAAATTATCAATATCTAAACTATTCGCCGTAATAATAATAACTCCTCTTAGCGCTTTTACCCTGATAAGTACTAAGCCCTTTCATTTTTTCCTCTATAATATTTTTAATCCGCCACCAGCTCGTATCCCAATTACAAAAGAGAAGGTTACCTTGCGGTCCTTTACCGACCAAACGCTGGATAACGGTTTCCGGCCTCAGGTTCTCCAGAAAGATAATAACCCTATCAACATATTCATCTAAACCAATAAGATCAACCTCACCGTTTTTATACATTTGTCCTAAAACAGTATCTTTAACAATATATAAGGAATGTAGCTTCACGTAATCTATTTCCAGAACTGAAAGAATCTTGGCATTTTCTATTACATCTGTTTCATTATCCCAGGGTAAATTAAGAATGATATGTGCACAAATTTCGAACCCATACTTTTTTATACGCAAAACACTCTCGATAAATTCCGCTAAAGTATGACCACGATTTATTTTTTTCAGAGTATGATAATTTACGGTTTGTAGACCTAACTCTATGCTAACATCGAGCTGCTTTTTCTCTGCTACCTCTTTTAAAAAAAGCAAATGATCTTCACTAACGCAATCTGGCCTAGTAGAAATAGATATCCCCACCAGATCTTCTAATTCACTGGCAGCCCATATGTTCTCTTTGAAGCTTTCCAACGGCAGGTATGTATTGGTAAAGGCCTGGAAATAAGCAATAAACTTGTGCGCCTTAAAACGTTTAGTAAAAAATTCCTTGTTTGTATTTAGCTGTTCTTTTACGGAAAGGTAGGTTGGAAGGCCCTCAAATCCTGATCCTTCTTCATCGCAAAAGATACAACCTCCTGTGCCTGCTACTCCATCCCGATTAGGACAAGTACCAGCCAAATTTATTGGGAGTTTATAAACCTTTTCTCCATATTTTTGCTGTAAGTAGTCCGCATAGTTATTGTATAGTGTCTGAGAATCATTCACTAGCCATCACCACATCAGCAAACAATCCTTCTACCGAAAGATATCTATCTCCTCCATCCGGTAAAAGTACTACTATTCGTTTATTTTTATTCTCAAGACGCGAAGCAACCTGAAGGGCTGCCCAAGCAGCGGCTCCAGAAGATATACCAACGAGCAAACCTTCTAATTGTCCAAGTTCACGGCAGGTAGTATAGGCCTGTTCATCGTTGACTGTGATTACTTCATCAATAAGGCTGTGGTTAAGTATATCTGGAATAAACCCCGCTCCTATGCCCTGTAAGCGATGCGTACCGCGTTCACCACCTGATAGTACAGGAGAACCGGCCGGTTCAACAGCAACAATCTTCACTGCAGGGTTCTTCTCCTTTATAAACTCACCCGCACCTGTAATAGTGCCACCTGTACCGACTCCCGCAATAAATATATCTACAAGCCCTTCGGTGTCTTTCCATATTTCTGGCCCAGTAGTTTTTCTATGTACTGCAGGATTAGCAGGGTTCACGAACTGCTGCGGAACATAGGAATTCGAATACAGTCTCGAAAGCTCCTCCGCTTTATTTATAGCACCGTCCATACCTTCAGATCCTGGGGTAAGAACTACTTCCGCCCCTAAAGCATGTAATAGTCTTCTTCTTTCAACACTCATGGTCTCCGGCATGGTAAGTATGAGCCTGTAACCTTTTACCGCAGCAGCAATTGCCAAGCCGATTCCGGTATTACCACTGGTGGGTTCAATCAAAATACTGCCCTCACCTAAGGAACCCCTTTTTTCTGCATCGTCAATTAAGGCGTAACCAACTCTATCCTTGACACTGCCTCCGGGGTTAAAATACTCCAGCTTAGCAAGTAATTTTGCATTAAGATTATAGTTCTTACTTAATTTATTTAACTCTAGCATCGGGGTATTTCCTATCAAATCAGTAATGCTTTGTACAATCATTAGTTTCCCTCCTTTTTATAATGTGGAAACTTGTTAATACAAAATAATATAATTCTATTGCTATAATATTGTAATATATGATCTATAATATTGTAATATATGATCTATAATATTGTAATATATGAACCTATAATATAATCTATACTATAATGATATCAATAAAATGCCATCTTATGAAAGTGAAGTGAACTCTTATGGAAGCAGTTAAAGATCTTTTTGTTTTAGCACTTTTGGTATATATGTTTAAAAAGCGTATCCAAATCGGGCATGTCTTTATGGTCTGTGCGGTACTATTTGGTACCTTTCATACTCTTTCTCCACTTAAATTAGTATCCCTGTTTTATACTTCTTTAACTTCCCACTCTACTCTTTCTATCTTCCTGGCACTATATTTAATAACTCTTCTCGAAAAGGTTATGCGTAAATCTGGCAGTCAAAGCAAGCTTGTCACAGGGTTAGTCAATCTGTCCGGCAATCCTCGGATCACCATGGCTGCTCTCCCTGCAATTATCGGTCTTTTGCCTTCACCAGGCGGCGCTAGGTTCTCTGCTCCTCTAGTTGAAGAAGCCTCGAAAGGAATCGACCTAACCGGAGAACAAAATGCGGCTATCAACTACTATTACCGACACCTCTGGGAGTTCTTTCTACCCCTTTATCCCGGGACCCTAGTAGCTGCAGAAATTCTGCAGGTTCCTCTTGAAAAATATGTCTTGGTTATGCTTCCGTTTACGGTTTTTGCTATTATAGCAGGGGTGCTGCTGTTTAGAAACACACCGTCGAAGAAACTAGAAACTCCTAATAAGTCAGATAGCTCTGCCTGGAAAGATGTTGTTGAAGGCTTATCCCCGATTGTAGCTATCATGCTCCTTGTCTTAGTTTTCAAACTGAATATTGTTTATGCACTGTTTATCACAGTTGCCTGTATGTTCTTGTATTATAGAATTAGCCTCAATAATATTTTCCCAATGATTGTATCCGCGCTTGAAATTCGCCTTCTCTACATGATCTTCAGTGCTATGTATCTGCGCGAGGTTCTGGTACAAAGCGGCAGTACCGAACAAATGCTCACTTATTTTCAGAGTATCGGGTTAAGCACCCTTTTGATAACTATTATTTTCCCGTTGATGATGGGACTTCTTACCGGTTTCACTTTAGCAGGTGTCACCATAACCCTGCCTATAGTAGCATCACTAGCCGGTCCAGATAACCTAATGGCCTTAGGAAGTCTGGCTTTTGCCTCAATTATTATCGGCATAATCCTCTCACCCATGCACCTTTGTTTACTCATGTCAATTGAACATTTTTCTGCAGATTTCGGTAAAACGTACGTAAAACTTCTTGTACCTGAAGCTTTGCTATTACTATTCGCCTTAGCTTATTATTATATTTTACCGTTTTAATTGTCCTTGCATAAATTATTTTGCTGTCATGCGTGAGCCCGGTTTAACTAAAGGGAGTCCTTGGGCACATAAGGGACAGCCTTTAGCTTCGTAAGAAATCACTTCTAAAGGCAAAAGACTATAATAGGGGTAACCAAACTCTACCTTCCCATTACTTCTATCCACCAATGAAGCGACACCTTTGACTTGACCTCCGGCTTTCTTAACTACTTCAATTACCTCAAGCACTGATCCTCCAGTAGTTACTACATCTTCAACAACAAGTACTTTCGCCTCTGCTGGAATTTTGAACCCGCGCCGTAGCGTCATAACCCCATTTTCTCTTTCCGCAAAGAGAGCCTTGGTTCCCAGCTGGCGAGCCATTTCATACGCCAAAGTTACACCACCTAAGGCAGGACCAATAACAATATCCATTTCATTGTTGGGTATTTTTGCTGCTAATTCTTTTGCTAATACCTCTACTACAGCCGGGTCCTGCAAAACCAAAGCACACTGAAGATAACGGTCACTATGACGACCTGAGGTTAAAAGAAAATGGCCTTCTAACATAGCCTGATTATCTTTAAATACTTTAATAACATCTTCTTTTTTCACGCTTTTACCTCCTCTATTTCTTCCATAATCTTAAGAGCCGCTTCATTGGGGCTCTTTGCTTTTGTAATCGGTCTACCAATAACGAGAAAATCAGCCCCAGCAGAAACAGCCTCACCCGGTGTAAGAACCCGTTTCTGATCTCCTAGCCCCGCCCAGTGAGGCCTTACACCAGGACAAACTATTTTAAAATCATTCCCACATAATTCACGAATAAGTTTGATTTCTTGGGGAGAAGCTACCACTCCGTCTATTCCTGCTTCCTTGGCCAATACAGCTAATCTGCCCACTGATTCTTTAGTTCCCACAAGACCTATCTCACTAAGGTCCTGATCATCCAGACTAGTTAGGACAGTCACTGCCAAGAGCAGTGGCTTCTTTAATTCATGCTTTTCCGCTTCTTCCTGCGCGGACAAAACAGCCTGTCGCATCATTTCCCTTCCCCCAGATGCGTGAACATTGAAGATAAATGCACCTTCACGCGCCGCTTGACGACAAGCCTGGGCTACGGTGTTTGGAATATCATGGAATTTTAGATCCAGAAAAACCTCTTTACCCAATTCCCTCAAACGCCTTACAGCAAGGCCAGAGCTTGCCAAATATAATTCCAGTCCTACCTTAAACAAGGAGACCTCCGGCAAGGATTTAACCATCTTTTCTGCGTCCTCCCAGGTGGAAAAGTCCAAGGCCACAATCAGCTTTTCTCTAGCAATATTATATTTCACTCCCATCAGGCCTCCTTCCAAGCAATACCAGTTAAATCACCTATCCTTTTGATATTGTTATTTTGACAGTATTCAAATATACCTTTAACCACATCCGGACAGCACCGAGGATTAAGAAACTGTCCTGTACCTATGGCTACAGCAGTTGCCCCTGCCATGATAAACTCTAGGGCATCCTCAGCAGTTATGATACCGCCCAGTCCAATCACAGGTATTTTTACATGCTGTGCTACCTGCCAGACCATTCTTACAGCCACAGGCTTTACCGCCGGCCCAGATAAACCACCCACGATATTGGCTAGCCGCGGTCGTCTTGTTTCAATATCAATAGCCATACCCAATAGTGTATTTATTAGTGATATAGCATCAGCACCTGCTTCCTCAACAGCTAAAGCCATCTCTACGATGCTGGTAACATTAGGTGAAAGTTTAACTATTAAAGGCAATTTGGTATTCTTTCTCACCGCCCTGACAACCTGTGCAGCCATGTCAGGATGACTACCGAAAGCCATTCCGCCTGCCTTGACATTAGGACATGAGATATTAATTTCCAATCCCTTAACGACCTCACTACTGCTCAGGCGCTCTGCCACCAAGCAGTAATCCTCAATTGTATTACCGGCTATATTTACAATTACAGGTACGCTATAACCTTTCAAATGTGGCAAATAGTCCTTAAGAACTGCTTCAACACCAGGATTTTCTAGACCAATCGCATTTAGTAATCCGGCTGGCGTTTCCACCAGACGCGAAGGTGGATTCCCTATCCTTGCTTCGGGGGTAACCCCTTTTACTACCAAAGCCCCAAGTTCATCCGCAGAAAAGAAATCCTCATAAACCTCACCGAAGCCAAATGTGCCTGAGGCCGTCATAACGGGGTTCTGCATTCTGATGCCACCAATATCCACACTCATATCCGGTTTAATCATAGGAGCTTCACCTCATCTTCCCAGAAAACCGGGCCCTCCTTACAAACTTTGACCCAGCCCTCTTCCCCGCTTGATCCCTTTTCACAGGTACACCCCAGACAGGCTCCTACACCACAAGCCATCACAGACTCCAAAGATACCTGTAAAGGTAAATTATGCTTTCTTGTGATTAGAGCTGTCTGCTCCAGCATTCCGTTGGGCCCACAAGCATAAGCCCGTGCAGGCTTTTCTAAAGCTAAGCGTCTTAGTAGCAAATCTGTAACGAAGCCTTGATGGCCAATACTACCGTCCTCAGTTGCTAATTCACAATTAATAGAAGTAAGCTGATTTACAGGTAGCAACTGCTCTTTATTCTTACCGCCGAAAAAAGCAGTTATATTATTTTCTTCTTTTAGGCTTTGAGCTAGAAAAATAAGCGGAGCTATTCCTATACCACCACCGATAAGATATATCTTTTCTCCAGATATTGCTGTATCAAAACCTCTGCCTAAGGGTCCTATTACATCAATACTGTCACCTGTTTTTAAGGAGCTTAGTAGCTTTGTGCCCTTGCCTACTACCTGGTACCATAATACTACTAAACCCTTTTCTCGATCAACATAACAGATACTGATTGGTCTTCTTAAAAGTGGATCATAAGCTTCTATTGTTTTGATATGTACAAACTGCCCAGGTTGCGCATCTTTTGCAATTTCCGGCGCATGAAAGCTGAGAAGATATGTGCTCTCAGCTTTCTTCTCCTGTCCAGTAACTAACGCTTGGGGAATATGATATTTCACTTTCAACACCACCTCTATCTTAGATCTATAGTCTTCCTCCTATAGGTAATCCTGTAGGGCTTTTACCGTCATTTTTTCGTATTTTTGTTCGATTACCTGCAGAAGCCCATAGAAAGTATCCAGCGAAGTCAGGCATGGTATACTAAACTCTACCGCAGACCGACGAATCTGGAAGCCATCACGCTGGGCATGTTTTCCCCTAGTCAAGGTATTAATAACAAAACCCAAAGTTCCGCCACGAATTAAATCAAGTACACTTGGTTGGCCCTGGCCTATTTTAGCCACTGCTTTAACCGGGACATTATTCTCCTTTAAGAAAGCAGCTGTTCCGCAAGTAGCCCAGATATCAAAACCCAGACTAGCACACATCTTCAGCAGCGGAAGTGCTTCAGCCTTATCTTTATCGGCAATAGTCGCCAGTATTGCTCCAGAACGCGGAATAATATATCCTGCTCCCAGAAAAGCCTTGTGCAGTGCCGTTACAAAATCTTCTGCTAAGCCCATTACTTCACCTGTGGATTTCATCTCTGGTCCTAAAGAAGGCTCCACATCTATGAGCTTGTTAAAAGAAAAGACCGGCATCTTAATTGCTACTAACGGTAACGGTTTCCAAAGCCCACCCTCGTAGCCCATGGATTGAAGGGTTTCGCCAAACATAATTCGGGTGGCTAGCTTAACCATCGGTATACCTGTAACTTTGCTTAAAAAGGGAACGGTCCGGCTAGCTCTAGGATTAACTTCTATAACATAGATTTCGTTTTCAAATATAACATATTGAATATTTACTAAGCCCCTGGTATTAAGGCTTAAGGCAATCCTTTCCGTGTAAGCAATCAGCTTTTCAATCAAGCTATCATCTAATGTCTGTGGCGGATAGATAGCTACACTGTCGCCTGAATGAACCCCAGCTCTTTCGAGATGTTCCATGATGCCTGGGATAAGAACCCTTTCTCCATCAGAAACAGCATCAACCTCAACTTCCTTACCCATCATATATCTATCTACCAAAACAGGATGCTCTGGCGAGACGCGCACTGCTTCCTCCAGGTATGTGGTCAGTTCTTCTTCATTGTATACTATTTCCATAGCCCGCCCACCGAGAACGTAGGAAGGTCGAACCAGAACGGGGAACCCAAGCTTCAGGGCAATTTCTTTGGCTTCATCTCGACTAATTGCTGTACTGCCCACAGGACGTGGAATATTCAACTCCTCTAGAAATGCATCAAATCTTTTCCGATCTTCTGCTATATCTATATCCTCAACACTAGTGCCGAGAACCTTTACACCATTTTCCACTAAAGGCTTGGCCAGGTTTATAGCGGTCTGTCCACCGAACTGCACTACTACACCTAGTGGTTTTTCTGCCTCAATTACATTTAGTACATTCTCGAGCGTCAATGGTTCGAAAAATAGTCGGTCGGAAGTCTCCGGGTCAGTACTGACTGTCTCCGGGTTATTATTGATAACTATGGCTTCCATCCCACTTTCTCTAATAGCCCACGCCGAATGAACAGAACAATAATCAAATTCTATTCCCTGCCCTATGCGAATAGGCCCTGAGCCGAGAACAACTACCTTCTTTTTATCCGTAGTTGTAAGTTCATTTTCCTCATTATAGCTAGAATAATAGTAAGGTGTGGTCGCAGCAAATTCTCCAGCGCATGTGTCTACCATCCGGAAGCTTGCCTCTATACCAAGCGATTTCCTATTTTCCCGCATTTGTTTTTCTGAGATATCCATGAGAAAGGCTAGCTGTTTATCACTAAAACCTGACTTTTTAGCCAAGATGATTTCTTCTCGAGTCCATTGTTTTTTATTTTCCAAGTGTTTTTCCAGCTGAACAATCTGGTGGAAGCAACCTAAAAAGAAAGCATCTATTCCGGTAATCTGGTGCAGCTGTTCTATCGATATATCGCGGCGTAGGCATTCGGCCACAACAAAGAGCCTTTCATCATCCATAAGACGTAGTTTTTTTTGTAGCTCTTTCCAGGTGTATTTCTGAAATTCCGGAACTAATAAGGTAACAAAGTTCATCTCTAGAGAACGTATTGCTTTGAGCAACGCAGAGGGAAGGTTTCTACCGAGAGCCATTACTTCTCCGGTAGCTTTCATCTGTGATCCTAAGGTGCGACTAGCCTTAGCGAATTTATCAAAAGGCCAGCGTGGTATTTTTACTACTACATAATCGATAGCCGGCTCGAAACAAGCCGAGGTATCGCCTGTCACGCTATTGGCAATCTCATCGAGTGTATACCCTAAAGCAATTTTCGCGGCTACTTTGGCTATTGGGTAACCGGTAGCCTTTGACGCTAAGGCGGAAGAACGGCTAACTCGGGGATTAACTTCAATAACATAATATTGACTGCTTAGTGGATCCAACGCATATTGGACATTGCAGCCACCCTCTATACCAAGGGCACGAATTATCTTAACGGCACTACTACGCAACATCTGGTAATCACGATCAGATAAAGTTTGAGTCGGTGCAACTACAATACTATCCCCGGTGTGTATTCCTACAGGGTCGATATTCTCCATAGAACACACGGTAATACAATTGTCCATGGAATCACGCATTACTTCATATTCTACTTCTTTCCATCCTGCCACACTTTGCTCAATTAGTATCTGGTGTATCATACTATATCTTAAGCCTCCAGCGGCAATATCTCTTAACTGTTCCGAATTATCTGCAACACCACCACCTGTGCCTCCTAAGGTATAGGCCGGACGGACTATTACTGGATATCCTATTACTTTTGCAAACTTCAAAGCATCCTCAACACTACTAACAATATTACTCTCTGGTACAGGTTCATTAATTTCTGTCATCGTATTCTTAAACAGCTCTCTGTCTTCGGCCTTTTCTATAGCCGCAAGAGGGGTACCCAACAGTTCCACTTGCTCCCTTTCCAAGATACCTCCTTTGGCTAAGTTCATTGCTAAATTCAGCCCAACCTGACCACCCAAGGTAGCTAAAAGACCTTGGGGTTTTTCTTTTCTTATTATTTCTTCTACTACTTCAAGTGTAAGAGGTTCAAGGTAAACGCGATCAGCAATGTCTGCATCCGTCATTATTGTAGCCGGATTAGAGTTTACAAGAACAACCTCTACCCCTTCCTCTCTTAAGGAACGGCAAGCCTGAGTACCGGCGTAGTCAAACTCCGCTGCTTGACCGATGACAATAGGACCTGAACCAATAACCATAACCTTTTTAAGGCTATTATTTTTAGGCATCCTCTTCACACCCCGCTTTTCTTTTCATTAAAGCATCCCCGTAATCTTTAATCATTACCAGAAACTCCTGAAATAGATAATCCGTATCCTGCGGACCAGGACATGCCTCGGGATGAAATTGGATTGAGAAAGCCTTTTTATTTTTATGTTTAAACCCTTCAACAGTCTTATCATGTAAATTTAAATGTGTTAATTCTATCTCCGCACTGTTCATGCTGTCCTGATCAAGGGCATAGCCATGATTCTGCGAAGTAATATAAACACGATTGTTTCTTAAGTCCTTTACCGGATGATTTCCTCCGCGGTGACCAAATTTTAGCTTATATGTTTTTCCCCCCAGCGCCATTCCTAAAAGCTGGTGTCCCAAGCAAATCCCCATTATTGGGACGTCTTTTTCCAACAAACCCTTAATTGCCGGCAAGCTGTAATCAACGTCCTCAGGATTGCCCGGTCCATTCGACAGCACCACTCCCCGAGGATTAAAGCTGAGTATCTCCTCAACGCTCGCTTGAGCCGGCACTGCAGTAACCCGACAGTCCATGTTTCTTAAGACCTGTACTATGTTTCCTTTTGAACCATAATCAACTACAACTACAGGATATGTCCCGCCATCCAAAGTATAAGAGGACTGACATGTAACACTTTTTACAAGGTTTGGGCCTGTTAAAGGCTTCAATTCACGGGCCTTTTTCATCAATTCATCGAGGTTCGGATCTGTGCTGATTAAGCCCATCATTGTTCCTGCCTGCCGAAGATGTTTGGTCAAGGCCCTAGTATCTATATCCTTAATACCCACTATATTATGTTTTACAAGATAGCTATGCAGGTTTTGTTCTGCCCGATAATTACTGGGCTGATTGCAGAGCTCTTTAACAATTAGCCCCTTTGCGGCAATCCTGGGTGATTCCTCATCTTTAATATTAACCCCATAGTTGCCAATCAGAGGATAGGTTAATACAATAATTTGTTCAGCGTAAGAAGGGTCTGTTAATATCTCCTGATATCCGGTCATGCTTGTATTAAAAATTACCTCACCAACAGTTTCATCAACTATTCCTATCGATTCCCCCACAAAAACTCTTCCATCTTCCAAACACAAAAAAGCTTTCAATTAATTATTCCCCCTTTATTCTACCATCCTGCATAACTACTTTCCCGCGAACAATTGTCATAACCGGCCAGCCTTGAAAAAACCGACCTTTGTACGGACTGTTCTTTCCTTTTGAATAAAACTTGTCCACATCTACCTGCTTTTTCAAGTCCGGATCTATCACTGTCAGGTTTGCTTCATCACCGACTGCTAAAAAGCCTCGCTGTAAATTCAACGCTTCAGCAGGACCTGTAGTGAAACGAGCAATAAATCCCATAGGACTTAACCCACCGTTTACCACTAGTGTATCCCAACTAACTGCAACTGCTGTCTCTAAGCCGGAAATCCCATTAGGCGCCTTGGTATATTCCTGCTCCTTTTCCTCACGGCACCACGGTGCGTGATCAGAAGCAATACACTGAACAATTCCTTCCTTAACTGCTTGCTGCACAGCTTCCACATGCTCTTGACTGCGCAAAGGAGGATTAACCTTAGTACTGGTATCATAATCCTTTACCTCTTCGTCAGTAAGTAACATATGATGTGGTGTAGCTTCGGCCGTTACTTTTATACCTTGAGCCCGAGCAAATCTCAATAATTCAATACTTCCTTTGGTACTAACATGGGCCAGGTGAAGCCTGCCTCCGGTCAAAGCGGCTAGATGAATATCCCGTGCCACCATAATCTCCTCAGCCTGAGCCGGTATCCCTTTCATACCTAGAAAGGTAGACCAATAGCCCTCATGCATATCCCCTCCAGCTGTTAGATAGGGATCTTCACAATGAGATATTACAGGAATATCGAAGAGCTTCGCATATTCCAAGGCATGACGCATTACATCGCTATTAATAACCGGTTTCCCATCATCAGAAATCGCCACTATACCTGTCTTGAACATTGAACCAATCTCGGATATCTCTTCACCCTGCTGTTTTTTAGTAATAGTACCAATTGGATAAACAACAGCTAATCCCGCTTTTTGGGCACGAGCTTTAATCAGTTCTACGACCGCTTCATTATCTGTGCAAGGCTTAGTATTAGGCATGGCTGCTACTGCAGTAAAGCCCCCTGCTACTGCCGCCTGACATCCTGTTAGAATTGTCTCATTTGCTTCTCCGCCTGGTTCACGCAGGTGTACATGCATATCAATAAAACCCGGAGCAGCAATCTTGCCTTGCAAGTCGTATATCTTTATGTCTTTTTCGTCAATATTCTCCTGCAAAGCCTTGATATGGCCGTTTTTGATATGAATGTCCAGCTGTTTTTCTAAGCCTGCTTTGGGGTCTATTACCAGAGCGCCTTTTAAGATATATTCCATTTATTTATTCCCCCTTCTGTCCCAGCATAAGATATAACAGAGCCATACGAACGGCTACTCCACAGGTCACCTGCTCATTAATCATTGACTGCAGACCATCTGCTACATCGGCTGATATTTCGATCCCTCTGTTGATCGGACCCGGATGCAAAACTAATGCTCCGGGATCGGCCAACTTCAATCTGTTAGAATTAAGTCCAAAATATTGGCTATACTCTCGGAGTGTCGGAAACAGTCCCGCTTTTTGTCTTTCTAGCTGTACACGAAGCATCATGACCGCTTGGGCCCCGCGCAAAGCTTCCTCTATGTCATATGTTACCTTGGCACCTAACTCCTCCATTCCTGGCGGCATGAGTGTAGGAGGAGCACACACCCAGACCTCGGCTCCCATTTTTTTCAGGCCATGTACATTTGAACGGGCTACTCTACTGTGCAAAACATCACCAATAATGGCTACCTTCAACCCAGTAAAATCTTCACCGAGCTTTTCACGCATACTCAACATATCTAAAAGTGCCTGAGTGGGATGTTCATGAAAGCCATCACCACCATTTATAACTTTAGCTTTTACCGATTGAGCCAGCAATTGAGGAGCTCCAGCCATACCGTGACGGATTATGATAATATCAGTACCCATCATCTGCAAAGTTTGTCCCGTATCCTTCAAGGTTTCTCCTTTGACTACACTGCTGGTCGTAGCACTAATATTAACCATATCTGCGCTCATGTACTTACCGGCTAACTCAAAAGAAGTTCTCGTACGGGTGCTGGGTTCGTAAAACAAAGTTACTACTGTTTTACCCCTAAGTGTGGGGACTTTCTTGATATCACGTTTCAGCACATTCCGCATTTCTTTAGCGGTATGAAGAATCAAATCAATTTCCTCGCGGCTAAGCTGTTCCATGGTCAATAGGTCTTTTCTTTTCAGTCCCATTTGCATCCCTCCATTTTCTATTTAAAGCTTGTACATTTTTAATAATAATAAATACAAAAAATCTCCTACCTGTAAAGGCGAGGAGATATGGTTAATCTACTAAACCCTTACTAGCCTCACAGGACTAATTTCAAGGGATATTCAGTTTAAAAAAACCTACTTACTAAGTTATTCCTTAGCAAGTAGGCTGTTTGCACAATTTCACCCCACTTACCTTATCAGCCTCACGGGGCTGACTTAAAGGTTTTTTAGAGGACTGTATTTACTGTATGTTATATTCTAATTAATTATAGTTTTAATTAGTGTAATCGTCAACCGCTTTTCCCCTATTATTTCACTAGGATTTTTTTTTCTTGTTAAGTGATAGTTTTTCAGATAAACTGTCGTTAAATAAGTAATGTTTTTTGTTAATAATATGAATGTAACTTTTTATGAAAGGAATTAATTAAAATGACAAATAAGATAAAAATAGTAACCGACAGTACTTCCGACCTTCCCCTTGAATATATCAATGAACATAAAATTAAGGTTATCCCTTTATACGTGAACTTTCCTGATGCTACATATAAGGATGGTGTAGATCTTACCCCAAAGGACTTTTATACTCTCCTTAAAAACTCAAAAGATACCCTTCCGAAGACTTCTACACCTACAAGACAGGATTTTATGGATACATATAAGCCCCTTATTGAGGAGGGCTTTGAAATTATCTCAATCCATATCTCTTCCGGCTTAAGTAGCACCTTCTCTATAGCCCAAGCCGCTGCCAAAACAGTCAGTGACAGAATCCATGTATTTGATTCGAAATCCATCAGCTTAGGTATTGGTCTACAAGTAATGGAAGCAGTGGATATGATTAAGCAGGGGCTTCATTTTCAAGAGATTTCCGACTCCCTTTTACATTTACGCCAACGCACCGAAGTACTCTTCTCGATAGACACTTTGGAATACCTGCAAAAGGGAGGGCGTATTGGCAAGGTTTCCTCTCTCGTGGGTAGTATCCTTAATATAAAGCCTGTTATCAGAGTTGAAGACGGGATTTATGTACCTCTTGATAAGGTCAGAAATCAAAAGCAAGCTATTAAAAAGAAGGTTGATTATATGGCCAAAGTGCTTGGAGATCTACCGCCCCGCTATGTCGCAGTCGCTCACGGAGCAGCAGAAGAAGCTGCTTACTGCCTCAAGGAACTTGTTGAAAGCACTTTTGGTATAAAAGTTGAGGTTCTCCAAGAAACTGGCCCGGTAATAGGTGTACACACTGGACCCGGAACTTTAGGTCTAGCCTTTACTTACTAGTTAAAATGTTCAGGAGAAGCTGAGTTTATGGATACAATAGACGAAACAAATAAAAGACCTCAACTATGGTCTAAAAACTTCATATTAATAAGTATCGCTACCTTCCTGATTTTCTGCAGTTTCCAAATACTGATGCCTCTACTTCCTAAGTATGCTGTCTCTTTAGGCGCTGACACTAAGGCATTAGGATTAGTAAATGGAATATTTGCTATTTCTGCAATAGCCCTACGTCCTTTTATAGGAAGGGAACTTGATAAACGCGGCCGAAAGAAGATTTATCTTGTCGGTCTTATAATTTTCCTGCTGGCTGTCTTCGGTTATATCTGGGTATCCTCACTCATTCTTTTATTGGTCTTACGCCTTATCCATGGGGCCGGCTGGTCAACAGCTTCTACCGCTGCTGTTACTATGGTCGCTGACATAATACCATCCTCCAGACGAGGTGAAGGAATGGGTTATTATGGCTTATGTTCAATACTTGCCATGGCTATTGCCCCTGCTTTAGGGCTCTTTCTCCTTGCTAGATATAGTTTCTTACCAATATTCATCCTATCCTTAATTGCTTGCTTATTGGCAATTTTTGCGGGACAAGCCATTATGCTTCCTCCCTACCCTGCCTCTAATAATAAGAAAACAGATAAAATAGCCCTTTTTGACAAAAGGGCTATTAGAGTTAGCCTTACACTTCTTTTTGTAACGATAACTTACGGAGTTATCGTTACCTTTTTGCCGCTATATGCAGAAGAACGAGGAATAGCTAATATCGGAATTTTCTTTACCATTTATGCTGCGGCCTTGTTAATTAGCCGACCATTATCAGGAAAATATTATGACAAAAAGGGTCCTAATATGCTTATTCTATTCGGTTCATTACTACTTTTTATTGCAACATTCATGCTTTCCCTAGCTAACGATATGCCTCATTTTTTGTTAAGTGGTGTTCTTTACGGTCTGGGCTTTGGAGCAGTCCAGCCGACCATTTTCGCCCTGGCCATGTTAGGGATTGAACCTGAACGTAGAGGCGCCGTTAATGCAATGGTCATGTCTGCCTTTGATATGGGCATGGGCCTCGGAGCCATTTTTCTGGGCTATATCGCAAATTATATAGGCTATGCAAATATGTATTTGCTGTCCTCTTTTGCCCCATTGCTTGGGCTCATTATCTTCTTCCTTGACGATAATTCTAAAGTGATAAAAAAAATTTAATAATAGGTAGCTTGTCTTAGGCATAAAGAAACCTGTCTGTTGACAGGTTTCTTTGTATTTTTTTTGCATAATTATTGTATCTTAGTATTATTCTTATAGCTTCTGATTGTTTATTATTGCATTATTATCCAGTATATTACATAATGTTAATTAGGAGTAATTCTTTACCGCAGAATAACCTTAAGATTATTAATAGGGAGGTGAAATTTAATATTTCGGAATATTAAATTAAGGAGGGATATTTATGAACTCAGCGTTATTGATGATTATTGCGGTTGTCTGGTTTGTTCTAGCTTATAAGTGGTATGGAAATAAGATTGAAAAAAGGACTGTGGAGCCCAATGATAACAAGGAAACTCCAGCAATAGCACAAAACGATGGGGTAGACTTTTATCCGGCTAATCGTTTTGTATTATTTGGCCATCACTTCTCATCTATTGCCGGTGCAGGACCCATATTAGGACCCGTTGCTGCTGTAGCAGCTTTTGGTTGGGGCGGAACAATTCTCTGGATTTTATTAGGAACCGTTTTTATCGGTGCTGTGCATGACTACCTTTCCCTCATGGTTTCAGTACGTCATGAAGGCAAAAGCATCCCGGAAATTGCTCAAATAGTAATTGGAAAAAGGGCAAGAAACCTCTTTTCTGTTTTTGTTCTCATAACATTGATACTAGTAGCAGCAGTTTTCGGTTCCGTAGCTGCAAATACTTTAACCTCTACACCTCAGGTTGTTATTCCTACCTTTGGTGTCGTCTTTGTAGCTATGCTTTTCGGTTATCTTGTTTATAAAAAGAACCTCTCCTTACCGCTTGGTACTGTTGTAGCCTTGTTAGTGCTATTCTTATTGATTTACATCGGCTATAAGGTTCCTGTCTCCGCTCCATTTGATGGCAAAGGCGCTTTTGCCTTCTGGTTCGTACTTCTAATGGCCTATGGTCTAGCTGCTTCAATTTTACCTGTATGGGTGTTGTTACAACCAAGGGATTATATCAGCAACTGGGTCCTGATGTTAGGTTTGGGTTTTGGTTTTATTGGTACCATAATTACTCATCCGACTATCAATGCCCCTGCTTTTACAGGTTTTTCTACTAGCAGTGGGCCACTTTGGCCAATGCTGTTCATTATAGTTGCCTGTGGCGCTATTTCCGGTTTCCATTCATTAGTATCGAGCGGCACAACCTCTAAACAGCTCGGTAAAGAATCTGACGGCAAAATGGTTGGCTTCGGAGCGATGCTGATGGAAGGCGTTCTCGCCACATTGGCAATGCTCTGCGTTGCTGCCGGTCTATACTGGGTAGCCCCTGATGGAATGAAGGAGTTTGGCTTATTCGAACTATTAGGCAATGGCGGACCAATTAAAGCATTTGGTGTAGGCTATGGTCGTCTGACAGAACCCATTTTTGGGGTCTTCGGTGTGCTCATTGGTATAACAATGCTTAAGACCTTTGTTATGACCACACTTGATACTACCGTACGCTTAGGAAGATTTGTGGCTGCAGAATTAATTGGCCCTACAGTACCCGCTCTGAAAAACAGGTTTATTGGCTCCCTGTGTGTCATTATTCCGGCCTTTTATCTGGGCTATACCGGTACTTATAACATCATCTGGCCAATGTTTGGCGCCTCTAACCAGTTGGTCGCAGCCTTGGCACTCCTTGTAATAACAGCTTATTTGGTTGGAGTCAAAAAACCAGCTAAATACACTTTGTATCCAGCTATCTTCATGATTATAACTACTTTTGCAGCCCTAATTTATCAAGGTTATAACCATTTCTTTGGCGCTACACCTAATTTCATCTTGGGTATCACATCTGTAGTTTTGCTAATTCTCGCAGTTGTAGTGGCGG
>PHAD01000044.1:19493-26997 GCA_002841595.1 Firmicutes bacterium HGW-Firmicutes-12
TGAAGCTAAAAAAATTCTCTCAATCTCATCGGACAAAAATAGCAATATCACAGTGTAAAGGTAAATAATCTTATCTAATAACCGTCCAAAAAAGCCCTCTAACGGGCTTTTTTGATTTCACGACGGCTTATTTACCGTGTATAGAACTTCCTCCAATAAATTCACGCAGAATGGAATTTAATGGCACATGCTTATCAGTTATTTCCGGTACATATTCCAACAAATCCAATAGTCGCTTAGCAACGTAAAATTCCTTTTCTTCAGGACTTATAACCTGTAGAAGGGGATACGCATACTTCTTCAGAATGCTCAATTCATATATTAAGGCTGAGTTAAACATCATATCCGCATCTTCTTGAAAAGGAAAAATATTCTTTTCCTCACCTCGTCTTACTGAAGCCCAGCGTTTTAAAGTACTTAGAGCATTCTGAGAACGGAATTGGTTATCCCGGACAATACGCCTGATTAGCCTTGTATCCGTTGTAAGAAGGCGATTATGGTCATCTATTGCAATCTGTGTTAGAGCACTGATATATATCTTATATTTGTTTTCTCTTTTAATTGATTCTGTAAGTTTTTCATTTAGAGCATGAATTCCTTCTACAATAATTGGATGACCTTCTTCTGCATATACCTTTTTACCCGTTTCCTCACGCTCGCCACGTTGGAAGTTAAAGACAGGACAATGTACAAGTTCACCCTTAATAATTTCCTGCAAATGCATGTTAAATAGCGGTAGATCAACAGCTTCTAAGGCTTCAAAATCATATTCCCCGTATTCATCCCGCGGCGTATGTTCTCGATCTAAAAAATAATCGTCAGTAGAGATAGCAATAGGTCGCAAGCCCAATACTCGCAACTGAATAGATAGGCGTTCAGCAAAGGTAGTTTTACCTGAAGATGATGGACCAGCAATAAGAATAAGCTCTACCCTGTCACGCAAGGAGTAAATTTCATCAGCAATAGAGGCTATTTTCTTTTCTTGGAGTGCTTCACCCACATGTATAAGAGTATTTGCTTCACTCGTGCTTTTTTTAAAAAGATTAATCAGCCCAGATAAATTTCTAACTCCCAATATGCTAGCCCATTCTTCAGACTCCTGCCATACTTGAGCTAATTTAGGCAGTTTATATTTTGGTGCAAGTTCAGTTGGATTATCTTCATCGGGAAACCGTAGAAGAAATCCTTTAGCATAAGGTTCAAGTAAAAATGTATCTAAAAGCCCTGTATGCGGCACTAAAATTGTGTTCGAAAAACTCGCATACTTTTCGGTATTGTATATTGTTACATTTTCCCATTGCAAGCTATCCAGTAAATCAACCGTATCCTCACGGTTATACTTTTCCAGATACTCCTTAGCCTTCATGATTTCAAGGGTTTCTGGTCTGATGATTTCCTTAGCTGCCACGATTTCGCGCATTCTAGCCTCTAATGCCTTTACTTCTAAAGAAGCAATCGAATCCTTATCTAAAAATTCACAGTAGTAACTCTTTCCAAGAGAGTGCTTTACTTTCAGCTTGTAGAAAGGATATAGGTCATTCGAGGCCCAGGCAAGAATGAATACGAGACTTTGTCGATAGATACGCATACCGTCTTCTGAGTGAAGATCTAAAAACTCAACTTCACCCGCTTCCCACATTTTTTCATACATACCAACTATTTTATTATTATATTTGGCTCCAACTACGCATCTGGAACTCCCTTTCTCGAATCTAGTAAAAACTTCGTCGAAACTGCTACCTGCATATACATCCAGATTTTTCCCTTCAATCTGGAGAAGAAGCTTTTCTTGTTGTTTTATTGCATCTTTAGACATTTTTAACCCCTCCTCACTTTTTTGTACCTATTCATTGTTGGGAAGAGAATATTCCCATTATCTAAAAAAAGCTGTAAAAACGGTTACGTCTTTGTCCCTGCTACCATATAGATTAGTAGGAGGGAATTATATTATGAAAATACCATTTTTAAAGAAAATTAAAAATAGTTTAATGTGTAAAAACAGTGACCAAATAAGCCTAAACCTCTGGGGATTAACTCTTTGTGTAGATCGGGATACTTCTATAGAAATCCCTACTGAACTTTCTGTTATTATACCACGTGTTGAGCTTCGCCATAAATACAGCTTAACACCTTTTCCAACATTTGAAAAAGAAATAATTATGAACAGTATTACCGTCGTCTTATCGCCTCGCTATCCAACAAAGAACAATTCTCCCATAGATAATGCCTGCTATTTATCTCGAATACCGAAAAAACACAAGCAATAAGGAATAAAGAAGTCTAATTGACAAAATAAAAATCTTTAGCTATACTACAACAAGATATATATTTAGATGTTTGCCTAATTATATAAACATCTTAGACTTGTGAGGTGAAGAATAAAGATTATGACTCCTTTAAATGATAGCTTTAAAGCCTTATCTGACCCAACTCGCCGCCAAATATTACAGCTACTACGCAAAAGAAACATGACAGCAGGGGAAATAGCAGAACAGTTCAACATATCTAAACCCAGCATTAGTCATCATCTTAATGCCTTAAAGCAGGCCGATCTGGTTTTTGATGAACGGCAGGGACAAAATATCATTTACTCACTGAATACCACTGTTTTTGATAATTTAATTAGCTGGTTTCTATCTCTGACCGAAAGCCATGAAAAGGAGGAACTCTAGTATGCTTAATCAACTTAGAAAAGAATGGTATATTATTATTCTTATCTTGGCCACGCTGGCCTTCGGAATTTATCTTTATCCACAACTACCCGACAAGATACCTACTCATTGGAATATTCAAGGTGAAGTGGATGGATGGTCCGGCAAAACTTTTGGTGTCTTCTTTTTCCCACTGCTTAATCTTATTCTCTATCCACTCATGATTATCCTACCCCGCATTGACCCACGACGCCAGAACTATTTACACTTTTCAAAGGCTTATACGGTAATCCGTATCACTCTTCACAGCTTTTTCGCCATAATATATGTGATAACTCTACTGGTCGCCTTAGGCTATCCCCTAGAAATAAGCTTCATTGTAAAGTTCTTTGTTTCTTTGTTATTTGCAGTGTTAGGCAACTATATGGGTAAAATCAAGCATAATTACTTCGTTGGTATTAAGACTCCTTGGACCTTAGCTAACGAAGAGGTCTGGGTCAAGACTCACCGTCTCGCTGCACCACTTTGGGTAGCAGCTGGGATACTAGGAATGTTTTTGAGCTTTTTTCCACAAGTCTGGGCCAGCTATATTATGTTTGGCAGTTTTATTGTAATCGGAGTTGTTCCTATGGTCTTTTCTTATCTTTTCTACCGCCAGCTAGTTAAGTAAAGTTATAGCTAAATTCAGGCTGTGTCGTGTTCTGAAATTTGCTGCCGGTTATGTAACATATCCAAAAAGGCCTCAAGCCGTGTTTCAAACCCCGTCTTGCTATGATGCTGATCCATCGTAACGCATAAGACGGGGATTTTCTCATCATGACACATTTTATTTAGTGCACTACGGGCTACGATTTCCGGCATACATCCAAGAGGAAAGAGCTGGATAAGACCATCCGCCTTAGTATTTCTCATCATATGGGCATTGGCTACTGTTTCTAGTCCAAAACCTCCGACAGAGCTACCTAAATAAGGAGTCGCTTTCTTCAGCAATTCCCGGCGATAGCTGGTAGTGCGCCATGGCAATAGTAGATTGGGTAGCCACCCGGATACCGATATTTCCTTATAGACCACAACATTATGCTTACGCAAAAACACTTCAACTTGGTGATTGGCATATGGTTCTAGTAAGGTGTATATGTCACCTATTAAGCCTACTCGGAGAACCTTATCCATTGGATACATTTTCGTATTCTTAATATATTCTATTACTCTACTACGAATGACCTTGGTTTCTTGTAGGGTCCTAGCTAAACTTAGCTCTTGCCTGGCCTCAGCTAAAAGCTTACTAAAGCATAAACGGTCTATAATCAAGGGGGCATATTCCCTTTCTAGACGATCTATTATTTCCTCACTTACTAGTAACTCCCAACCAAAAAACACGGCTTTAACAAGGCTCGGAAGAGAGGTACGACTTATATGTTGAAGTTTCATAAAATTTTTTAAATGATAGCCCTTATCTATTATTACAGGTTCAAAAACATAACCGGCATCCTTAAGTAGTTCCACTGCCAGATATATAAAATAGCCAAATCGGCAGGGGCCACTACCGCCTAGCATTAAAATCGCATCTGCTCCTTTTTCTAAAGCCTCTCGCATGTTGCCCAAAACAAGACAAAAAGGAAGACACGAACCTTCCGGTGCCAGTTCTTGCCCTAATTTAAGAGTCTTTGGTCCAGGCAGCGAGGGTACAATATAGGGTAACTCAAGTATTTGACAGGTCTTTTCCAAGGCTAAGTGAATCTTACCCATATGTGGAAAGGATATAATCATATTAAAAGCCCCTTTTCGGTGAACTCTTTAGAGTCTAACCAAAAGGAGCTTTTTTTACGCAATGAATAACAAAAGCTGGTGCTACTATCCTACTTTCACACTAATATTAGACCACTTACCGCAGCGATCACCCCAGCGTGCAACCAAAACATCATTTTCATGAATTTGAATAATCTCACATAGATTAGGACATCCCTTACATTCAAAACTTGTAGGACGGAAGTCATATTCTGCAGCCTTCCAGCCTTTGAAACTAGTTGGTTTATTGCGTGTGGCTTCTCTAGCCAGTAAACAGCAACCTATAGCACCCATGACATTATAGTGCTTTGGAATAATCAGTTCCTGGTTAAATGCTTTTTCAAAAGCATCTCTTATACCTACATTAGCAGCAACCCCACCTTGAAACACTATAGGGCCTAGAATCTCTTTGCCTTTTCCTACATTGTTAAGGTAGTTACGAACTAACGCTTCGCACAATCCAGCTACTATATCTTCGGTGGAATGACCCAACTGCTGCTTGTGTATCATATCTGATTCTGCAAAAACGGCACAGCGACCTGCAATCCTCACTGGATTCTTGGCTTTCAAAGCTAAATCACCAAACTTTTCGATTGGTATTAATAATCTGTCAGCCTGATGATCTAAGAAAGAACCTGTTCCTGCAGCACAAACAGTGTTCATTGCAAAATCAATTACTATGCCATCACGCATGATGATTATCTTAGAATCTTGTCCTCCAATTTCCAAAATAGTTTGAGCTCCGGGAACCATTTTAGATACAGCTACAGCATGAGCAGTAATCTCGTTTTTTATAGCATCAGCACCTACCAGAACAGCCGTCAAGCTACGTGCACTTCCAGTTACACCAACCCCTGCAATTGTTATTTTCTGACCAAGCTTCTCACCAAGCATCTTCAGTCCACTTTGTACTGCCCTAACAGGTTGACCCTGAGTACGGAGATACATTTCTTCTATTATCTCTTCATTTTCATCCATAATAACAAGGTTTGTACTTACCGATCCTACATCCACACCAAGATATGCTTTCACGACACTGCCCCTTCCAATCTTTTTTGGCGACGTTGATATAACAAATCAATAAAGGCTTCAAGTCTAGTCTCCATCCCAGCTTTACCTGTTTGTTCATCCAGAAAAATAGTCAGAACCGGAATACCATAGTCACGGCTCACCTGAGTCAGGATACCTTTAGCTACAATTTCCGGAATACAAGAAAAGGGAGCCAGTTGGATAACACCATCATAACCATGACTAGAATGTAGTATTGTTTCTCCTACTGATAAGATTCCATGGCCTCCAATCATTTGATCCAGATAAGGTTTGGCGGCTTTTATAGCCTCTTCTTCATTATTTGTCTGATGTGTTGTCTCTTTCCACCACTCACTTAAATGTATCCCTCTTTTGGAATATACCCCCATCTCTCCGAGAGTCGCCTGTATGTCTAGGTTAGCATAAGGTTCTATCTGTACATATATTTCCCCAACTATACCAATTTTCAACGGTTTTCTACTAACATCCTGGGATATTTCATTCAAAAGCCCAAAACATGCTTCTTTGGCTTCAGCAATTTGTGATTTAGTCTTAGCTTGATCCATGACTTCCAAACAAGAATCATATGTTTTGCTTGTTCTTCCCTTTTCAATTTCATAAGGCCTTATTTGATGTGATAATATTTCTATTTCATCAAGAGCCATCAGCTTATCCCATATAGCTTTATATACCTTAATCAATCTCCACCAAGAAGATTTCCCTGAGTTTAAAAGATAGTTTAGATTGCTAATAAATTCCTTAAAACCCATATTAATAGAATCAAAAACCATTACTTTTGTATTGTACCCTAATTCCTCAATTATTTTCTGGTGCAATACACCATAATATCCTGCACGACAGGGCCCATGGCCCCCCGAAGTTATTATTAGTTCGGCCCCTTTTTCAATAGCTTCTAAGTAAGTTCCCATAAGTATTTTAAAAGGAATGCAAGCAAATTCAGGTGAATGGGCAGTACCAAGCGTCATCGTTCTTGCACTCGGCATAGGTGGTACTATAGCTTCATGTCCAAGATCTTCTAACATTTGTTTAAAGGCTATATAGGAATTGCCCATTATCGGAAATGTCACTTTCATTATGCTCTCCTCCGTAATCTCAACATATCTACAAATGCTTCAATACGGGTTAAAACACCGGCTTCACCCGTATGTTCATCAAGTGAAATAGTTAGAAAAGGTACTCTGTTGTTATTTTTGGCTTCCAATTCCATAAGCTTATCGACCATGGAATCGGGGCCACAGCCAAAGGCAGTCACATGCACGATACCATCGACCTTCTTTTCTTTTAAATAATAATATGTCGCTCTAATGGTACGATTACTAAAATGCCAAAATAATTGTTTGGTAAGGTTCTCACCTTGGGATTCCAAACGTTTCGGTGGCACCATTTCTACGGTCCAGGACTGAACCCCCATCTGCGCAAGTTTATCAAATAAGCTCACGTTAACAAAGGAATCATAAATTAGATAGGGATAACCTAAAATTGCTAAATTAATATCTGGTTCAGGGGTAACTTCTTGTTGGTCTGTTTGCCCAGTTACGGCTATTTCTAGTGCAGAATAAAATGGTAGGCCCTTTGCCAAATCAGCTATATATCTTTCTTGAACCTTCTTTGCTTTTATATAAGCCCGCAAAACTACTAATCCATGTACATCCAACTGTTTTGCTATTCTTAGACAAAGTCTCCATTGTGAAAAATAACCCTTAGCAAAATCTACTTTCTCATCTATAATCTCTGGTAAACCATCTATTGAGTTACGAATCATATCCGGAAGTCCTAAGAATTTGGGACAAAATGTTTCTGCATCAAGTTTCCTTACGCTAACCATACGAGGTAAAAAAAGTACATCTACCTTATCCTTCAGTTCGGCCACATGACCATGGTAGAGTTTAATCGGCAAGCAAGCATCGTTTACTGCTTCTTTTACTCCTAGATCTAGGCTGTATTTAGTAGTAGGCTGTGAGGTTACAACTTCAAAACCTAAACTAGTGAAATAAGAGTACCAAAATGGATAATAC
>PHAD01000045.1 GCA_002841595.1 Firmicutes bacterium HGW-Firmicutes-12
CCGTGGGTACGCTATTTAGATCATCGAGTCTCCCTATGGAAAAACGGTCTTTTTAAAAGCTTCACACCAGAAGAATACCTAAAGCAAAGGTATGAAGAAACAATTGCCGAAGTACCGGTACTAGACGGCGAAGATCCCTTAGAAGCCAAACGTCGAGAAATGTTCTATCTTAATATGAATTGGTTTATGCAGGCTCTTTTGGATAGAAAGGATAGAATGAGTATGGCTAGCGGTCTGGAGGTACGAGTTCCTTTCGCCGACCACCGTCTGGTAGAATACATCTGGAATATTCCTTGGGAATACAAAACCTATGGCAATTCAGCCAAAGGTATACTTCGTCTAGCTATGGAGGGCTTACTCCCAGACGATGTTTTATATAGGGAAAAAAGCCCCTATCCCAAAACACATAATCCTGAATATACGAGGACCGTACGGGCATTATTAAGTGATATTCTAGATGATTCCTCAGCTCCATTGCATCAGGTTATCAATGAAAATAGAATACGTGAGCTTTTAAACTCTTCAGAAGATACCTTCAATAAACCCTTTTTCGGCCAATTGATGCGAGGTCCACAAATGGTAGCTTATCTTCTCCAAGTAAATACATGGTTAAAAGAATATAGAGTTAATATAAAATAATAGCTATAAACAAAAAAGACCGTTACAGGTCTTTTTTTAAAAGTTAAGGGCTAATTGTTTATCATCCATATTACGAAGTCTTTTTAATAGGGCTAGCACAACGTCAGGATCATAGCCCGGATTATTCAACTCTTTGAAAGTTTCATACATTGATAAAGGTGCTCTGTATGGCCTCATAGTACTCATAGCATCAAAAACATCAGCGACAGCAACAATCCTTGCTGCATAAGAAAGCTCATCTCCATGTAAATGATACGGATATCCGGTCCCATTTAATCTCTCATGATGAAGGTTAATACCTTCAAAAACCTGCGCGGGTAAATCAGACCAATTTATAGTTATAAACCTGCTCCCTAGCTGAGGATGATAAGATATCATATATCTTTCCTTATCGGCTAGTTTACCAGGGTAATTAACCATCTCCGGCATAAACACTTTCCCAACATCATGCAGCAATCCTGCCAAAGAAATATAAGAAACTTCTGGTTTTTCGAAACCCATTTCAAGTGCCAAAAGTTCACATAGCTTTCCAACTCGTAGGCTATGTTCCCAGGTTCCTTTATCACATTTTTCCATCTCGTAATGCAAGAAGTTCCTTAGCAACTGTTCCCGCATACTCTTGTTAAGCATAACTGCCCCCGTTGAAAGTATTTTTTGTCCTATTTGTTATGCGATTAATATATAAAGCCTTCTATATTTAGTGGTATAATCTAAATTCTCCCACTAAATATATTACAATAATCTGTCATAATTTGCAACTAATTCTAGAAATAAAATGTATTCTGAACCCTTGACATTACCATCTTCCCATGATAAGATTGTTATTGCTTGATTTTACCTTGCGGAAGTGCTGGAACTGGCAGACAGGCACGTTTGAGGGGCGTGTGGCGTAAGTCGTGCGGGTTCAAGTCCCGCCTTCCGCACCAAACACAGTAACGACAAGGGTTTTGGCCAAAGGGTCAAAACCCTTTTTTCGTGTTTTTTTGTCTGAGTCGTATGTTCACGTAAAAGTCTGGTCGTGACGCGGTAGTGCTAGCTTATCACACACTACTATACCGGGAGGTCATACACTTGGACAGAAGAAAAAACAATCTTATTGAGGAACAATTAACAAAAACTAAACCACTTACTACTTGTCCTTCTTTTCATGATGCGGTTGAACTCTTTATAAAATATGTAGTACATAATCCCTCTAGCGCTATCACTAGAGGGATTATTGTTAAACCTTAATCGGCTTTCTTGATGCATGTATACCACCAGAAGATTTGCGAGTTCCCTTTTCTTCCTTAAATCATTGGGGTTTACATAGGCATCTAGGCCTATCTGATCATTTAAATTCACGTATATCATAATTGTTTCGAGACGCATATGCCCCAAATATCGCTGCAACACATGAGGTTGTATTCCGGCTCTAATACAATTTAACTGGTTTTCTGTTTCAGAAATTGAATTATCACCATCTCCTTATCTACTTTCATTCTGACACATCAACTTAGTCTGCTCCATTACTATGTCCACTGCTTTTGCAGTTTTATCTGGTGGATACCCGTATTTCTTTAGCAGTCGTTTTATGGTCATTTTCATTTTTGCCTGCACACTTTCACGGATCGCCCAATCCACGCTGATATTATTCTTGATTGATGCTGTCAGGTCTTTAGCAATCTGAACAAGTATCTCATCACCCATCACTTCTCGAGCTGATTCGTTTTCAGCCAAAGCGTCATAAAAAGCTAATTCATCTGGAGTCAGTCCGGTACTTTCACCACGTTTTTCTGCCTCGCTAATTTGCTTGGCTAGTTCAATCAGCTCCATTATAACCTGAGTAGTTTCAATAGCTCGGTTCTGATACTTTCTGATAGACGCTTCTAGTAATTCAGAAAACTTCTTAGACTGCACCAGGTTGCGTCTAGAGAAAATCTTAATATTACCTTTGAGCAGCCGGTTTAACAACTCGACAGCCAAGTTTTTCTGCTTCATGCCTTTTACTTCTTCAAGGAACTCATCTGAGAGAATGGCAATATTGGGTTTTGACAAACCTACTGAACCCAATATATCTACTACCTCATTAGACGAAATTGCCTTTGACAACAGTTGATTTAGTTCGCTGTCCAGTTGAGATGTCGTTTTCTTCTTACTGTCATCACTAATCATCTTGACAAGACTTGCCTTAACCGCTTTATGGAATCCGACCTCAAGATTGAGGCTTTCAGCAATATCGGTAGTCGCACATAAGGAATATGCTCTGGTCATTTCGGTGACCAGCTTGATATAATCATTCTTCCGGTCCTCACGAAGACCAATAATGTAATCCATAGTTTCCACAATGGCCTGCATTTTCTCACTTGGCTTTCCAGTGAAGAATTTGCTGTAGTAATGGCCATGCAGTATCTCTTTGATTAAGTCATGTTTTTCAAGTAAGACCTGAGAAGCTACTTCCGTATCTACACCGGTGGTTTTCTTATCACTTTCTGTGTACTTGGCCAGAGCTTCTTTTAAATTCTCAGCAATGCCAATATAATCAACAACCAACCCACCCTGTTTTTCTTTAAAAACTCGGTTAACTCTGGCGATAGCCTGCATCAGGTTATGGCCACTCATGGGCTTATCAATATACATAGTGTGCATGCTTGGTACATCAAATCCTGTGAGCCACATGTCCCTAACAATCACCAATTTGAGCTCATCGTTTCTGTCTTTCATCCTCTTTGCCAGCGTTTCACGCTTGGCCTTCGTTCCAATAAAGGGTTGCCATTCTGATGGGTCTGATGAACTGCCCGTCATAACGACCTTTATTTTACCGGACATCAAATCATCACTGTGCCAATCAGGGCGCAATGCGACAATCTGTTTATAGAGGTCGATGGCAATTCTTCGGCTCATAGCTACGATCATGGCCTTGCCGCCTTCATTTTCCTGTGCCTGTTCCCGTTTTTCAAAGTGCTCGACAATGTCTTTGGCGATTTGCTTAACGCGCTGTTCAGCACCAACAATCGCCTCCAGTCTGGCCCATTTGCTCTTGAGCTTTTCCTTTTGGCTAGATTCCTGATGTTCAGTAATTTCTTCATATTCCGTGTCAACTTTTGGTTTCATCTCTTCCGACAGCTCTAGCTTGGCAATCCTGCTTTCGTAGAATATCTTAACCGTCGTACCGTCTTCCACCGCTCGGGTCATATCATAGACATCAATATAATCTCCAAAGACTGCTCTGGTGTTTTTATCAGTAAGCTCTACAGGCGTACCCGTAAAGCCAATGTATGAAGCATTGGGCAGGCTATCACGCATGTATTTAGCATAGCCATACTTTATATCCGCTTCAGTTTTACCTTTTACCACCTCTGCTCCAAATCCATACTGACTGCGGTGGGCTTCATCAGCAATGACGATGACATTTTTCCGGTCTGTCAAAACCATGTTTGTCGCATATTCAGCAGTGCTTTCTGCTACCTTAGCAAATGACGGATAGGATTGCGAGTCCTCCTTCACTTCATTGGAAAAAGGCGCGAATTTATGAATAGTGGTAAAGATAATGCCTCCACTGGTCCGATTGTTGAGCAGGTTTCTTAAATGCGCTCTATCTTCTGCTTGCACCGGTGTATTTCTCAACAGATCTTTGCTTTTCAGGAATGTACTGAAAAGCTGATCGTCCAAATCGTTTCGATCTGTAATTATGACAATGGTGGGGTTTTCTAGTTCTTCGCTAATCACCAATTTCCCCGCATAGAATACCATGGACAAGCTTTTACCACTACCCTGAGTATGCCAAATTACACCAATACGTCTGTCACCAGATTCATGGGTTGCCCGTACACTGCTTTCCACTGCTTTATTCACCGCGTGAAATTGATGGTATCCTGCCAATATTTTAATGGTCTCCGTACCATCACTTTGGAACAACACAAAATGCTTGATAATATCCAGGAAGCGATCCCTCTGAAACATTCCTTTAATTAAAACTTCAAGCTGGGGAATGGACAAAGGTGCTGTCATCTCTCCGTCAATGGTTCGCCAAGCCATAAAACGATCTTCATCAGAGGTCAGGGTACCAGCTCTGGCATTAATTCCATCGCTAGTGACCATAAAGGAGTTATAGGTAAACAATGAAGGAATAGTCATCTTGTAGGTTTGCAACTGATTATAAGCATCGGTAATATCTACATTTTCATCACTAGCACTCTTCAGTTCAATGACCACTAAGGGGATGCCGTTAACAAAAGCCACTACGTCCGGTCGCTTTTCCACCCCGTGTTCCACAATGGTGAACTGATTGGCCGCCATAAATTCATTGTTTAGCGGCTTTTCATCATCAAAGGCATAAACCTTTTCAGTTCGATAGCTGCCATCAGACTGCTTCACCGAAACATCAATACCGTCAGTAATCATTTTCTGAAATACCTTGTTGTTCATAATGAGGCTTGGACTTTGGGGAATTATGATTTGCCTTAGGGCATCTTCGATGGCATCATCTGGAAGTCTGGGATTGATTCGGCTAAGAGCTTCTTTTAGACGCTCAACCAAGACTACATCGCCGTAATCTTCACGTTCTGGATACTCTCCATCCGGGGCAATATCCGGACCAAAGATTGTCTCATAGCCCAGTTCTTCAAACCACTCCAGTGTTGCTTCCTCCAGATGGGATTCGTAGAAACTATTCTTTGCCATTATTGCACCTCCTCAATGGGAACTCGGATTTCACCGGACATAAGTTTAGGGAGTAGAGAATTTCGGACAGCGTTAAGTTTTTGAGTTTCTCTAAAATTTCTTTAATTCATCAAAAATGGCAGTTTCTATTACCTCATCCTTTGGTATGATTAATCTTAGCTTTGAAATCGTGTCTTTACTAAGATTCTGTTGAGCAGCCCCTACAGCTAAACTTTCAATATAAGATTGATTAGCTAACAAATATAGGTATAAAAAGACAGCTTTATTAGCACTGATGCAAATCATTGCACAGCAAGCCTGATTTGTACTGGCCTTAAATTTTAATAATCCAATTTGACCAGCAGTAGCACCATACATAGCCATCAAAATCGAATTATAAGGTAACACTTTTGCCGAACTGTTTTTGAGGCCCTCACAAGAAATATACTCTTCACTTTCAATGATAAGTGAATTTTTAATCTCTCCCGTTTTAATCCAGGGAACATCTTTGGAATTCCAATAACTATCATTTTTACGACTTGGCGTGCCTCCATTTTTCATTTCTTTTACAAATTCTCCAATGGTTCCAACTCTCCACCCCTTAGGAATCCTACCTAACTCACTATCCTCAAACTCACCATCCTGAAACGGCTCAAAATCGACAAACCAGCTTTTAAAGATTACCTGTGCCATTTCCTCAAGGGTCTTGTTGATGCGGTTGTTGAGTTCAATTTTATCGTCTAGGCAAGAGAGAGTGGCTGCGATTGCTTTTTGCTCAGAAAGTGGAGGAATGGGGATACTTGTATTCTCCAGTACATCTTGTTGCACCCTTTGTCGACCAGATGTCCCAATCATAGATTTAATGGCAATATCCCTAAACCGTGGACTAATTGCTAGATAGTAGATAAAGTCATTAACTGATTTGTTTGGCTTTTCTCTTAAAACGATATACTCTGTAGAACCAAAACCAACCTCATCTTCGTTTAATATTGAGACCTGAGCGGTTTTGCCGTTTTCGAGACACGGGGTTATTCTTGCAAGCAATGTATCCCCGTTTCTGAACTTTGTTCCTCCTTTAAATTCAGCATATTCATAACCTTCAATTGTTTTGTTAAATGGTTTTAGTTTTTCCATTGCAATTTTTTTTGCAATTTGTTTTTTTACTATGTTTTCCCTAGAGTTAAATTGGATTATATCTTCTAACTTCACTTCTCTCCACTCACTACAACTCATTCCCGCTCACCCCCAGTCTTACCTTTCAGCTTTTTCTGCGTTTGTTTAATGGTCTCCAGATAATCCCGTTCGACAGGGGAAGGTAAATCTGATATCCGTTTGCGGTATTTTTTATATTCATCGGCTGCTTTCTCAATAGCGGTCTGCCGGCTGACCGTTCCCGCACTTTCCAATATCCCTTTTCCGTAGCGCTCGGCAAAATCATCTACCTGTGGCAGCCAGTCCCGCATATACATTGGCTCATGATTCATAGCGTGTAGCTCTGCCAAATCGAAGAAGGCTGAAACCATACGGTTCAACACGGATAACTCTTTTTCATCCAAGTAATTCTTAGCAATCATTGCTTCCTCTTTATTGGGTTGTTCACCGGAGAATGTCTTCATCCCCATAAATGGCAATTCCGCATTGGCTCGGCTGTGTATAATTTCAGCAGAGGTTTGCTTATTTACTGCATAGTGCAATTTATTCTGGACAATCTGAAAAAACTGCCTGCATTCCTCTGATTTCGGATCATAATCAATACTTGTGGCAAAAAGGTCTAATAGCTGTCGGTAAAACACTTTTTCGCTGGAACGGATATCTCGAATGCGTTCCAAAAGCTCTTTCCAGTAGTTGCCACCTCCTGCTTTCTTCAAGAGGTCGTCATTCATAGTAAAACCTTTTATAAGGTACTCTCGCAGCCGTTCGGTTGCCCAAATACGAAATTGTGTGCCGCGTAAAGATTTTACACGGTAACCGACAGAGATAATAACATCAAGATTATAGTGTTTTACATTATAGTTTTTCCCATCAGCAGCAGTTGTTCGGAAATTCCGAACAACTAAATCTTCTCTAAGTTCACCTTCTGCAAAGATGTTTTTTATGTGTTCGCTGATATTTGCCTTACTTGATTGAAACAAATCTACCATCTGGGCCTGTGACAGCCAAACTGTTTCATCCTCCATACGCACATCTATTTTTATTGTGCCATCCTCGGACCGATACATAATAATATCCGTATCTTTATAACTCATACCCAATCGCCCCCAAACGCTCTTTAATCTCCTCCTCCAGCTTATGAGATTTAGCAAACATCTCGGCTAATTCGGCGGTCAACCTGGTCATCTTTTCATCAAAAGGCTCACTGTCTTCCTCCCCATTTTCTATCCCTACATATCTGCCGGGAGTCAGGATATACTCATGCTCTCTAACCTCTTCAATACTAGCCGACTTACAAAAGCCTTGGATGTCTTGATAGCTCCTTACTTCTTTCTCTGTAGATTTTGTAACATAAGCAACTGTCTTTTCGGCTACTAATAATTCTTGGCTTACATGATGTCCATCTCTCCAGTTATGATAGGTGTCACATATTTTGGCAATTTCCTCATCGGAAAGCTCTCTGTGCTTACGGGTCACCATGGTGCCCATCTTACGGGCATCAATAAAGAGAATTTTGTCCTTTCTGTTTTCTCTCTTTTTAGATAGAAACCATAGACATACTGGGATAGTAACGTTATAAAATAAGTTAGGCGGCATTGTCACAATGCAGTCTAACAGGCCTGCTTCTATAATGTTCTTTCTAATTTCAGCCTCTGCTTTTGTAGAGGTACTCATGGATCCATTGGCTAAGACAAAGCCTGCCACACCATTCGGAGACAGCTTACTAATGATGTGCTCAATCCAGGCATAGTTGGCGTTGTTTTTAGGGGGAATCCCATATTTCCAACGGGCATCATCTTGAATCAAGGTATAGTCACTGACGTTAAAAGGCGGATTAGCTAAAATGTAGTCTGCTCTGAGGTTTTTATGAAGGTCGTTGCCAAAGGTATCGGCATCTCTATCTCCCAGATTTCCGTCAATCCCTCTGATGGCAAGGTTCATTTTGCAAAGCTTCCAAGTAGTAGCAGTATACTCTTGACCGTATATGTAAATATCATCCCTGCGTCCCTGATGTTCTTCCACAAATTTTGCAGACTGCACAAACATGCCACCGGAGCCACAGCATGGGTCATAAACCCTGCCTTTATATGGCTCAATCATCCCGACAAGAATTTTAACGATGGTTGGCGGAGTGTAGAATTCTCCTTCACTGGAACCGAATTTACCCAAGAAATACTCATAGACCCTTCCCAGTATATCCTGTGCTTTAGATTCTTTGCTGCCCAGGTTAAAAGAAAATAAGTCAATGAGCTCGCCCAACTTTGTTTTATCCAGCTCAGGCCTGGCATAGTTCTTGGGAAGCACTCCCTTAAGGCTTTTATTTTCCCGTTCAATGGCAATCATGGCCTCATCGATGATTTGCCCAATGGTGCTCTGTTTGGCACTCTTCTTGATAAAGTCCCACCTGGCACTAGGAGGAACGAAGAATACATTATCTTCCACATAAGCGTCTCTGTCTTCCTCAAACCCATCTCCGTCTGCCGCCAACTCATTGTATTTTTCTTCAAAGCTATCTGAGATGTATTTTAGAAATATGAGTCCCAGGACAACATCCTTATAATCTGAGGGCTGAATGTTGCCTCTGAGTTTATCCGCCATTTCCCACAGCTTGTTTTCAAACTCCAAATTCACTGCCATATTGACCCCTCCTACATTAGTTCGTTATAAATAACGTCTTTTATGTTTGACCAGCGGCTTTCTGCCTTTTTGACGGTCTCTTTATACACATCTAATTCTTGCCGGTAATGATTAATGATCTCCTGTTGTTTCTCAAAAGGCAATAAGGGAATCTCCATTTCCATGATATCAGAATAATTGATATTCATAATGGTGGTGCCGCGTTGAAAGCTTTTGATGATCGCCAGACCAATAGGACTTTCCAGAAATATTTTGATAAACTCACCTTTGACCTTTTCCTTGGGTCTGATAACAATCAAGTTTGCCGAGGCAATGATGATTCTATCTTGCTTTGTAAATACAGCCGATTTAACCGCCGTTCCACGGCAGGACAGGACCACATCACCTGAAAATAGTTCATAACGTTTCACTTTTCGTTCTTCTTCATCAATACTATCCATATCCCGGTAATCAATTTCCCCATTTTCAATATTGGAGATGTTGAGGACCGAAATATTCCCCAGGGAAGTATCTTTCTTAAGAATGGATTTTCCTCTAAACACTTCTGCTATTTCTTTTAGCTTCACCTTTTGAAGATCAGAACTTTTAAACCGTTGAATGTTTTCATTTTCTTCAGCTAACAGAAGCTCAATACGCCAATCCTCGTGGGATAAAAAATCTTTTCTTGATAACTGCTTCTTTTCTTTAATCTCAATGGTTTTCTTATCTATTCTAAAGGTTCCAAATTCAATCTTTTCTTTTTGATCAGTTGATATTGAAAATAGATAAGTTTTAATTGCTGTTGATGGCCTGAAGGTTCCTTCCGGCAAGATGTAAATGCTCTCAACATTATAGTTTTCAGTAATATACGATCGTAATTTCTCATATCCCATACCAGCAAAAGTAATCTTTGCCGGAACTATAATATCCAAAGTTCCTTTTTCACTTAGGTGCCCTAGCATATTTTCTATTGCAATACCATCACTATCTCTTGTTAAGAATTCTTTACCCAACTCATCAGGCCTATGTCCAAATGACGGCAGCGAATAGATATAATCATACTTTTCATTCAGGAGACATTCTGTGTAAATGGACTCAAAATAGATTCTAATATTCTTATATTCCCCGAAAGCCAACTGCAACAAAATATACATAGGTTTGTACTGAGTCGTTAAAGTCACTTCCCGGTCAGACATCAGATCGATCATTTCCCGAAGCCCAGATAGTTGTTTTTCCGCTTCAGTAATAAGAACTCTTTCTGGCTTGAGCATTTGAATTCTACTCCCAATATATTGACTAAGATATATTGGTGAAATAACCATGCCCATACGGTCATTTTTATAGATCTCCAATGTGAATCCTATCAGATCAATATCTTTTAAAGTTTCAAAGATATCTATGAAATCCGCTCGATCAGCAGGGAAGAATCCCAACTCATCTTCTGTGGTTTTCTTCATGAGCTGAAAGAGTTTCTCTTTGTCAATAATAGTTATTGACCTCTGTTCCGCCTCTTTTTGTGTCATTTTCACACGCAACATTTCCTTCAGAAGTTGTTCTCTGGAAGTAATCTGTCTTTGATATAAGACATTCAAGGCTGAATCAATATTTATATCCACTTTAGCCCTCCTCCCCAACAAATTCCATTACCATAATTATACTTATATGTTATTTAGTATGTCAATACTAAATAACATATGTTGCATTTTATTTTACATAAACCTTTCTTCGAATTCTTTAGATGATCTTTTCTTTCCCTTTTCCTCTACCTGTTCAACAACCTGCAAACTAACTAATCTTGCTTTTGCTTTCGCCCTCAATCTTTCCTTCTCTATTATTTCTCCACACTGAACGCAAGGTACTACGTGCGATATTATGCTTATTTATTTGACTTCTCCCTTATCGTCCATTTCTATCCACCATTGCCGCTGCCCGTATGACAACATTTGCAACTCTATCTTTTAAATCTCCATACGCATTCTGCCACGTTTCATCACTCTTGCCTGTTTTCATTGTATAAAGCCCGGTCTACTCCTTCGTTGTCTTTTCATATGACGACAAAGCCCCGACCATTTGCAGTCTGGATAAAATCCACCCGCGATAGTCCGGGCTTTTTCTTTTATTTATGCCGGCATATATGCCAGCTTAGATTGGCCTCTGCCGGGCATAATCTTTGCCAAATCCTCAATATCTTTTATTAAAATATCTAGCTCCTGCTTAGTAAACCGAGGCGGCAGTTTTTCTCCTGTCGGATATGCTATCTGAGCTTCCAATTCTATCTTATGTAATACTCTACCCGCATCCTTAACATTATCCTTTGCCATATGTATTCTTCAGGACTTAGGATTAGCGAGGTGTTTAATCTTTTAGGCTCTGATATTGATTCTAGTAATATGCTTATTCGGGTTCATGGTGGTAAAGGGGGGAAAGATAGATTTACTATCCTGGGTCGTGAAAATCTACTTATGTTAAGGCGTTTTTTTCTATTAGAAACTGCCGTACTAGTATTCTTGGTTCTCATGTTGATGGTTATACTAGCTGTGGCCAGTTGGATGTTTCGTATAATTCCTGCCGAAACAGGCATTGTTCTAAGTGTCAGGGAAGTAAGCAATCTGAGTGGGTTCAGGCTCAAATTTCTAAGCTTTTACCTGTTCCTTATTTTCATGTGGTTTTTACTTTGCCTAACCGATTAAAAAGCTGTTCCTGAGATGTCTCCTGTAAAGTTTAATATGATAGGGCTAATCCCAAAATTAGCGCCTGTTCCTGGATTTCCGAGGGGCATTCGGAAAGTTCTTTTAATACGCTGTTCAAGCTCTTTTTGTCGTCACTGTCGGATAGTATTAATTCTACCTCTTCAATTGTTTCCGATATATTATAAAATTTAACAAAGTCTTTAATAGCACCTACTTCCCTATTATCAATCTGTTCATCAATAATTGTTACATATGCTAAAAAAGGGCAATTAGTTTAAAATCTCCCAACTATGAAGTCTCCTTTCACAAGCCATTAATTTAAAAAATATTTGAACCTAAAGTTCCTTTCTCTTATTCTTTATAAACCAATATTTACGGTGGGCTCCAAATGCACCCGTCATATTAGGCTTAAATCCGTTATAATAGCAAAATTTTATATATTCATGCTCCAATTCTTCATTATGCTTTGGTTCGCATTTTATGATTATACTTATGGCCTTGTTTGTTTCTCTTCCGTCTCTTTCATTGTTACATCTATGTTTCTCGATTGAATTATCTACATAACCGATAAACCTACTAGGTGCATATTTGTTTATTTCATCTTCTTCATATACTAAAAAGCATACCCCTCTTTTAAGAAAACCAATGTAGTCGTCTTTTGTTTCCTCAGATTGTCTATAACCTTCAAGGGTCTTAAGATTATTTGATATTTGTTCCCATGTAGAGACTAGTTGTGGTAATTTAATCTTATTAGTATACTTCAATTCTTTTACACTCCAATCTGAAACCAATTATCAATTTCTATGAAATCAAGAACTCTTAACCCATCTTGCAATAAAGTCCCAATCTTTAACAGAGCCATCTTCATTCAAGATTCCTAAATAAACACCATCACCTTTACCCACCTGCCAGATAGCCTGGGCTGAACCACTCTCGCTAGTTATCTCCTTCTCTTTTACATACTGGAAGAATATATCTTTACCTGCTCCATAATTTTCTGCAACAACAGCCACAAGGTAAATATCAGTGCAACTTGCTCCTAGTTCGTGAGGGTCTAAGCTAAGGATATGATTCCGAATAATCTTTACTCTTTCTTCATGGCTAGCCTTTAGTACGTCAGACTTTATACCTTCAATATAATAAGCCTGATAGCTTCTTTTCTCCCATTGCTTCAGCTGAGATATATCACCACAAACTTCTATTAGCTTATCAAGCATATTCTTAAGATTGCACACTGTGGGGATAACTTTTTCATGGATACTTCTGCCCCTCAGTTTTTCAGGTAAGATGATCGAATTCTCTTTGTGTTTCATAGTCGGCTCCTCCACATTTTAAATCTAAAATAGAGTAGTAGTCTTAAAGATTATATTTCTCTTTAATCAGTCTTAGTGTCAATCTAGGTTCATTAACTATCTCAAAAAATGGTATTTTGGCTAAAACTACAAAAATAAAGGCCGAAGCACGCTTGGGATAGATTTGATTAATATACTCTTTTGTAAGACTACCGTTTTCAATAATGAAATGGTAGCACCTCCTAAATATATCAATATCTATCTTGCTTTTCTTACCATTAGAACTTATGCGTTCTATGTCTTCCATGGTAACTTTCACTATCGTATTTTCCTTACCAGATATAGTATAAATTTTCTCTCTGGCAACGGGGAGAATGTATTTCTCCCATACCTTCGAGAATGATATTGTATTATTAACCCGGTTTAATACCTTAGGTAACCAATCCTCTAAAATTTCAACATCCAGCTTAGAAGCTGCGGCTTTTGCTTCATCTGATACCTTTCCTGATGTAATAATCACTGAATGTTCACAGTCATATAGTTGTTTTCCTGCATATAGATACATAATGTCCTGATAATTTACCTTGCGGCCATTTATATAATGCTTAGCTTGAATCGCAATTGATGTAATACTATTTCTTGCAATAACATCTACACCCTAATCGTAGGACCTTGGTGTCTTTTCAACAGAATAACCTTTATTTTTATAATACTGAGTAATTAATTCTTCATATTCTTCTGGTGTCATTGTACCACCTCAATACTATATATTAAGATCTGGTTTTAGTTAAATCCCATTACAGTCTAAAAACTGATTACTGTCCAAATGAAAGTTCCGTATAATTTCGAGGAATGGACATTTGGACAGCACGGACGGTAAAAAAATGAACTTTATATAAAATGTATTTTGTTTAAACCTTTTAAATTGACCGGAATATGTATAAGGTACAGACGGTTAGATGTAGCGACCTAACCATGAGAAAGCAGCCGCTCCTCACGGCAATGCTTGGTTTATATGAAGTACATGATAATGTTTTGTTTTCATTCATTTCCAGATAGAACTTATCCGTCGTTAATTGCATTATGGGCGTACATTGATTTGTTTCAGTTACCTAATAGTAATATTAGTATAATAATAACAATTAGTATCACTGCTAAAATCATTGCATTATCATCTGCACTTTTCTTTTCCTCTATAGAACAAAACGCTATTATATAATTATCAGTACCGATCGCTTTCACAATTTTGCCATTTTTTAATAATGCATAATCTAGTGTTTTAAATGTAACTTTCTTACTTGGTGGTGGATAGAATGACGTCTTAGGTATTCTCTTATACATTGTCTTAGTCTTTTCTTGAAAGAATATTTGAGCAACCTTGTATCCAAATTTTTCTTCTATTTGTCTTCGTATGAATCCTTCGTAACTATAATCCATATGCTAAACCTCTTTTTATAACAAATAACTTTCATTAAAAAAATGTATCTCATTTAATGTAACCGTATTGCCGACGTCCCTGAGCTTACCCCATTTAATTTTTATTGATTTTCTTCACTGATCCAATAATCTGAGAAACGCGCATATGCTAGGGATGGACCTAAACGATGTATATTATCATAAAAATCAATCACACAACATTCATTAGTTCCACCAAACTTGGGTCCTCTTACACCACGCCCAATAATTTGCTCATACAAAATCACACTTGTCATTGGTCGGCAAATGACAACATATTCTGTCTTTGGTGCATCAAAACCTGTCGTTAATACACCATAATTGCATAAAAAATCTATTTTTCCTTTTTTGAAATCTTGAATTAGTCCTCTACGTATTGTTAGCGGAGTATCAGACGAAATAGCTCCGGCTGGGCGTCCCTCCGACGTTAATATCACAGACAAAAAATGAGCTTGCTCCACCGTACATGCATATACAAGCGTAGGCTTCCCTTTCGGTATACTCAAAAGCTTCTTAATTATTAATAGGTTTCGTTCATTATCCTTAGCAAGTCTCTTTAAAAACAGTGGTCCTAGCTGTTCATCAAAATCTACAGATATTTGACTGATTTCTTGATCAGTTAGTGTATACTCTTTTCCAGATCGATATGTAATATGCTTTGCATACGCTAAATATCCATTTTCTCTAAAATAACGTAATGGATCATTTTTGTATTCTTCTCCCAAATCTGGTTCAACAAGATATGCCTGAAATCTATTGACTAGCTTTGTTATTTCATCCTGTTTGTTTATCCCAGTTCTCCCCGGAGTGGCAGACAGCCCACAAATAGGGAAAAGCTCTATTCCTTTCAATAATATTGCTTTATTCAGTAAGCTATCATACATTGCTGAGACAGCTCTGTGAGCTTCGTCAATAATCATGGCGCCAGTATTTATTAAAATTTTATCTAATGCCTCATCATCGGATTTAATACGACTATATAACTGTTGTATACTGGAAACCACCACACCTCCATGCAATTCATCATGAGGTATATCACGGCCACCATAAAATCTATAAATTCTTAAAGGGCTAACAAATTCCCTACTACCCCACATTTGTTGAACACAACTTATTACTTGTTCGCAAAGTTCTTCACTCTGGGCAATCCAAACCAAATATTTACCTTCTGAAAAACGAGGTTGCATCCAATCTATAAAAGACTCAACTGCAACGCGAGTTTTTCCCCCTCCAGTAGGCAATGTTACAATGCAACGAGTTCTATCCCCTTCATTGTTTAATACTTGTAACATTTTATCTTTAAGGTTTTGTTGGAATTGTACAAGTTTTGGTATAGGAGATAGTGATTCGACATCTGTAATTGTTGGTAGATTTTTCGTTTGTTTTACACCTGCAAGTATGTCAGGAAATTCTAGCATTTTAACAAAGTCTGATGACCATCTACCATTTGGATGCCACTTTTTGTTTACAAGCGGAGTAATCATGTATGAGGGACTATTAATTGAATTATCCTCACTGGCGTGCTTTTCAAACAAAATTCTTAAGTCATTTGCATCCAACTGGGAGAGTAAATACCGTCTGAGCTTTTTTACCTCTTCAGAGCTTCCACTAAAAAGAGCAGACCCCTTCCTAAATATCAATAATTTCGCTAGTTCCATCCTGCTTAAAGTAGAGTGACCAAGATCCTTTCGTATACTGTTAGCTTGATTCCTAGAATCCACCCCAAAAAGTTGCCCAAGTAAATGACTTGAAATATTATAGCGGTTCACTAGCAAATCGGCAGCTACTCCTATTTCAACTTCGTTTGGATTAATTTTCATTAGTTCTGTCCCCTCTCATTTATGCTCTTGATTCATAATATAATCGGGATTGCGCATAACTATTGGATTTAAGTGTATCTAACCTGCAGTGTAGTCCAATTATAATACTCTCCCTTTTTAAGTTTATTGTTTACCGCCTTTATCGTCCAGTTACTGTCCAACTTAGGGGTATTATAATTGTACTTATCCAATAACAATCTCAAGACAGTCACGATCGTCCTAATATCTTAACTGCCACACTTTCCCGATTTACCTTAAAATGACGACAGTAACACCTTCATTTTTAACTATGCTACGTTCATGCTTCTCCAAATCCTTACATATACCTAGGAACTCTTTTTTACGCTTATCCCATTGCTCCCACCTACATATGTTCGCACTATTACTTTCAAGCTGTTGTCATTAAGGCACTTGGCAACAGCTGTTTTAATACTGCCGCCAACTCCTGATGATCCATAACCATGTATGAGAATAACTGCTTTGTAGCACATTTTCTTGTTATCAATTAAAGAGTTTTTCATCTTCTTTATAGCCACTTCCACCGAAGGATTGCCAATATTCTAGATTTACCTGGGCTACTTTTTCTCGCAAGTTATTTTACCTTTCTTTCCTGTCCACTTCTAAGCTCCGGAATTGTTTGAGGAATGGACACGTGGACAGCTTGGACAGTAAGATTATTGAACTTATAATAACTCTTACTTTCCTGCAAATGGTACCCAGGACTCTTAAGAATTAATATTCTCCTCATATCTCATGGTCTTCCCCCTTGGCAATATGGACACTTTCTTTGCCAAATATCGGAGCCATTTGCCCTATACATGAAATTACAATGTAGACATTCTATTTTATAAAACCATTGCATATGGTCTGTCCCGTGCTCATCTGTTTTCCCGATATTCTTTTGGTTGTTTTTGTTTATATAACCTTGTACAGTAGTATCCCTCTTTATTCTCATGTTCTTATAAACCTACCTCTAATATGGGAATTGGAAGATCAATCTTAGCCTATCTTCCAATTAGCAAGTGGCAATACACCATGGCTTTGTAAATAATCGTTTAAGAACTCTCTTTCTTTTCCTTCTGGTTTTTCACATTCAAAAATCCCTAAAAAGAGGAATTTATTATAATCAATTTGCCATATAGCACGACCGCCGCGATGGTTTTTAAATAAACGGCTTCCATACTTTACAAATTGCCTCACTCGCTGTTTAAGTCTATTACTGTCACCACCTGCTTTCCCAATATATAGTATTTTTTTAATTGCAGTTTTACTGTTTCTTCCTCTCCTCCAAACATGTTAAAGACTTTTTTGAAATAAACAGCAACATTAAAATGCTTATTATCCGGTAGCTTTGCTCTTACTTGATCAGTCATCTCAATATCCGTCATTTTATCTACCCGATAATGAGTAAAGTCACCGTATTTTTCCGAAAAGGTTATGAGATAATAGTTTTCGTCATCCCATGACAGAGCATATGGGCTAACTATATACTTCTCCCCATTCTTGCGGAAATTCTTTTCCTTATCAACTGTATATTCATAATATCTGAAAGATACCTGTTTGTTATCAGCTATGGCTGCATGTAAGTTGTCTACATTGTAATAAATACTCTCATTCATTGTCTTTACCCTGCTTGCAACATAAACCTGTCGTTGTAGAAGCATTGCCTAGTGTTTACTAGCAAGACTTTCTATTTTTTTTATCAGCTCATTACTTTTTCTATGTGTAATAAACTTTGAACATTGGACAGCATCAACGAGCAACTTTAGTTCCGGCAACTCAAAAAGCCGATTTCCTACAAAGTAATCGGTAGTTCTTGTTTTACGGCTAGTTATATCAATTCCATATTGACGTAAAGCTTCAAGATCATCGTAAATGGATTTTCGCTCAGCTGTAATATCATACTTATAAAGCTCCGCAATCATCTCATTGACTGTCATAGTGTTTTCTTCATCAGTCTTTTCAAGAAGTATTTTCATAAGGCACAAGAGTTTAATTTTTTGATTAGCAGATTTTTACATCTTGCACCTCCTTGTTAAATGAGATATTTTCAGGTCAGCGTCTAAAGTAGTATTAGTACAAAAAGTTTCTGGTTTTATTTTTTCCTAAAATCAAATAAGGGTTTTTGGACTTTTTTCTTTTCATTTTTTTCTGTATCTGTTGATTCATTTTTATATATCTTTTCTTTAGGTCTCATAGTATTAGTGACTTGCTTTTTGTTTTTACTTCTTGTGTGATCTTTTCTAAAATCGAACATTGGGTTATCAGTTGATTTCTCGTTATTTTCCTCTTCTTTAATTATGTCACATTTGCTTTTCTGATTTGGGTTTAAACTGGTAACCTTTTTAGCCTTCGGACTTGTTTCAGTAGCAGCGTTTACTTTTTCATAAGCTATCGTCATTGTTTTGATGTTTTTATCTTTTGGACTTAGCACGGTCTGCTTTTCTAAAGTAGTATTTACCGCGTCTCTATCATTTGAGTCAGACTTTTCTGTTTCTATTAAAGCAATTTCGTCTTGAATGTTTTTAACTATTTCATCATTAACTTCTTCATTTATCTTATCTTTAACAACTTCACCATGCCACTCTCTACGAATTTGTTCCGCACGTCTTTTAATTCTATTAATTGTTTCATTATTGATAGAACTCTCTGTTTCAGGAGTTTCCTCAAATGTTATAAAATTCGGGCTTATTCCATGACTATCCAACTCGCTAATAATCCAGTTCTTTGTTTCTTCTGGATTTCTGTAAAATACACTTCCTCTAATCCTAATAAATTTCCAGCCTAGTCTTTCAAGAATAGCTTGTCTCTTTAGGTCATTTGGTAAATCATCTTGGTTATGCCATTTTTCACCGTCACATTCTAATGCAACCCGCTTATCGCCATCTTCAATTACCATATCTATTCGATAGGCGCCGACCTTCCATTGTGGAATGACTTTATAACCTTGATTAAGTAACGTTTGCATTACTTGTTTTTCAAAATCAGACTCAGCAGTTTTAAGCTTTTCTTCATTTCTATCAATTGTAGGATTTATGGCATGCTTAATTAATCTAAGCCTTATATCGTCTGGCTTAAGATCCATTTCCGGATTTAAGGAATGGACAACCCACATTTGATCTTTTGCTCTACTTGCAGCTACATTATATCTTTTACGTGTCATATCATTTCTTCCATCTTCACTTAATAATCTAACTGGACCTCCTTTTTCACTTGGTCCCTCAACAACACTCAAAAATATTATGTCTCTTTCATCTCCCTGAAATTGAGACGCAGTTCCACATTGGATTCTACGACTTTCATATTCTTTAGGCTCCAAATTGACTTGTAATAATCTTTCAATTTCATAAGCTTGCTCTTGCCCCAATAATGAAATTACCCCTATTGTCTTTCCTTGATAAATTTCATTATCAACACAAGCACATATCATAGAAGCAATATATTCAGCTTCTATTTTATTAATTTTATTAGTTGTTTTATAAGCATTTGGTACCCTATACTCGATTACCGATGGCTTGAGTTTAACTCCAGAAGCATCTCTTAATGGCTTGATCCTACCGTTATATGATAATTGATTACTGAATTCAATAATCTCGGGCAAGCATCTAAAATGTTCAGTCAACAATAATGGTTTAAACCCAGATGCTTTTGCTATATCATAAACTGAAGTTTTCCCATTAAACAGATGATTGTTTGGAATTCCATGTAAATGCTGTTCAATTAAAGCATTTACTTCTTCAGTTTTCATACCCACTGTATCGGGGCTTACTTGTTCGTCATCACCAACTATAATTACTTTCTTACCTAGATATAATGCCGATAGAGCCAATATGTCTGCTTGGCTAGCTTCATCAATGATTACCACATCAAATTTATTTTTCTGGGGATCAAAACTCTCAGCTACACGATTTAAAGACATTATCCAAACAGGAATCGCTGACTGACAAAGTGGCATCAATTCCCTTGCTTTCTTTAACAATGTTGGAGCTGTTTTACCAGTTCCTTTTCCTATTTGTTTAATTGTTTGCCGCCATCCTTCGATGGCCTGATTCTGAGCTTTGGTTTTATACTTTATCTTTTCATACCATGCTTTTTCATAAGCAAGTTTTCTTGCGTTCATCAACAATTGATTATTAATTTTGCTTAATTCTTTCTGAATACTATAAGGTTCATAACTATCAATCCGAGCTATTTGATTGCTCAGTTGCCGCCATTTCCAAGCTAATTCGATGTTTGCTGGTAAACAATATTCACCATGAGCGTCATTCCTACCTTTAATAGCTTCACTCCAAGCCGGAGCAACTATTTGCAGTTGTTTTATTAACCGGCATCGTTTTTTATATATTTCTTTCTTCGCTAAAATATCAGAAAGCAAGATATAAACCTTTGTATATACAATAGTATCCTTTTCATTAACAGCACAAATAAGCTCATCAAATAGTTGTCCATAAGCTTTATATCCATTCAGATAAGAAGCATATACGTTCCATTCATTAACGAGCCTATTTAATAATTCGAAAAAATATCTTTTACTTACATCCGGAATGATAATATTTTTAAGGAAAATGTTAATTGTTTCTATCGGCTGCTCAACTTCTATAACACTGATTTCTTCAAACTTTACTTGGTCTAAGCAAAATTCATATAATCTATTAATGAATTTTACCCAGACCTCGTTATGCCAATTTAATGTTGACATAATTTTCTTGCGATACTGTTTGGTTTTTTCTTCAAAATTTTCTATCGTTAAAGCATCATCAGAGACTTCAGCTAGTAACTTATTAATTTTGTTATGTAATTGTGTCCTTTTTGTTTCATAATGGATAATAATTTTTACATTCTCAAAATCAGCTCGACTACCAATAATCTTTTTACTAATTGTTACTTCATTTCTAAACTTTTTCCACTTTGGCTTAGTTACCCCAGTCGTTAATGTTACTGGAGTTTCTTTTCCTGAATCAATAATTTCGTTAAGAATAGCTAGGCTTTCTGTAGTAAATAGTTTATCTGGTATACAATAGTCGTTATCAAAACAAATCTTTCTATATACCTCATAATTTTCCATCAAGGCATCAAATTCTTCAAATACCGATGTCCAAAATGTATTATATATGCTGTCTTTGATAGTTTTATCAATAATTGCCAGTTGGTACTTTTCCATGTTTAACAAACTATCTTGAATACCCAAAGCAGTTTCTAGTAGTTCTGTCAATATATCTTCTTCAACTTGATCTTTCAAAACTAGCTTTGGATTCCAGCTAACAATTTCTTCAGTAAATTTTAAATAGTTATCAGCTTTTGTTTTGAAATCATCAACAGCCCATAATGATTCTAAAGCTGGTAACTTTTTACTTAACAGTTCATCTTCTTCCGAAGTTATTTGTTGATTAGAATTATACAAATCACGCAAATCTTCTATAGAAAGCGGCAACCCCACTGTATCATCACGTGTTGAACCTGGTATGTAGTCAAACTTACCTCGGCCACCATTAATGAACTTTGCTGCCTCTATAGGTGTTATCGTTTGATTTGCAAATACAATATCCTTGTACTCTAAGGACCGAATTTGAAGGATTTCTTTACTCATAGTCTTTGACTTATTTATCAGTTCTTTTCTTTCATTTTCAAGTTTATCAATTTTTTTCTTTGATTCATGTAAGTCAACGGATGTGCCTTTTACAGCTATCTCATTAATAGCATCATCCATTTCCTTTTTTTGCGAGCTAGATCTTAGCAGACTAATACAAAGACTTTGAAGATTAATGTCATTATTTAAGGAATCTTTATATACCTTTTCCTTGACCACAGACAAAGCTTTTTCAGTATGACTAGTAACAAGTACGCTACTTCCTTGACTTAGTAAATGTCCAATTAGATTCGCTATGGTGTGGGTTTTACCTGTTCCAGGAGGTCCTTGTACCAAAACTGCACCATAGTTATTAAGATATTTAATTATTTTCAACTGCTCATTATTGGCTGGCAAGGTTAGTAGAACATCTTGATCAATGCCATTCTGGTTCCAATTTTCATCAACGACCTCTGTTTCAATATGTTCTTTATAATTACCAATCATGTTCTCGAAAAAATCTGGTATGGTTATTTCATCCTTGCTCTCGATTTCTTCAATAATTTTCTGAATAAACATTGAAAATCCAAGTGTCCTTTTCCTAAGAAACAAAACTGGGTCCGACAAAATCATTGGACCAGTATCGCCGTTATCAAATGCTTCAACACACTTTCCTTTTTCATCAACAACATTAATAAGGCGTTGGAAAAGGCCACGGGTATTAGACGTATCTGCAATATGGTATGCATTTGTTTCAATATCTTGAATGATATTTGACAGCATAGATTGATTAATCGTTGGAATAATTCTGAGCATCGGTGTATAGAGCTCTGTTTTTAATTCATCACATTTAACAATAAACGCCGGTTTCTCAGGGTCAAATTCCAATTGAACCCTTTGCAGTAATACAGGATGATCAATTATTCTAAGGTCTGTCCTCCAATGGAGGTATCCATCTCCAAGTATAAGCTCAACACTTTCAGACTCTTTCTTTATATCAGAATATAGCCTGAATAAATTGTTATATAAGATTAATCCCTGCTCTTTTGGTATCTCTACTGCTCTCCAATTACTCCGTTTAATTGTCCACTCATCAAATAAGTGTTTACGGTTTTTATCATCATCAAAATATTCTTCAACTTGAAAGACATTTCCCTCGTCATTGATAATCTCTTTTACTATTACTTTTTTAAATTGAATTATCTCAATACCAAGCTTTTTCCAGTCACCATCAAGCCATTCAACGAATGATTCATCCGGAACTGGGCATGACTTTAAAACAGGTCTTTTTACTTCCAGTATTTTTAATCCGTCGAAATCCTGTGCATAATAAATAGACCACAATTCCTTTATTTGCGGTAAATCTGAAAGTTTTAAATTCCATTTCTGTTTATCAATCTCAGTTATAACCGGATTAGACAGTTCATTATAATCTTTAAGAAAGTTAAAAATACTGTTAATTTGAGCCATAGCACTCCCCTATTTTCCTATAGCATTAAGAACCTGCTTTAAATTTTGTATTTCTTCATCGCTTAAAGTTGTACCTTTACCTATTTTACCGTCATCATGATTCCAATCTCTTAGGTCATATTTCGCTGGTCTGTTATTCCAGCTTACTTTGTTAAGTTCTTTTGTCCACGCCCCTTTTTCAGATAGAACTGCAATTCTTTCAGTAATTTCGTACTTTAAGTCAGCCATTTTTATCCCTCCCTAATTATTTTTGTATCATATAAATGGATATCACGTAACTAATAAAAGAGCTATAAGCTTTCTACAAATACTTCAATTGCATCAATTTCTTTAAATACTACATTATTACGCAAAGCTTCAAAGTGCTTATGACCGCACTTTTGTTGTTTTTGGCGGCTAATACTCTGATTTATGCAAAATCGATAGGATGGGAAATACATACAATCCCCATAGGTTATTGGTTCATTTTTTCATTTTCCTTCTCCGGAGTCTGTTTTATCTGCACCGCGCGAGGATATTTTGGCAGTTCTTAAGGCTTCAAGACGTTCTGTCTCCTGGTGTGATATCAAAGTTGATCAGCTTGTTTTGGCTGCTAGAGAAAGCCTGCCTGCTAATCAGGCTCAGCAGTCAAATACTCGTGTCCTAAAGAATTACATAGAAATTCTTTTAAGCCAACAAAGAATTTTGACCGATATTCAGGCTCAAATTATTGAACAGGCAAGTCTCTCTCCTGTTTTCTCTCTACTCCTGTCCATACCAGGCGTAGGAGAACTGACAGCCGCCACCATTCTAGGTGAAATTGGCGACATATCCAGATTCCCAACATCGAAGCAGGTAGTGGCTTTCGCAGGGCTCGATCCATCTGTTTTTGAGTCGGGAAAGTTTAAATCAACCAACAACAGAATATCTAAACGTGGTTCTTCTTATATTCGCAAGGCACTTTACCAAGCCACTGTAGTGGGTATCAGTAAACGCACCACCGGTATCTTAAACCCGGTTTTGTATGAGTATTACTCTAAAAAACTCAGTGAAGGAAAGCCTTCAAAGGTAGCTATTGTGGCAACTTCAAGCAAGCTCC
>PHAD01000046.1 GCA_002841595.1 Firmicutes bacterium HGW-Firmicutes-12
GCGTTAGTAGATGATATATTTCTTCTGGATAAACCAGACCATATTCTTCTGAAGAACAGGCTATCTGTATGCGGGCTGGGATTTTTGCCTGTCGTACTGCTTCAAAGAGGTTTAGTTCACTTAAAATATTTGTTGTGAGCGTTTCTTGCGGGGCATTCCACGAAGCAGGGACAAAACTCTGTCCAGCAAGATGAAAAATTCTATCAGGTTTTGTTTTTTCAACTAAATCTTTTACAGAGAAGGGGTCTTTAAGGTCGCATTCAATCAGGCTTACTTCATGTAATATGTGTTTAATATTATCTATTGAGCTCCTAGTACGGGTGGTTCCATAAACAGAAACCCCTGAATGGCTCAAGGCGAATTCCGCCAAGTGACTTCCAGCGAATCCGCTTATTCCTGCTGAAAGGAGGAATAATTAAATGTCAGAAAAATTCAAAGTTGCGCAAGTTCAAACCGGTTTGTGTCCACCCGAGGGCTGCCCACCAGCCACCAGAATTGAATGTATTCCGACTCCGTGTATAACTCTTCCGTGAGTGTGCCCGCCGACACCACCAGCCCAGTGTTTCTAAAAAAGTTGCCAAAACATCCTGACAATATTTAAAAGAATATTTCATAAAAAAGTACACTACCCTTAATCGGTAGTGTACTTTTTTATGAAATACAAATATATTATCTAACTCCATCTGAATTAGTCTCGCTTTATCAATAATCCGGGGGCTTTATTTAGCACTTCCACGGCTTCATTATAGATGCTTTCAATAATCTCCCTGACTGGTCTAATACTCTTTAAGCGGACCAGACTCTGCCCTGCAAACACGGAGCCGTTGGCTATATCGCCTTCTACTGCGGAAAGTCTACTGGTACCAGTGGCTAACTGATCCATTTTCTCCTGTGGCGCCGCCGTTCGTTCTAATCCCAAATATTTTTCGGTGAAGTCATTCTTTAAACAGCGTGCGGAGTGTCCGTGTAATAAACCAGTCACTACCGAGTCTGTATCCATAGCTTCAATCAGCCTTCTTTTTACATTCATATGAACCGTACATTCTTCGGCTAATAGAAAAGCTGTTCCAATTTGCACTCCTGCTGCTCCCATCAAAAATGCAGCAGCCATACCTCTTCCATCTGCAATACCACCAGCCGCAATAACGGGAATTTTCATTTCAGGAATTATATTAGTCAATAAGGCCATTGTAGTAATTGAGCCAATATGTCCGCCAGCTTCCATCCCTTCAATTACAATAGCATCTGCCCCATTGTCTTCAACGCGTTTGGCCAGCTTCAGATTGGGGATAACGCAAATTACTTTTATACCTGCTTTTTTAAATGACTCTATGTAGGGAATAGGGTTGCCGGCCCCAATTGTTACAAAAGGTACTTTTTCTTCGCAAGCTGTTCTTAGCAATTCGTCTTTATTCAAATCTAGGAGTGGGACGTTTAAACCAAAGGGTTTGTCCGTAGCCGCCCTGACCTTTTTGACTTCTTCTCTTATCCAGGCTGCATTTCTGCTACCACACGCTATGACTCCTGCTCCGCCCGCCTCACCTACGGCAATGGCCAGCTCAGCTTCCGTAATCCAGGCCATTGGCCCTTGAATTATTGGATACTTAATGCCTAATAGCTTTGTTAGTTTATTCATGATAAATTCCTCCTTGCTATAATGTAGTGCTATTTTGCTTAATTGTCAAACCTGACAGAAGGATTCTTATCCTTCAGCCAGCGAAGATTAAACTCATTTTCAAAAAGAATTACCAGCTGATCCTCTTGGTCTTTAACGCAGAGGCTTCTCATACTATTAAGCTTGGTTAGATCAATAGGCTCATCACTTTTAATCCACCTAGCGAATTGATACGGGAGATGATAAAGTTGAATTTTTACACCATATTCCGCCATTAAGCGATGCTCAAAGACTTCAAATTGTAACTGTCCCACAACTCCTAAAATAATATCTTCCGTCCTATCGATAAATGTACGGTAAATCTGGATTGTCCCTTCTTCGGACAGCTGATTAATACCCTTTTGAAACTGCTTGTATTTTCCAGTATCTACATTTGTTACGCGAGCAAAATGCTCCGGTGGGAACTGAGGAATTTTCTCAAATTCAAAATTTCCTTCCTCACATAGGGTATCACCTATACGATAAATTCCGGGATCGAATAATCCAACTATATCTCCGGGGAAGGCTTCCTCAGAAATATTGCGATCTTGTGCCAAAAATTGCTGGGGCTGGGGCAGCTTAATTTTCTTCCCTGTTCTGACATGATTAACAACCATACCCCTTTCAAACCTGCCAGAGCATACCCTTAGAAAAGCAATTCTGTCCCGGTGAGCTGGGTTCATATTAGCTTGTATTTTAAAGATAAAACCCGAAAAGTCGTTAAGGACCGGGTCGATTAGTCCCATATTGCTTTTTTGCGCCTTGGGGTTTGGGGCCAAGGTCAAGAAATGTTCGAGGAAGGATTGCACTCCAAAATTACTGATCGCACTCCCAAAGAATACTGGTGTGAGGTCCCCTTGCAGTATTTTCTCTTCATTATAGGGATCGCCCGCAATATCCAGTAAAAGTAATTCTTCACTTAACCTTTGATGCAAGTCCGGATTAATAATCTCTTTTATCCTCTGGTCTTCTATTCCATTTTCGGCAACTTCAATAAATTTCCGGCTATCATCTTTGTTATATAGTTCAATCCGATTATGTTGTCTGTCAAAAATACCTTTAAACTCCGAGCCCATGCCGATCGGCCAGTTTAGGGGACAAGAACGTATACCTAACACATCTTCTAGCTCCTGAAGAAGATCTAGTGGATCTTTTCCGTGACGGTCCATTTTATTGATAAAGGTAAAAATGGGGATGCCACGCATACGGCAGGTTTTAAAAAGTTTAATCGTCTGGGTCTCTACCCCTTTGGCGGCATCAAGGAGCATAACAGCACTATCGGCAGCTGCAAGGGTTCGATAAGTGTCCTCGCTAAAATCCTGGTGACCGGGGGTATCCAAAATATTAATCTTATTATCTTGATAGATAAACTGCATGGCACTCGAGGTTACAGAAATTCCCCTCTCCTTTTCAATTTCCATCCAGTCGGAAGTGGCATACTTTTTTGATTTTCTCCCTTTTACTGCACCAGCCAAACGGATTGCACCGCCGAATAGAAGTAACTTTTCTGTTAGGGTCGTTTTTCCGGCATCAGGGTGAGAGATAATGGCAAAGGTACGTCTGTGCTTCACTTCATTTGCTATAAGTTCTTTCAAGTTGTCCATGGAAGCGTCCTTTCTAAGACCAAAGTTATTAATAGTTTCCCTCTTAATAATTGCAAATTCTAATATATCATAAATAATTAACAGGAAGCAAGACAACCATACCTCGTCACACCGGGCTAAGACTTCAGCAGTTAGCTGCTCTCCTTTTCTTCAACTATATTTGTCAGTACCCCAATCTTCTCAATCCGTAATTCCATTATATCACCTGATTGAAGAAACTTAGGAGGATTAAAACCAAGTCCTACTCCGGAGGGCGTACCCGTTGCAATTATATCACCTGGCTCCAGTGTAATGACTGATGAAATTGTTTCAATAATTGTAGGGATATCAAATATCATATTCTTGGTATTGTTTAACTGTCTAAGCTCGCCGTTAATACGACATTCGATCTCCAATTCTTGAGGATTAGATATCTTCGATTTATGAACTATCCAAGGCCCCATTGGAGCAAATGTATCGCAACTCTTTCCTAGAAACCACTGTCCATGGCGAAATTGTAAGTCACGGGCGGATATATCATTGATGATTGTATACCCAAAAACATGATCGTATGCAACTTCTTTTTTTATTTCCGACCCTTTCTTACCTATAATTACAGCAAGTTCTACCTCATAGTCCAACTGCGATACAATATTCGCATATCTTTTTACCATAGTATGCGGACCAATAACAGTTGTTGGTGCTTTGGAAAATACAACAGGAAATTTAGGTATGTTAGGATTATCCAAAACATCCTCGACCTCACTAAGGTGCTCCCTATAATTCACCCCCACACAGAAAATATTCTTACTAGGACGTGGTATGGGTGCAAGAAGTTGGACTGCTTCTAATTCAAGAGTACGAGATGGATTAGCAACAAACTTTTCTTGTAATTCTTGTAACAAAGAAATCATCTGTTCTCCACCGTTAAGAAGTCCTATCATTGTATCAGGAATTAGCGCTGTACCTAATAAGGTTTTTTCAGCTTCAGTAACTGGGATTATCTTTTTATCATCCGCAGTTAATAAGCCTACATGAGTTAGGCTATTTTCTTTATAGGTTACTAGTTTCATATAAATACCCCCTTTTAATAATAATTGTCATATTAATAACCGCCTTTCTAATAAAAAACGTCCATAAAAAGAGTCCCCTGAAGCTAAATCAGAGGATAATGAATGAAGGAGTATGGTAAATGAGTAGAAGTTGTTTAAGAATTACATTTTTTTGCGTTCAATCGTAATAGCACAGTCTGGGCAAACTATCGAACACATACCACAGCCGGTGCAGCCCTCAGCATCCTTGGGCTGTACGGCAGGAGTACCATATACACCTAGTTCATCTGACCAAATTAGTGTATTGGCAGGACATTTTTGTATACAAAGACCACAGCCCTTACATAAACCGGTGAAGATGGTAAATAATGCTCGCTTGGTATCTATTTTGTTCATTCTATAGGCAATTTTTGTGGGCATCCTTTTTCCTCCTATAAAATTAGTTTAATATCCGACTTAAATTCGATATTAACTTTGATTATATATGTCTTGTCAAATTCTTTAGATTAAAGTAAATCTTTTACTAGTTCAACCCCCCTGGCTAAAGCTTTGAAATTAAGGTCCCTTAAGCTCGGATCTTGCTCGAATTTGTAGCCTAATTTCTTTTCAAGTGCTGTTTTAATGGCACTCATTTCAATGAAGTCGGTTGCCGCTATAGCAACTCCCATAATTATAACGTTGAAAACTCGCGGATGCAGTTCTTTCTTGGCTATTTCTAAGGCCGGAATACCCAGCACTCTTTTGGCGTTTGTGGGTAGATCATCTTCAATACCTTCTATGAAGGTATCGTAGATAAATACTGTATCTTTGTTAACGTATTGTTTGGTTCTAAGAACAGCTCGATCAGAGAGGGCTACTACTAGATCAGCATAAACGAATTTGGGAGAACCTATTTTCTCATCGGATATTTGGCAATATGCTACGGATACGCCGCCTCTTTGTTCTACCCCAAAATTAGGAATGTAGAGAGCTTCTTTTCCTTCTTCATAAGCAGCTTCTACCATGATTCCAGCAACTGATTGTACTCCTTGCCCACCTTCACCAGCTAGGGCAATTTTTACTGTTTTAATCATTTGCTAATTCCCTCCTTTGGAACAGGAGTTTTTAATTCCCCAACCTTAAAGTACTGTGGCATGGTTTCTTCGATAAAAGCCCAGGTATCTTTAGCGTTGGTACTCCAGTTGGTAGGACAGCCCGATAATGCTTCGACGAAAGAGAAGCCACTGTTGTCCATTTGGGTTTGAAGGGCTCTTTTAATATAGTTCTTTAGTTGACGAACATTAGCCACTGTTCCTCTTGCTACGTAGGCCCTCTCTTGGGTTATGGCAGCAACCATTTCTGGTCCTTGGGTAGGATAACCTGTTTCTTCTATATCACGACCGTAAGGACTAGTTTCTGTCTTCATCCCTGGTAATGTAGTCGGAGCCATTTGACCACCAGTCATACCGTAGTTGCAGTTGTTAGCTAAGATTACAGTGATTTTTTCATTGCGTGTGGCGGCATTAACTAGATGCTGTGAGCCAATGGCATATCCACCACCGTCTCCCATATAAGCTATACAAATACGATCAGGTCTAGCCCGCTTAACACCAGTCATTACAGGGGTAGTTCGCCCGTGGTGGGTCTGTACTGTATCTACGTTGAAGAAATCCCAGGACAACAAGGAACAGCCAATATCACAACCAAAGACTATTTTGTCTTGGATATTCAGTTCATCTATGGCTTCGCCTAAAGCTTTTAATACTAAACCATGACCACAGCCAGGGCAGAATTTATGTGGTTTTGTTTCTTTACGCCAGGGTTTAGGCATATTCGGTATTATTGACATGTTTTTACCTCCTTTTTTCTTAATTATAAGCCTTTTACGTACTCAACTAGTTCTTCTGCGGTAATTCCCTGCCCTGGTTTGTAGTAGTTTTCAAGAGGAACACTCTCTCCATAGATTGCATCTGTTACTAATTTACGTAACTGTCCTTGTGCCGACTCGGCTACTATCAGTTTCTTGGCTTTCTTAACAACAGCTCTAATCTGTTCTTCAGGAAAGGGCCTGAGTGTTACAGGTCGGAAATGACCAGCCTTGATTCCTTGTTCCCGTAATGTTTTTACAGCAGCCTGGGCTGCTCTAGTTACTATTCCATGCGCAATGATGACAATGTCAGCATCATCTGTGTTAAAGTTTTGATACTCTACTATTTCTGGAGCCATTTTTTCATATTCAGCTACTAGTTCATTTACAACTAGATTAAGTTCTTCTTCGGTGTTGTATGTGTTCCTTAAATGATTGGGTTCACGGTCCACCCCGGGAGTTCCTTCTAATCCTACAAAGGGATAGGTTTTTACAATCTCTATACCTTTTTCTGCTGGATCATAGATATTTAGAGATTCTCTCATTTTGGCCTGGTAGCCGTCACCGAGTACAAAAGCAGGGAATCGATATTTCCAGGCTATATTGAAGGCCTTAATCGTATAGTCAAATAGCTCTTGGTGAGAACCGGTGGAATATACAATTCTTAACCCTTCTCCATTGCCGCCGTAGCAGGTCATTGTTACTTCTTGTTGTGAATAGATAACTGTTGCTGTGGATGGCCCTCCACGTTGTTGTACTACCTGAACAAGCGGTATCCTCATCATTTCGGCCATAGTCATGGCTTCTTGCATCAAGGTGTTACCAGGTCCGGCCGTGGCTGTGAAGGCTCTTTTTCCGCTTAATACACCACCACAGGTTGTGAAACCTGCCGATATTTCATCTTCTGTTTGGAGGAATTTTCGATCATATTTCGGAGCTAGACGTGTCCAATAGTGCATAACTTCATTTTGCGGGGTTATGGGGTAGCCATACATTATATCAACTTCTGCAGCTAAGGCTGCCCATGCTACTACCTCATTACCAGTCATAAATACTCTTTTTTCGCCTTGTATTGGCTTAACGGCCATTAAAACAACCTCCTGATCAATAATTATAGATGCAATATTTATTATTAGTAATTTGCAGAATTTTGCACACAGAGTTTCCCACCACTAATTTCAACCATAGACCCATTAATATAACCTGCTATGTTTGAAGAGATAAATACTACAACATTGGCGATTTCATGGACTTCTGCTAATCTTTTGAAAGGAATTTGTGCTACTAAACGTTCAGGCTCATTCTCCAGCATTTCCTTAATAATGTCAGTCTTCACAACTCCCGGAATATAGCCAGCCACTCGAATACCTTTAGGACTTAATTCTCCGGCCATGGTCCTAGTCAAATTGCTTATGGCTGCTTTTGAGGCGTTATACACACTATACCCGTTAGCAGGTATTATTCCTCCAAAGGAACCCGCGTTAATAATTACAGGATTGTTCTCTACTTTCATTAATTTTACGGCCTCACAAGAAGCTAAAAATATAGAGTCAAGATTATTTAATATCACATGATGCCATTCTTTCAAAGTCATTTCAAGAAATGGTTTGTTAATCAAAACTCCAGCATTATTTATCAAAATATCTACCCTTTGAAATTTCCTTTCTATTTTTTCAAACATAATAGATACTTCTTCTTCTTTAGCTACATTCCCTAATACCGGAAACACTTCTACCGGATAGGTAGATAGTTCTTTGTAACATTGTTCCAGATTTGTACTATTTACATCATTGATAATAATATTTGAGCCTTCTTCAGCAAATTTACGCGCTATTTCTTTACCAATACCTTTTCCTGAGCCAGTAACGAATACTACTTTCTCACTTAAACCTAAATTCATGGAAAAACAACTCCTTATATATAAGATCCACAAACCTAAATAGCAGTCCAGCCACCGTCTGTTAGTAAGGATATACCAGTCATAAATGAGGATGCCTTTGAAGCTAAAAACACTGCAGGCCCAATTATTTCATAGGCTTCACCAAATCTTCCAAGAGGAATCCGGGAAACTAAATCATTATACCAGGCAGCATCTTTTACCAATTCGGTTACGAGAGGTGTTTTGTGGTGTGCAGGAGATAATGCATTAATTCTAACATTATATTTTGCCCATTCTAAGGCTAACACTTTAGTTAGCTGTACTATGCCACCCTTGCTGGAAGCATAACCAGCTTGTTTTTCCATGGCAATATGTGCATTGATAGATGCTAGGTTAATGATACTTCCGCTTTTACGTTCTACCATCATCTCACCAAAGGCTTTACTACACAAAAAAGTGCCTGTTAAATCAATATCTACTATTTTACGAAACTCTGCCGGTTGCATTTCTAAAACAGGCTTCCTAATATTCATCCCGGCACAGTTTACTAAAACATCAACATATCCAAAGATCTCTTTTGTCCTCTCACGTGCTTCTGTTATTAACTCCCAGTTAGTAACATCAACTACAAATACTTCGCACTTCCTATCCAGTGCTTCTATCCTCTTTTTGACACGATTTAGTCCATCAGTATTCATATCTAGAAGTACGATGTGAGATCCAAAGGATGCTAAACCTATGGCAATTGCTTCACCTAAACCTGAAGCACCACCCGTTATCACACTAACATAGTTATCTAAAGAGAATATATTCATGATATCAATAGGAACGTCAATCTGTTCTATTTCTTGTATAAGCTGTCGGTTCATTTTCTAATCCTTCCTTCCTCCCAATCATGCAATCTTTTATTTAAAAAGATTTAATAAGCCGACTGAAAAAATAGGGAAATATGTTACAAGTAAGATTCCGACAATTCCCGCAAAAACAAAGGGTAGTGTTCTTATATAAATTCTATCGATCGGAACATGGGTTACACCCGAGGTTACAAACAAGGCCGCCCCGAAAGGTGGGGTAATCAAACCAAGGGCTAGGTTAACGATAGTAATAATCCCAAAATGCAATGGATCAATTCCAAAAGCTGTAGCTACAGGCAAGAATAAGGGCACTAAAAGCAGGATTATGGTCGAGGTCTCCATAAACATACCTGCGATTATGTAAATCAAATTGACCAATAAAAGAAAGATGATTTTTGAATCTGTCATGCTAATAATCGCCTGGGATACCATTACAGGTATATTCTGAGACGTCATAATCCAACCAAAAAGAGTAGCAGCAGCTATAATAACCATAATTGATGCAGCTGTTATCGCACTATTTCCCATAGCACGATAAAAAGTATTCCAGTTCAATTCTTTATACACAAAAACACCAATAATTAAAGCATAAACCGAAGCAACAACTGCTGATTCAGTTGGTGTAAAAACTCCGGCATAAATACCCCCTAGAATGATTACAGGTGTCAACAATCCCCAAAAGGCATCTTTAAAACTCTTCCAAATACTTGTTTTAACAGGATTCAATTCCTTAGGAGCCATTCCCTCACGTATTATAGTTAGATATGATACCACCATGTATAATATTATGGTGATGAGACCTCCACCTAGTACAGCAATAAAAAGATCGCCTATCGAAACACCTGTTAATACACCATAGATTACCAATGGAATACTTGGTGGGATCAGGATCCCCAGTGTCCCTGATGCAGCTTGAAGCGTCGCTGAAAAGTCCGGTTTATATCCTTTTTCGACCATTTCAGGATACATAATGCTGCCAATTGCCGCCGTTGTTGCCAGGGCAGAACCTGAAATTGCGCCAAAAAAGGCACATGTTACAATACTAATGAACGCAAGACTTCCTCTTAGCCAACCAAGTAAGGATGAAGCAAAGTTGACCAACCGCTTGGATATACCACCCTGCAGCATAAGCTCACCTGCAATTACAAAGAAGATTATTGCCATCAATGGAAAGGAATCAGTTGCTGTGAACATCCTTTGTGTAAAAATCATCATCGGTATAGAACCGCTGACCAATATAGCAAGAAAGGAAGCCAAGCCTAGACTAAATGCAATTGGAACGCCAATGAGCAAAAATATCATAAGGCTACATACAAGTGTGAGTCCTACAAGTGTCATTGCACAACGCCATCCCTTCTTGATTTGATTATTTCACCTATAGTAAATAGTAAGGCTAGAAAACCACCAATAGGAATCGATATATAAACGTAGCTTAAAGGTATCCGTATAGCTGGCGATAACTGCCCCATATTAAATATAGTGAATTTAATACCAATAACAACTAGCAATATTAAGAATACTAATGTCAAAGCCTGTACAATAAGAGTCGCAATCTCCTTTTTCTTGCCTTTCAAGCTTCCAATCAGAGCATCTATTGCAACATGTATACCACGAGGTATTCCTACACTGAGTCCAAGAAATATTGTCCATATATTAAGATATCTCATTATTTCCTCTGACCAGTATAAAGAGTATTGAATAACATAACGACTGAAAACTTGCATAGCTCCAATTAATAGCATAGCAGATACTATCAAAACTAAAAATGAGAATATACCGTCATACATCTTCTTAAGTATTCCCTCAAAGCCCATACTCTCACTCCTTTTGAAATTATTAATGAATAGAGGGGTAAATCATTTTACCCCTCTATTTCATGTAACCTTTACAACACTACTTAGTATTTTTTATAGCATCTATTAAGTCTTTACCTAAATCACTCTCAAACTCGGCATAAACAGATTCCATAGCGTCTACAAAAAGGGTTTTGTCCACTGTATTTACAATCATACCTTCTTCTTCGCATTTGGATACATAATCTTCGGCCTGTTGTTTACTCACTCCGCGTTCATATATTGTTGCTTCCTGGGCAGCCTCCATAATGATTTTCTGATCTTCTGGACTCATTTTGTTATATGTGGCCTCGCTCATTAAAAATAGAGCTGGTGCATAGAAATGGTCGGTCAATGATAGGTATTTTTGAACTTCATACAGCTTCTGCGTATATATTACGGGAAGTGGGTTTTCTTGAGCATCAATAGTTCCCTGCTGCAATGCAGTGAAAACCTCACCCCAAGCCATAGGGGTAGCATTAGCACCAACAGCTTTAAAAGTAGCAATAGGAACAGGGCTCTCCATTACTCTTATTTTGATACCTTTAAGATCTTCCGGGGTATTAATGGGGCGTTTGCTGTTAGTAATTTCACGGAAACCGTTTTCAAACCAACCCAGACCTATAATTTTATCCTCTAAAAGATCTTGGAAAAACTGAGCACCAATAGGACCATCCATTACTTTGTAAGCTTGTTCGCGACTCGTAAAAAGATATGGTAAATCAAAAACAGCGATTTTTGGAACAAAGCTAGAAACGGGTGCGCTAGAAACAGCAGCCATATCGACACTACCCATACTCATTCCTTCAATCATGTCTCTTTCATTACCTAATTGACTACTGTGGAAAAGCTGAACTGTAATACGACCATCTGTTTTCTCACTAACAATTTCACCAAATTTTAGAATTCCCAAGGAGTACGGATGGGTTTGGTCAATAACAACTCCTGCCTTAAGAGTAATTGGCTCTGGAGTTGCTGCAGGATCTGTAGCTGCAGGCTTATCACCACTACAAGCTACTAAACTGAATGCCAACAGAACAATAATAAGAAGCAGTACCATTTTTTTTGACATTGATTTTATCCCCCTTTTTATTAATTAATTCTAATCTATCAGTAGTTCCTTATTCACTAATGATAAAGGTTTTTCTCCTTTTAAAACTCTCACTATTTCATGAGCAGCGCTTTTCTGTAAGTTTTCTACGCACTCTTCTGAATAATAAGCTGAATGTGGCGTTATAATAACATTAGGATATTTGAAAAGAGGATGATCTTCACCCGGAAATTCTGTTGATAAAACATCTAATCCGGCACCGGCAATTTTCCCTTTATCTATTGCTTCAATCAAAGCATCTTCATTAATTATACCGCCCCTTGAAGTATTGATAATGTATGCTGTTTGTTTCATTGAGTCAAACTCAGCAGTATTAAACAAGTCTTTTGTTTCTTCAGTTAAGGGCATATGTATCGAAATATAATCTGATACTTTTATTAATTCGGAAAATTCAACTTTCAATACGTCACTCTCAGCAAACACCTCCTGCTTAACATAGGGATCATATGCTATTACATTTAATCCAAGAATCTTAGCAATTTTTGCTACTTCTTTTGCAATGTTGCCAAATCCCGCTAATCCCAATGTCTTCCCAGTCATTTGATATATAGGTACAGCAGCATTAAAGTTCCAAATGCCTTTCTTAACATTATTATTTAACAGAACTATTTTCTTAACGCTAGTTAATAATAATGTAATCGCATGTTTCGCCACCTCTAAAATTTGAGGTGTAACAACATTTGTTACATAAATCTTTTTCTTTGTAGCTTCATTTAGGTCGATGTTATTAACAGCCACTCCTGTTCTTGCTAATATTCTACATTTTGTGAGTTGATTAATTATTGCGGCATTTATTTCAGCATAAGTTACAATCATTCCATCAGCTTTTTCACAAAGCATCTCAAAACCGGCTTTATCATTCAAATCGGCGAAAATGATTTCACAGTCTATCTCTTTAAGGGTATCTAAAAAAGGCTGTGGTGATGGGAATGGTGAATCAGATATAACTACAGTATACTTTGACATATTCAAGCTACACTCCTTTGGGGTTAATTGGTTATTAACCATAATCCTATCCTCTTTGTTCTCCGTTCATACCCACATTAGAGAGAGGAAAGTCATTAATTAATATAATGATTCTAGATTTGTCTACACCAGTAACCTCATGGATTTTTTCCGAGATACTCTCGATCAGTATCTTTTTTTGTTCCTTTGTCCTACCCTCAGCCCAATCAATTCGTACCACCGGCATTTATATTCACCTCCTTTTTATAAATAATTTAATATAATATCTTTTTTAGGATATTTCCTTGCCGATAATTTCCATAAGATCTTTTTCACTTAGCAAAGCTTTACGAATGCGGCTTTCTATTTTAATTTCATTAATAATATTTTCCATTTGTTCTTTTGTAATCTTACTTGCATCCATTCCGTTCTTTTCTAGATAGAATAATATAGTTGCTTTTCCACTACCTTTACCGATTACATACTGCATTGGGTTGCCTCCTACAAGTTCTGGTACAAAAGGAGACATGCCGGTTTTAACTCCAATTTTATTCATTTTATAAATTACATCACTAACTAAACCCGATTCAACCTCAAAGAGTCTTGGCCCTACTATAGGCTTTCTCCCATAAACAGGCTCTTTACCAATTTCAGCAACTAGTCTTGAAATCGCACTAAGCTTACTAATATCTACTCCTGTTTTCACTCCAACTAACAACTCCAAAGCCATAACAATTTCTTCAGTAGGCACATTGCCAGTTCTCTCACCCAAACCATTTATTGCGCTATGAACAACAGATGCACCTCCCTCTACAGATGCTAAGGCTGCACCTGTGCCAAACCCAAATTCATTATGACCATGAAATTCAATAGGTGTATCACCAATTACTTCTTTTACTTTTTCAATAGTCATTTTTACAGCTGCTGGTATAGCCACTCCAAAAGTGTCTGTTAATGTTACCGAATCAGGTTTGGATTCTTTTACTACTGTGCCGTATATTTTCTGCAAATATGGGATTGAAGTTCTAAACGCATCCCAACCAAAGAAATTCGTCTTAAACCCTTGTTGTTTAGCATATGAAATAGTCGAAATAAGTCTTTCTATCAATTCATCAACATCTAAATCAAGTGCGTTTTTACATAAATAAGGGTTAATGGTATGCTCTACTATTACAGATTTCAAACCAATTTCTGCACAAAGATCAATGTCCTCCTTCTTGGCACGGCAAAGAGCGACTAACTCCGTCTTAACATTCATGTTCATAAGTCTCTTAACAGCTTTTCCAATGGTATCCGATACAATAGGCATTCCAATTTCCAAACGCTTTATTCCCATTTCTTCCATTGCTAAAGCGATACGTACTCGCTCATCTTCGTTCCAGGCAACCCCTGGGGTCTGTTCTCCATCTCTAAGCGTCACATCATAGATAGTAACCTCTTTTGGATAGCAGTTTTTGATTTCCTCCATATAATTGATAGGGGATACCCAGTATTCTGGTTTAAACCAAGGCTTTTTGTCCATTTCAATACCTTCTATTGTTTCGAGTTTTACATATTCCAAGATTAACACCACCTCTTTTATTGATTTTGAATAGCCGCTTTAGGCTCTATCCTTTGTCGACCGCCATGTATGACCACATGGCGGTCGAGTGGTATAACCACATGGTGTAATATTTCTCTATTAGCTCAAAAATTCCTCCTTTATTTTATAAATTTTTTAAATATTTTTTATTCAGTATCATAAAAGGACTTTTAGTTTACAAGAAGAATATATATGGCAAAGCCAGATGATGGCTATACCAAGAATGTGGTGTCTTTCTTTTAATAATAATGTATAATTATATTTATAAATGGTACCTGAATATCATTTAAATAATCTAATAAACCTGCTAGTTGCAAAGGAAAGGGAGCAATTGTATGAGTCAGTCATTTGAAAGAATTAAGAAAGCCACAGTTCCTGAAACAATTGTTGAACAAATTAAAGATAAGATTTTAAACGATGAGATAACCCCAGGAGATAAATTCCCTTCTGAAAGGGATTTAGCTGAAATGTTAGGGGTAAGTAGAGCTATGGTTAGGGAGGCTATGCGCTCTCTTTCATCATTAGGAATAGTAGAAATCAGAAGCGGAGAAGGTTCTTTTCTATGTTTGGATAATAGTCTATTGTCTGATCATTTTAAAACAAAATATCTATTAAAAAGATATAGTATATTGGAACTGTCAGAAGCAAGAAAGGCTCTTGAGTCAGAAATGGTGAAATTAGCCACAACCAGAGGCACAGAGGAAAGAAAAGAGTATTTAAAAAAAATGCTTATGGAAACAATCCTACAAAAGGATTTACCTTCAAGTTTTATAAAAGCTGACTTCAACTTTCATATGGCCATTGCTGAATGTGCCCAGAATTCTTTTTTAGGAGAAATGTTAAATACAACAAGAGATTTATTACTAGAAATAAATATGAAGGTTGTGGAACAACCAGGACAGATTGACAAAGCAATACAAGGTCATAAGGCTATTCTGGAAGCCATTTTAACAGGAAACGTTAAACTAGCTCAAGAAGAGGTAATAGCTCATATTGATATGTTTACAAATATCAGTAGTGGTATATATAGTTATCATGACCCCCTATAGACTTAATCTTCAAGACGATTGATCTTCTGCTCTTTGCAATTTTTCTAGAAGCCAATCGATTGTGTAGGGCTAAATATACCGGGCTTAATAATACCCAATTCCCTTTGACTGCTGTAGTTACATAAGCACCAAGTCACCATCCAGAAATGATCCATTTAATTCACTCCCCTGTTACTAGACTTGTACTTGTATATAAAAGGGATAGTCTTCAAGACCCATCTGAAGAAAATCCCTTTTTATAGCAATATCTTTAATTGTTCTTTCGTATATTTTACCCGTTAGTGCTGTTTATATTGAGGCTCTTGACTCTCAATATATTGTTGACGTTGTTTAAGGGTTTCCATAGAAGTATCCATAGTCTGAGCCAATTGTTCAAAGGTTTGTTTGGCTTGCTGGTCTTGTGTTTCCAACGCAAAGGTTTTCATGCTCGCAGAGGCACTTTGAACACTGGCAATAGCTTGTTGAAGTTGAGTGGCTACGGTCATTTTATCACCTCCTTTTTTACGCTTTTGGCCTAAATAATAACGAAGCCATAAAACCAAATATTATAGCCGAAGATATTCCTGCGCTCGTAACCTCAAAGATACCCGTTAATACGCCAATTATTCCTGTTCTTTCAGCTTCGGCAAGCGCACCTTTTACTAGAGAATTCCCGAAACTGCTAATAGGTACGGATGCACCTGCCCCAGCAAATTTAATTAATGGTTCGTATAGATCAAGACCACCTAAAATCGCGCCTGCCACTACCAAAGTACTCATAGTATGCGCTGGAGTTAGTCTAAATACATCCATCATAATTTGCCCGATTACACATATGCCCCCTCCTACGACAAAGGCCCAGATGAATTGTTCCAATGTTTACCCTCCCTTACATTTCAATTGCTACGGCGTGTGCAATACCGGGTATGCTTTCTTGTTGTTGATAGGATAAGGGTGACAGTAATGCTCCTGTCGCTACGATAAGCATTCTTTTTAATTGATTCTTACGCATTCTATTTAATAAATGGCCATATGTAACTGTGGCCGAACAACCACAACCACTGCCACCAGCCTGAACAGGTTGGTTTTCTTTGTATATTAAGATACCACAATCTGTGAATATCTCAGGTGGAATTTCTCTATCATGTTTTATTAATAGTTCTGCAGCAATTTTATGTCCAACTCTCCCTAAATCTCCCGTGGCTATAAGGTCATAATACGAGGGTTCTCTGTTCAAATCTCGAAAATGGGCCTGAATAGTATCCACAGCAGCTGGGGCCATAGCACTCCCCATGTTGTAGGGATCTGAAAGTCCCATATCCACAACCCGCCCAATAGTCGCTGCAGTAACCCGAGGTCCATTACCATTTTTGCTTAATATGGCTGCACCAGCGCCTGTTACAGTCCACTGGGCTGTTGGGGGTTTTTGTGACCCGTATTCCGTGGGATAACGAAATTGTTTCTCTACTGAAGCATTATGACTGGATGCTGCAGCTAGAGCATTTTCAGCGGAATTACTATCAATAAGCAGAGCCGCTAGAGCTAAAGCCTCCATGGAACTGGAACAGGCCCCAAAAAGGCCCAAATACGGAACGCCCAGAGTACGAGCGGTAAAACTACTAGAGATAATCTGGTTCATAAGATCTCCGCTTAAGAAAAACTGTACGTCTTCTTTTTTTATACCCGCTTTATCTATCGCTACCTCACAAGCTTGCTCCAGCAGCTTCTTCTCCGCCTTTTCAAAGCTATCCTGGCCTAACCAGATATCGCCGTGAAGAATATCAAAATCACCGTTTAAAGCACCTCGCGCTTCAAACGGACCACCTACTGCCGAGGAAGAAACAATTGCAGGTTTAGATTGAAAAACCCAGGTCTGATGACCTTGAAGCATTTATATCCCACCTAACGCCTTTAAAGTTATTTTAAACAAGGTAACTACAAAAGCTGAAAACACACCAAAGGCTATCACTGACCCTGCCAGTTTAAACATATTTCCGCCTACTCCCAAAACATATCCTTCACTACGATGTTCAATCGCAGCCGAAGCTACGGTATTTGCAAATCCAGTTACAGGCACGGCCGTACCTGCACCAGCGAATTGGGCAATATGGTCATAGACCCCGAAACCCGTAAGCAAAGTAGAAATGAGGATTAGCACAGCCACTGTAGGGTTTCCTGCTGTCACTTGAGTGAAATCAAAGTACTTTATAAACATCCACTGTAAACCCTGACCAATAGTACAAATAATACCGCCAATCAAAAAAGCTTTTAGGCAATTAGCTATAACGGGACGTTTAGGCTCCAACGTTTTTGCGAATGCCTGGTATTCCTGTTGTGTTAGCGTTAATTTTTTCTTTTTCTTATTGGACATATTTCACCTCTACCTTAATAAATAGGGCTCTAATTTATTTATTATTTGTTTTAGATTTTCAGCATTTTTACCATACATTGTCTTGGCCTCTTCATTTTTTGTCTCTAAGGCATAGGTCGTCAAATCCGCCTGGCATTTTTCCAGATTGGCGTATAGTAATTCCTTTACTTTGGGCTGAGGAATTTGGATTGCATCATCATATAAATCCACATACAAATCTCCGCTTGTATCGAGCACCAATAAATACATTATCCAAAGAAACACCAGTACTTGCCAATTGTGTTTCCAACCAGTCTTTATTTAATCCCATATTAGCCAATGATTCGTTAATAATGTTTCCGTCCAAAATTACTGTTTGGGGCTCAGTTTGGGGAGCAACCTTTTGTCCCATATCACTTGGAGTTACTGGGCTTTTATCTGGTTTATACATTACACTTAGATCACCTGTCGTCTCCAGTACGGCAAATTCCACATCGGCCACTTTAAACGCATCTTTCGATCTTAGTTCACGCAAAAGCTCTTCTCCAGTAAGTCGCATCTGGGCAAGATTTTCTTCCATCACCTTCCCTTGTTTAATTAGGATGGTCGGTTTACCATTAACCCATTCATGCACCCATTTACTTTTCATAGCTGCTAGATCTAAAGCTATGGGTAAAAGTGCCCACACAACCAATGCTATAATTCCAAAGGCTATGTTTTCTACAAGATTAAGTATTGTCAGGGAGGTTATGATGGCTATAACTCCGTATGTGACATAATTAAAGGGAGTTAACCTAGATGGCTTCCTTTTGCCCAAAAGTCTAACCAAGAGCAATACAGCAAAAAATAATAATACTGAACGCAATAAAATATTAATCCATTCTGGCATATCTGTCCCTCTCTAATTGCCTTTATATTGTGGTTCCTGAAACTCTAATACCTTCACCCTTGCTTCCAAGTCTTTTAAAACCTTCTCGGTTATCTCGACAGTCTCGGTAAACACAGCCTTAATTTCATGCTCTTCACTTTGTGTTGCATAGACTTTTAAAGTAGCCTGAATACCCTTCAGACTAGCAACTGTTTGTTTTACTTGCGAACCAACAGTCAAAAATACCCTCCCCTTTACTCGGTTTATCCACTTCCTTCAAGTGTAAATACTTCTAAATGATAGTCTTTGCTATTATCCTATGTTTTAATGGTAACCGTCCAATAACATGGTGTATGGAAACTTTCCTTAAGATGTGGGACAATCCTCTAAATTAGAGTTTTTCAAGTTA
>PHAD01000047.1 GCA_002841595.1 Firmicutes bacterium HGW-Firmicutes-12
TCATGCGGGATATTAAAAGCCCAAAACGTTCTGCTTGTGGATGATATTCTTACTACCGGAGCTACCATGGTCTCTGCCGCAGCTGTACTGCGAAAGGCAGGAGCTAAAAGAATATTTGGATTGACCTGGGCAACAGGCTTTGATAAGCAATTATTTACTGGACAAACATTTGTTGAAATTAGCAGGAAGTAAATTACTATACATCGAATGTATTAATGATTATATAGTTGGAATATATAAGGAGGTGTCGTAATGGAATTACGTAATTGCCCAGAATGTGGTAGTGTATTTACTTATATTAGAACAAATCTTTGTGCTGCATGTCTAGAAAAGGATGAAGTAGATTTTAAGAAGGTACGTACTTTTATAGTAAGAAACAGAAATGTGGGTATTCCTAAAGTCAGTGAAGAGACAGGAATAAGTGAGGAAAGAATTATGCGGTATATCCGTGAGGGTCGGATTAGCGTAGCTTCATCTAATGAAAAGATTATTCTCAACTGCGAGGTTTGTGGGAAGAGTATTACTAGTGGTCGATTGTGTGAAACATGCACAGAAAGACTATCTTCAGGTTTAAGAAAACAGGTACTAGAAGAGAATAAAAAGGAATTAGAGGAACAGCACAAAGAGACCGTCACCAAAGATGAGCATACTCCACGGATGCACTTTTGGAAAAAATCTTAGATGAATATAGACAAAAAGAGAAGCAAAAGGACGTTATATTATGATAAACGTCTTTTTTGCGCTATTATCGTATTAATAAAAGTGGATAGAACCTACGATTAAGTATTAGGTGAATGATGTATTAAGAAATAGTATTTATTAATTATATAAAATGGAGTGATTTTAGTGAGAATCGGTAATCTGCAGATATCTAGCATTCAAAAGATCTTCGACAAGAAAAACACAACCGAAAAAGCTGAAACTACAAAAGGGAAATCTAGGGAGGATGGGATTAACATTTCTTCCGAGGCCCGTTTGTTTAGTGTTGCTATGAAGGCTATCCAAGCTCTACCAAAAAAAGATGACAAAGAATTAGAAACTCTCAAAATGCAGATAAGAGAAGACTCTTACGAAGTTAGCAATGAAGATATTGCCGAGAAAATTCTAAACGACAGCTTATTATGAAGGGTGAAGGGGTGCTAAAATGGAGCAGGTTTTTTATAACCTGGTAGATCTGCTGGAAGGTCAGAAAAAGATTTATGAAGACCTGCAAGCTCTTGGCAAGTTGAAACAGACCGAGCTTGTTAAAGGATCACTTGAAGTATTAGAAGGCCTCAATAAACAAGAGGAAATGCTGATTATTCAAGTAGGACGACTTGAAGAAGAACGTTTCTGTTGCACCAATGAAATTATAAAAGTATACGGGCTAGAAGAAAACGCACCTTTACGAGAGCTCATGAAAGCTGCGCCAGTGAACATACAGGAGAAGTTGGATGAACTCCAAAAATCCATGATAGAACTGATGACACAAATGGAAAAAGTAAATGGCGAGAATATAGAGCTAATTAAACAATCCTTACGATTTATCCAATTTTCTTTAGATACCCTTACCCAAGAAACACAGACTACATACACAGCCACAAGAGCTATGAAGGTAGAAAATCTAACCAAACTTCTGGATAAGAAAGTATAGACCGGAGTGATACTATGCGTTCAACATTTTTTGGCTTGAATATAGGGATTAGCGCGTTACAGGCCCAACAAAGGGCTTTAGATGTCACGAGCCATAACATTGCCAATGCCAATACCGAGGGTTATTCGCGCCAAAGTGTAATTATGGGGACGAATAAACCTATTAAGACGAGTGAAGGATATGTCGGAACGGGTGTAAATATCCAAGAAATACGCCGTATCCGTGACCAATTCGTTGATACGCAGATTAGGAATGAAAATAAGGTCTTAGGAGAATGGGAGACCAAGTCAGATATTCTTTCTAAGATTGAATTGATAATAAATGAGCCTTCTGAAAGCAGCTTACGTTCAGTTATTGATGAATATTGGGCCTCCTGGCAGCAACTGAGCAAGAGTTCGGAAAATACTGCAGCTAGGGGTCTCGTGGTCCAAAACGGGATAAATCTAGTAGATACTTTTTCGCATATGGACAGGCTGTTAAGTGAACTACAGACAGATATAAACTCAGGAATTCAAAGTACGGTCAATGAGCTTAATTCCTTAAGTAATCAAATAGTAAATCTGAATGACCAGATAGTTAAGGCAGAGCTTGGGGGAGTGAAAGCTAATGATTTGCGGGACAGGCGTGAGTTGTTGGTAGAACAGCTCTCAGAGCTTCTACCCTTAGATATAGTAGAAGACCAAACCGGAGCCATCACAATAACAGGCGGTGGAGCTACTTTAGTCTCGGGGAGTTACGCAGGACATATGGGTTTTTCTGCGGATGTTATGGATCCTACACAAGCAGAATTGCAATGGATCAATAGTTATACTGGGAATACAATAGGTTCTGTAACTGTAAATGGCGGGAAATTAAAAGGATACCTTGATATGCGTGACAAGCAAATAGACGGTATGAAGGAACAGTTTTCTAATTTGGCCGAAAGAATAGCGGAGGAAGTTAATGCCTTACATAGTGCCGGTTCAGGCTTGAACAACACAACGGGATTGGAGCCGGGCCTTGATTTCTTTGTAAAGAAAGACCTTACCCAGCCATTTTCTGCGAATAATATAGCTGTTAATCAAGAACTCATAGACGATTCCAATAAGGTTGCAGCAAGTACGGCATCTCCTGTTATTGAAGGGGACAGTAGCAATGCACTGGCTATTGCTCAATTGGATAATAAGCTGACCATGAATCCTGCGGCAACAGGAAATTATACGGCCACTTTTGATGATTTTTACACCACAATCGTTTCCCAACTGGGTATAGTTACTCAGGAGGCTGAGAGAATGTATGATAATCAAACCCTGCTAGTTGAACAACTCGTGAACAGGCGCGCATCTGTTTCTGGCGTCTCTCTCGATGAAGAAATGGCTAACATGATAAAATACCAGCATTCTTACACGGCAGCAGCTCGAATTATTAACACTATGGATGAGATGTTGGACTTGATTGTAAATAGGCTAGGACTGATGGGCCGGTAAACGTTAATAGAGATGAGGTGAAGCCGTAATGAGAGTAACTAATAATGTACTAATTAATAACTTGAAACGCAATTTAGGCAATAACCTGCGTAGCCTGGATAATTATCAGAACCAGTTGGCAAGTGGCAAGAGGATCAACAAACCCTCCGATGACCCGGCAGGTATTGTCGATTCACTTCGCATTCGCAGCAAGCTAAGTGAGTGCAAACAATTCCAATCTAATGCAAGTGATGCCCAGAGTTGGCTTGAAAATACAGACGAAGCCCTTGGTGGCTTAACTGAGGTGCTTAACCGAGTCTATGAGCTTACCGTATATGCGGCCAGCGATACCTTGGAAGATAACGAGCGCAAAGCCATTTCTGAAGAGGTCGGACAGCTTATGGAAGAAGTGGGCACCATTGGTAATTCCACCTTCGGAGGAAGATATATTTTTGGCGGTAGCAACACAATGCATAAACCCTATGAAAGTGGCAGCTGGACCAATGCGAACACGGACAGTATAAAATATGAAATCAGTGTAGGTGTAACAATACCGGTGAATATTACTGCCCAAGATGTTTTTCAAGAGAAGGATATGATGGGTACTCTAAAAGGAATATATGATCATATGCTCTCAGGTGATATGTTAAGCTTAAGTGAGACCGATATAGAGAATATCCAAGCTAATATTGATCAAGTTATATCCTTGCGATCCCAAGTTGGGTCGAGGGTCAACCGTCTGGAAATGATATCGCAGCGTCTGCTGGATCAGGAGCTTAATTTAACAAAACTCCAATCAACAGTTGAGGATATTGATGTGGCGAAAACTATCTTGGAATTAAAGAATCAAGAGAGCGTATATCAGGCTTCTTTGTCGGTAGGTGCGCAGATAATCAGACCTACACTCGTAGACTTTTTAAATTAATACATAATGCCATATAACTTGAAAAGGAGGCGATATAATGCGCATCAATACTATGAGATTTGGCGAAATAGAAATCGATGAACAGCAAATTATCACTTTCCCGTGGGGTTTACCTGGGTTTCCACAACAAAAGAAATACATACCGATTGAGTATAAGGAGAAAGGTCCCATCTGCTTTTTGCAGTCTCTTGAATCACCGGAATTAACGTTCGTCATTGCAGATCCATTTTATTTTTTAAGCTCAGGCTATGTTGTCGATATTCCCGAAGATGACCTTGCGGCCTTGGAGATTACTTCACAAGAGGAAGCGTTAGTATTCGTAGTCCTTACTATTCGTGAAGAAGGGAAGAAAACTAGTGCCAATTTAGCCGCGCCAATAGTTATAAATACTAACAAAGGATTAGGCCGTCAGGTAATCCTGGTTAATAGTCCATATAATACACAGTTCATATTAAATACCCGCGCCCAACCTAAAACTGCTGCGGCTATGCATAGGGGGATGTGAGGAATAATGCTTGCTTTAACAAGGAAAATAGGCCAGAGCATAATGATAGGTGAAAATATTGAAATTACAGTTGTAGAAGTGCGTGGTGACCAGGTAAAGCTTGCTGTTCAAGCTCCGAGGGCCGTTCCTATTTACCGCAAGGAAATCTATGAACAAATTATTGAGGAAAATCTTCGAGCAGTAGAAATCCCAGAGAATGTGGATTTATCAAATTTAATAAGACTTACCCAAAATGAGGAAAAGTAACTAGTTAAGGCTAAAACAAAAGAAAAATTGAAAAAAATATCAAAAAAACCAAAAATTTAATCTAAATTAGTCAAATTAGGACTAAAGAGTTTAATACATTTGTACGATAAAGTAGGTATAGAACCACCTATTCTTTAAGACTAGCGGCCGTATGTCAAAGGGAAGGTGTTGCTATAAAAAAAGCACATGGATGTGCGAACAAAAATCAAGGAGGATGATTAGTAATGAGAATTAACCACAATATTGCTGCCTTAAATGCATGGCGCGGCATAACTCAAACCGACTCTGCGTTAGGAAAATCTTTAGAAAAGCTGTCTTCAGGTCTGCGGATTAACCGCGCTGGTGACGATGCTGCGGGGCTGGCCATATCTGAAAAGATGCGCGGTCAGGTCAGGGGTCTAAATCAGGCCAATCGGAATTCCCAGGACGTTATCTCGATGATTCAGACAGCAGAAGGTGCGTTGACCGAGACTCACTCTATCCTGCAGCGCATGCGGGAACTGGCAGTACAGGCCTCCAACGACACCAACACTAGTGATGACAGAGCTGAAATGCAAAGAGAAATCAATCAGCTTTCTTCGGAAATCAATAGAATCGGTAACACTACCGAGTTCAACACCAAAAAAGTGTTAAACGGTGCCTCCGGCAGTGCAGCTGCTTTGGGAGCAGGCAGCACTATCAGTAATGCCTCCGTAACGGGAACTATTGATCCTACAATTACCGCTGGAACAAATAAAGTTTATTCAGTAAACCTGACAGCTGCCGGTACGGCGGAGATTGAGACATCCCGTGCGCTAGTCGTATCGAATGCTACCGATACATTAACTACTGCCAGTGCAACTGTGGCCGACCCTGCCGCTAAGACTATCATCGCTATCGACGTTGCCGCAGCTACCTCTATAAATGATATTGCAGGAGTAGCATTTATTGCCGATTCGTCTGGTGGTGCTGTAGATGCAGCTGATGCCATTGCTGGAGCAAACGTACATATGTTTTCTGATATAGACACCTTCACAAGTTATGTAGATACAATTGCTGCTGGTCACGTAGCAGTATTTGCCGATGGAACAGATCAAGTGCTTGTCGCTTCCGGTTCTGCAGTAACTGATGATACTAATGATAACTTTGCCGTATTGACCAAGGACTATGATGGAGCGGCCTTAGCTCTTACCAGCCAATTAGATAATGAGGATCTTTTTGGAACCGGTTGGGGTGGCGGTACTATCGACATAGCGGCAGGTGGCAAGAGCGTAACGGTAGCTGTTGCTGAAGATGATACTCTAGCGGATTTCATCTCCAATGTGAATTCCGCCCTTGACACAGCTGAAATGAATGTGCAGCTGTCCTATAATGCCACAAATACTAACCTTGTCTTTACTTCAACACAGGTGGGGTCGGCTAATGATGTTACAATTACCGAGGGTTTTGGTGGGAGAAGCCTACACATAGCTAATGACAATACTGGTGCTACAGCTTCTGCAGACGTAGCCTGGACTGTTACTGACCAAGATACTGGGGTAGGCACAAACTATACCAGTGCTACAGGACGAAGCATTGCCAACACGGCTTCTGGTGTTAGCGGTGTAGCCTTGAATTTTTCGGCTACGACGGGTACACAGGAAGTTACAGTTAGCAATGGTGAACTCAGTATGCAGATCGGTGCTAACGCTGGGCAGACTCTTAAAGCAAGCTTCAGTGACATGCGAGGTCTGGCTATAGAATTAACCTCCACCGCCTCCGGAGCCAGCCAAACTGCAGGTGATGGAAGTGTGGCTCATTTCACCAGCGGTACTGCCAATGTTGAGAATAATGGAGCAACAAATCAGTATGCGCTAGATGTTTCTACCGCAGCATATGCTTCAGCGGCAGTTTCAGCTATCGATGATGCCATCGGTGCAGTTTCTACCGAAAGAAGCCGTTTGGGTGCCTATCAGAATAGGTTAGAGCATACCATAAATAACCTTGGTACTTCCGCTGAAAACATGACTGCAGCCGAGTCTCGTATTCGTGATGTAGATATGGCTGCAGAGATGATGGAATTCACTAAGCAGAATATCCTGGCTCAAGCCGGTACAGCTATGCTGGCTCAGGCTAATCAGAGACCACAACAGGTTCTTCAACTGTTACAGTAATACATTAAGTAAAAAGAGGGCCGGCTTTTTGTCGGCCCCTTTCCTCAATTTTGATAGTTTAGAGGTGAGAGAATTATGGTTAATACTAATCTTCGTGTCGGAGGCTTATCGTCAGGGATTGATACGGATTCTATCGTTAAGGATCTGATGAAAGTAGCGAAGGCTCCTTTGAACAATAAAATGAAGTCTAAACAGGTTTGGACCTGGAAGCAAGAAGATTACCGAAGCATTAACCTCAACCTCTTGAGCCTGAAAAACAAGGCTTTTAATATGAAGCTACAATCACCGTACCTTGCCAAACAGGTTACTACAGAAGATAGTGATATTGTCACGGCAACAGCAGTTTCTTCTGCAGCAAAAGGTACTTACAGTATCAAAGTAGCCCAGCTTGCCGAGGTGGCAATTAATGCGAGTACAGGAGCTATTTCTTCAACTGCTGATGATAAAATAGACACCAGTAAATCCATACTTTCACAGGCTTATAAATTATCAAATGCAGGCACGTTTTTTGATGGAAAGCTAGCGGAGGATACTTTTACTGTGACCGTCAATGATGAGGAATTTACCTTTTCTTATGGTGATAGCCTGGATAAAATAACTTCAACTATCAATAACAGTGATGACGCAGCTATTTCTATGTTTTATGATAGCGCTACAGACAAATTGGCTCTAAGCTCTGCGGGAACAGGCTCAAGTGCAGGCTTGGAATTAACTGGGGTTTTCTTTTCTTCTGTTATTAAGATTGATAATAATCAAATGACAGCGGGTAAGGATGCTGAGTTTGAGTTAAATGGCTTACAAACTTCACGTTCAGGCAACAGCTTTACGATCAATGGTGTCACCTTCGACCTAAAAGGTCTAACTTCAGGAGGTCTGACAGGTTCAGCCACGAAGGTTGAAGTCAAACAAGACACCGATGCAGTATATAAATCTATTGTAGATTTTGTGGATCAATATAACGAGATATATGAAACAATATCGGAGAAATTGTCAGAAAAAACATATAGTACATACGGTGCCCTAACCGATGAAGAAAAAGAGTCTCTTTCTGAAACGGAGATCGAGAAATGGGAAGAAAAAGCTAAAAGCGGTCTCTTGAAGAATGACCCCATCATGCGTGGGCTTTTAACTAATATGAGAACAAGCATCAGCAAGACAGTAAAGGGAGTAGATGGTTATAGCTCATTAGCTGAGATAGGGATTACTACCGGAAACTACTGGGATGGAAATGGCGGCAAGCTTGTTATTGACGAGAGCAAATTACGTACAGTTCTTGAAGAGAATACGGAAGGTGTGGCACAGCTCTTCAATAATGATAGTGATACAGCAGGAGAAGAAGGCGTAGCGGCGAGATTGTACGATACAATAACCGAAACAATCGGAAGGATTACGTCGTATGCTGGTTCCAGTTCAAACTTGTATGATAAGTCTTACATAAGTCGAACGATGCGTGATTTGGATGATCAGATCTATTCACTGGAAGATAGACTTACTAGGTTAGAGGATCGTTACTGGCGTCAGTTCACTGCTATGGAAACTGCTATTTCCAGTATGAATCAACAAAGCAGTTGGTTAACAAACATGTTGGCAGGAGCACAAGGCTCCTAAAGAAGAAGGGGGTGTTAGAGCGTGGAAGTTAAAAAAATAACGCCTGTTAATAATATTACAAAAGTTGCCCAGACCCAGAGTGCTCCGAAAGAAAACGTATTGAATCAAAATGTTTCGAAAGAAAATGCCCAGCAGGGTCTAAAGAATCAACAAGTATCAGAAAGTAAAAATGGTAAGACAAGAGTAGATAAGAAAGATGCCGAAACTATTGTTGAAATTATGAATAAGGCAGCAGAATTATACAACCATCAGTTGAACTTTGAAGTATATGAAGATACTAGTCGGATGTATGTACAAATTATTGATAAAAACACTCACGAAGTTATTAAGCAAATTCCATCAGAAGAAATGCTTGAGCTATCGGCAAAAATCCAGGAAATGGTTGGAATTATGCTGGATAAATACGTATAATTAGAAAGGGTGAAGAATTTATGGCAGTACCCAATCCATATCAACAGTATCGCCAGCAACAGGTGAATACTGCATCTCAGGAAAAGCTTCTATTAATGCTTTTTGACGGGGCAATACGCTTTTGCCGAATAGCTGTGAAAGCAATAGAAGAAAAGCAAGAGGAGATGGCACATACTAATCTAATTAAAGCTCAGGATATAATTGAGGAGTTAATAAGTTCGCTTAATTTCGATTATGAGATTGCACAAAGGCTATATTCTTTGTATGATTACTTATATATACGTTTAGTCGAGGCCAATATGAATAAGGATGCCGCCATTATAGATGAGGCGCTGCGATTTCTTACTGAATTGCGAGAAACGTGGGCTGAGGCGGCGGTGAAGGCCCGCGAAGGAATGGTGTAGCGTTGAAGGATAATGATATTAGAATTTTACTCCAACGAATGTCGGAAGGTTATGAAGAACAAATACCTCTGTATGAGAAAATGTATGAGCTAGCCCTTGAACAGGAAAAATGCGTACGCGAGGGCGAGGTTGATACTGACAGGCTTATTGCCTTGATTAACCAACGTCAGGAATTAATAAGCAGTCTAGAAGCTATGCAGGCAAAGATAGGAGAACTGAAGGGAAAGATTGTAGCTATCTTAGGAATCCTTGAATTTTCAATCAGCGGTATTACCCAGCAATACAATGGTACTGCTGTTACTCAGTTGGCCGCTACTATGGAAAAGTCCACTGCCTTTCTGGTCAAGATTAAAGATCTAGATAAAATCAATGAGGAAACGCTACGCTACAAAATAAAGGAGACGGCCGACAATCTACAGCATATCCAAAAAGAGAAGAAGGCTAAGAATGCATATCAAAATAAAATGGTTAATAATGATGGAGTTTTTGTAGATTTTTCAAAGTAACTTTTGTGAGGCATCCCATGAGGTGCCTTTTTTGATTAGCACTATAAAATAGAAGAGAAAATTGTAATATATTGTAACAATTGATATACTTAAAACAATTAAAAACAATGTTCTTCGACAGAGAATACTAAATTCTGTCATGAGAACAATTTAAATAAAAATGTAAAATAAAGTAATATAGTATTTCGTGGTTATCCACATTTGTATCATCCGGTATGATAGTTATCAACAGATATATCCACATTATCCACAGAAAAAAGTGTCGTTTATAATATGTCAGATGATGAATGATAAGGTAATTATCAGAGAAATGTGTGCATCAGACAAGGACAAGTTGAATAACAATTCGTTAATAATCATAATTATAGAAATATTTGACTAAATAATTACCCGGTGCTATAATTCAACGAGGTGGGCTACCACTGTATTTATTTTTAGGAGGAATGTTTTTCATGCAAGGAAATGTAAAATGGTTTAACAAAGAAAAAGGTTATGGATTTATCGAAAGGGAAGATGGCGATGATGTATTCGTTCACTTTTCCGCTATTCAACAGGAAGGCTTTAAGGCACTTCAAGAAGGGGAGCTTGTAGAGTTCGAAATTGTAGATGGACCAAAAGGTTTTCAGGCCGCGAATGTAAAAAAGGCCTAAGGAGATTGTAAAATATAATCCAATATAGTTTTACTTTGATTGATAAAAGCCCTGATTGAATAATCAGGGCTTCAAATATAGAAATATATATTAGTAATAAATGAAGGATTTTTTCATGCTGAGGGGAATAATATATATAACATATTCTTGAGAGGAGTGGATGGCATGAAATTTCAAATTAGAGGAAAGAACATTCAATTAAGCGCAGCTTTAAAGGAATATGTAGAAAAACGGCTAGGGAAGTTAGACAAATATTTCGAAAATGATCCCGAAGCTATCGTCACTCTTAGTGTCGAAAAAGACCGACACCGGGTTGAAGTAACAATGCCTATAAATGGGTTTATACTTCGAGGTGAAGAAGAATCAGCCGATATGTATGCTTGTATTGATTTAGTAGTGGAGAAATTAGAAAAACAGATTAATAAGTATAAAACACGTTTAATAAAAAGGAATAAGAGTCACAGCATCAAGGATTTAACTCCTGTTATAGGCGCAGGAACAGTAGATGAGGACAAGGAGCCGGAGATAGTACGGACCAAAAGATTTGCAATTAAGCCGATGCCAATTGAAGAAGCGGTAATGCAAATGAATCTGCTAGGTCATAATTTCTTTGTTTTCTCTAATGCGGAAACAGAAGAAGTCAACGTAGTCTATAAAAGAAATGATGGGAACTATGGTCTAATTGAGCCCGAATTCTGATAAAGAAAAATCATATTGCCTTCCGAAGAACTTATATTTCCCCGATTGTAGTATAAAAGGAGAGCATTAGCTCTCCTTTTTATGGTTCTTTGTAGTGTTGCTAGACCACGAGCAAAGTGCTAAAATGAATGAGGATAAGAAGAACCTTGAAGAAGGTTCTTCTTTATAGAGGAAAAAATTGAAGGCGGGTGCCGCTAATGGTATTAGGTTTTTTGAAGAATATACTTGATGATAATGTGAAAGAGATTAAACGTCTGAGTAAAAAGGTCGAAAAGATAAATCAACTGGAACCGCAGATGCAATCCTTAAGTGAAAATGAATTACGAGGTAAAACAATAGAATTTAAAGAGCGCCTAGCTAACGGTGAAACCCTTGAGGATATCATGACCGAAGCTTTTGCTGTTGTACGAGAGACTTCACGGAGAGTGCTGGGCATGCGGCATTTTGACGTGCAGTTGATAGGGGGCATAGCCTTACATGAGGGTAAGATTGCCGAAATGAAAACAGGTGAAGGTAAAACGCTAGTTGCTACCTTACCGGCTTATTTGAATGCGCTCACCGGAAAGGCAGTTCATATTGTTACCGTTAATGACTATCTAGCCACAAGAGATAGCGAGTGGATGGGCCAGATTTATGAGTTCCTTGGTCTTAGTGTAGGATTGATTGCTCATGGACTTACCTTTGATGAACGCAGAACAGCATATAACGCAGATATTACCTATGGTACGAATAACGAATATGGCTTTGATTACTTACGGGATAACATGGTTATTCATCCTGAACACATGGTACAGCGTGATCTCTCCTATGCCATAGTCGATGAAGTGGATAGTATTCTGATTGACGAAGCCCGAACGCCTCTAATTATTTCAGGTGCTGGAAATAAGCCCAAGGACTTATATCAAAAGGTCGCAAAACTTATCCCACGACTGAAGAAGGAAGAGGACTTTAATACTGATGAGAAAGCGCGAGTTGTTACACTTACTGAGCTGGGAGTGGAACGTGTTGAGAAATTACTAGGTATTGAAAATCTCTATGATGACATTAATATTGAACTGAGCCATCATGTTAATCAGGCCCTGCAAGCCCATACGCTGATGAAGCGGGACGTTGATTACGTCGTGAAAAATGGAGAGATTGTCATTGTTGATGAGTTTACGGGCAGATTAATGACCGGACGTCGGTACAGTGAAGGGCTACATCAGGCTATCGAAGCCAAGGAAGGTGTGAAGATAGAAAAGGAATCACAGACCTTAGCAACGATAACGTTTCAGAATTATTTCCGTATGTACAAGCGGTTAGCTGGGATGACTGGGACAGCCGTTACTGAAGAGGAAGAGTTTAGAAAAATTTATAAGCTCGATGTTATAGTTATCCCGACTAATATGCCTATGATTAGAAAGGATTTACCTGATGCAGTATATCGCACTGAGACAGGTAAATTCAATGCGGCAGTCGAACAGATTGTTGAAAAACACAAAATAGGCCAACCTGTCTTGGTAGGCACAATTTCAATTGAAAAATCAGAACTATTAAGCCAAATATTAACCCAAAGAGGGGTACCACATCAGGTCCTTAATGCCAAGTATCATGACCTAGAAGCACAAATCGTAGCGCAGGCAGGTAGGAAGGGTGCTGTAACAGTTTCGACCAATATGGCAGGGCGTGGAACTGACATTATCCTTGGTGGTAATCCTGCTTTTATGTCACGTGAGGAAATGAAAAAACAAGGCTTTGAAACCCACATCATTGAAGAAGCGGCCGGAAATAGCGCGGTTGAGGACGTGGATATCCTACGACTGCGGGAGCATTACCAGAACCTATATGAAGATAAGAAAAAAGAAACCGACCGCGAGCATGAAGAAGTAGTAGAAGCGGGTGGGTTGTATATAATAGGCACAGAACGTCACGAAAGCAGACGTATAGATAATCAGCTACGTGGTCGGGCCGGACGACAGGGGGACCCGGGTAACAGTCAATTCTTTATCTCTCTTGAGGACGATCTAATGCGGCTGTTCGGTTCGGAAAACATCATGGGTCTGATGGATAAATTAGGTATGGATGACAGTATTCCCATAGAAGCAGGGATGATTTCGAGGGCTATTGAGACGGCACAGCGTCGCGTAGAAGGCCGTAACTTCGATATCCGTAAACACGTTCTTGAATATGACGATGTTATGAACCAGCAACGTGAAGTGATTTATACTCAGCGTCGCAATGTTTTAATGGGTAAAAATATTAAGGATAGTATTCTAGAAATGGTTGAAAAGGTTACTACGCGGACTATCAATGCCTTTGCCGGAGGGAGCAAGTATCCCGAGGAATGGGATTTAAAGAGCCTTTTGGATCTGGCTCGAACTCTATTCATACCCAACCATGAGTTGAGCCCCGAGGATTTAGCTAAACTTGAAGAAACGGAGATACGGGAACTACTATATAATCAAGCTCTCGAGGAATACGAAAAGAGAGAAACTGAGCTTGGTGTCGAGAATATGCGGGAGCTGGAACGTCTTGTTACTCTTAGAATAGTCGATGATAAATGGATGGGCCATTTGGATGCGATGGATCAATTGCGCCATGGCATTGGGTTACGGGCCTATGGACAAAGAGATCCGTTAGTTGAATATAAATATGAAGCATATGAAATGTTCAAACTGATGATAGAAGAAATACAAGATGAGATAGTACGTTATGTATACCATGTTACAGTTGTTGAAAAACCTAAGGAACGGCAAGACCTTATCGAAAATCGAGGTGATGAGGAAGTTCAAAAAACACCCGCACACAGTAGTAAAATAGGTAGAAACGATCCTTGTCCGTGCGGTAGTGGGAAGAAATATAAAAAGTGTTGTGGGAAAGATTAGGGGGTTTTTACTATGTCAGTTGAATTTAAGCGTGAGCTTGAGAAGGTAAAGAAGAGATTAGAAGATTTACGGGGGTCTCTTTGACCTGCCTGCTAAGGAGAAAGAGCTAGAGGAATTAGAATCAAATATGAACGAGCCTGATTTTTGGGATGGAATGGATGAGGCGCAGAAAATTGTACAAAAGAGTAGTGCATTAAGAAGCAAGCTTGAAGAATGGATGCTGATAAATAAGCAGTACGAGGATGCAGAAGTTCTTTTAGAAATGGCCCAGGAAGAGGAGGAGTACCTAGCGGAACTAGAGGAGACTATGCTAAAACTTTCTGGTGACCTTGATGCGATGGAACTACAGCTTCTATTTAGTGATAAATATGATGCCTGTAACGCCATTATCTCATTACACCCGGGGGCTGGAGGCACAGAGTCTCAGGATTGGACCGAGATGCTTTTGCGTATGTACACTCGCTGGGCAGAGCGCCAGGGCCTTTTTGTGGAAATGCTAGATTATTTGCCTGGTGATGAAGCCGGGGTAAAGAGTGTTACTTTACTCATTAAAGGAGTAAATGCGTACGGATGTTTAAAGGCGGAGAAAGGGGTTCATCGCTTGGTTCGTATATCTCCATTCGATTCATCAGGCAGGCGACATACTTCTTTTGCCGCGATAGATGTGCTACCCGAAGTTAACGATGAAACCGACGAGAATATTGCGCTGGATTATGCGGATATTAAGGTGGATACTTATCGAGCCAGCGGGGCTGGGGGACAGCACATAAATAAAACAGATTCGGCCGTACGTATGACGCATCTGCCTACAGGAATTGTAGTACAGTGCCAGAATGAACGATCCCAGATCTCTAATCGTATGGCCTGCGAAAAGATACTTAAAGCAAAACTCCTTGAACGAAGACGCGCGGAACACGAAGCTGAACTCAGTAGTATTAGGGGCGAACAGCAGGAGATTGGCTGGGGCAGTCAGATTAGGTCTTATGTTTTTCATCCCTACAGTCTCGTTAAGGACCACAGAACTAATGTGGAAGCAGGAAATGTACAGGGGGTTATGGATGGCGATATTAATCAGTTTATTGATGCCTACCTTCGTATGCAAGCTAAGAATAAGACAGCAGAAATCTAGTTTGTCAATAGTAAAGGAGCTATATAGATGAAACCAATTAATAAGCATAAACTTGAAGAGACAGGACGGCAGATACGACGAGATATTATTACTATGTTAGCTGAGTCAGCCTCTGGACATCCTGGCGGATCACTCTCCGCAGTAGAAATTGTCACCTACCTATATTTTCATAAGATGAATATTGATGCAGCTAATCCACAATGGCCTGATCGTGATAGATTTGTTTTGAGTAAAGGGCATGCAGCCCCTGTGCTTTTTTCGGCTTTAGCGGAGAAGGGTTTCTTTTCACGAGAGGAGCTTTTGACCTTTCGGAAGATTAATAGCAGACTGCAGGGACATCCCGATATGAAGAAAGCTCCGGGTGTCGATATGTCTACCGGATCTTTAGGTCAGGGCTTTTCAGCTTCAATTGGTATGGCTTTAGCTGGAAAGCTGGATAAGAAGGACTATCACATCTTCGTGCTGCTTGGGGATGGAGAAGTCGAAGAGGGACAGGTCTGGGAAGCAGCCATGTCGGCCTCCCATTATAAGCTGGACAACCTTGTAGCTTTTCTTGACTACAATAGGTTGCAGATAGATGGAACAATTGATGAAGTTATATCACCTGAACCCTTGGATGAGAAATTCCAGGCCTTTGGCTGGCATGTTATAAATATAGATGGGCATTCCTACTCAAAGATAGATCAAGCCGTAGCTGAGGCAGAAAAGACGAAAGGGAAACCCAGCATAATCATTGCTAGGACCATTAAAGGTAAAGGGGTTTCTTTCATGGAAAATGAAGTCGGCTGGCATGGCACGCCGCCTAACAGGGAACAGGCAGAGCAAGCTTTGCTGGAGCTTGCTTCTAAGGGGGAAGAGTAATGGAAAAGATGGCAACACGCGATGCATACGGGAAGGCTTTGGTCAAGCTTGGTGCCCTAGATCCTCGTGTGGTAGTACTTGACGCCGATTTATCAAAATCGACAAAAACTGCGGATTTCAAAAAGCACTATCCGGAGCGTTTCTTTAATATGGGGATAGCTGAGCAGAACTTGCTGGGGACAGCCGCGGGATTGGCTGCGTCAGGCAAAATTCCTTTTGCCAGTACCTTTGCTGTTTTTGCAACGGGCCGCGCTTTTGAACAAATCCGTAATTCTATAGCTTATACAAGACTCAATGTCAAAATCGCCGCTACGCATGCCGGACTTACCGTTGGTGAGGATGGGGCTTCACACCAGGCGATTGCCGATATAGCTGTGATGCGTGCTCTCCCCAATATGATGGTAGTAGTTCCTGCTGACGGGATAGAGGCAGAAAAAGCCGTATTAGCGGCAGTGGAAAAGGATGGACCAATATACATACGCTTGGGTCGTTCAGGTGTTCCAGTGTTGTTCGGTCAGGACTATGATTTTAAGTTCGGTAAGGCTGCAATAATGCGTTCTGGTACTGATGCTAGTGTGATAGCTTGTGGCATCATGGTTGCCGATGCCCTCAAGGCAGCAGAGGAGTTAGAAAAAGAAGGGATCTTTGTGCGTGTAATCAATATGGCTACTATTAAACCCATCGATCAGGAAGCCGTTATCCTAGCGGCTCGTGAGACAGGAGCCATTGTTACGGCAGAAGAGCATAGCATTATCGGTGGACTAGGAAGCGCAGTGGCCGAAGTGCTAGCAGAAAATGCCCCAACACCATTGGAACGTGTAGGTGTTAAGGATGTGTTTGGTGAGTCGGGCAAACCCCAGGAGTTATTAGAAAAATACGGTTTAACAGCTAAGGATATAAAAGAGGCAGTGTTTAGGGTAATAAAAAGAAAATCCTAAGCAGGATTACTTCATACAAAGAACGAAAAACAAAAGGCCTTTAGTCGATAATTAGACTGAAGGCCTTAAAAATAACAAACCTTTCCAGCAGGAATTGCTATTAAACTGTCGAAGAAAGAGATTGGTAGAGCAAAGGAACATAATTCGCCTTTGTGCGTCAGTAAATAGTAGCATACCTATACAATAATGGGGTGAAATGATGATTCAGATGTTTAATGTGTCCAAGGTATACAATGGTGATATAAAGGTGGAAGCCCTTTCAGATATAAATCTTCATATAAATAAGGGGGAATTCGTTTTTATAGTGGGTCCTAGCGGAGCGGGTAAATCAACTTTGACCCGGTTAATGATTAGAGAAGAGATGCCGACAAAGGGTCAGATTATGATTGACAGTCGTAGTTTGTTGCGTATAAAGAATAGAGAAGTACCCTATATTCGTAGAAAAATTGGTTTCATATTTCAGGATTTTCGGTTGCTGATGGAAAGGACAGTATATGAAAATGTGGCCTTTGCGATGGAAGCTATTGAAATGCCACGGAGTGAAGTGCGAGAACGCGTCCCGGCAGTTCTAGAAATGGTCGGTTTGAAGGATAAGCTTAATTCATATCCTACCCAGCTTTCTGGCGGTCAACAGCAGAGAGTTTGTATTGCTAGGGCCGTAGTAAATGACCCCCTAATTATTATTGCTGATGAACCTACTGGTAACCTAGATCCTGACACGTCCAGGGATATTATGAATATCCTGTTGGCCATCAACAAACGCGGGACAACCATTATTACGGCTACGCATGATCGCGAGATGGTTGATATGATGAAACGCAGGGTTATAGCGCTGCGAGATGGTACAATAGTGAGAGATGAAGAAAGAGGGTGCTATGAAAAGTGAAGCTTAGCAGTTTTAGTTATGCCTTTCGTGATGCCCTCCGTTCACTGTGGCGAAATAAATTTATGACTATGGCCTCAATAGCCACAGTTGCTATTTCCCTTTTAATTCTTGGTTCGGCCTGGCTTTTGGTAATAAACTCTAACTATCTAGCTACTGTAATGGAATCTGAGCTAGAGGTAAACATATACTTAAAGGATGATGTGCCCAGAGAAGAGGCAGAGGGAATGAAAGAAGTGTTCTCCAGTATTCCCGGAGTAGCTGAAGTAGTTTTTGTTCCTCGTGAGGAAG